>CAMLFX010000062.1 GCA_946479435.1 uncultured Sphingobacteriales bacterium | reverse complement strand
AGGAGGGTCTTTGCGGATATCGTGTTTGGCAAATACTATTAGCTTGCGTAGTTCGGGTATTATTGTACAATATTTATCGTTTACTGTAAAATATTTGTCGAATAGATCTTCATCTATATCCTTTTTTATTGTGCTAAGATACGTACCCTTAGAAGCAGTGGCTATTGCTATTTCATCTACATCGGTTGCAAATATTCTTATTTTAACATCCCTGCCCGATTTTTTTATTTGCCTGTGTATGAGCATAGCCAGCGAATATGCTTCTTCTCCTGTACTACATGCGTTTACCCAAATTTTTACAGTATCACCATCTTTTTTAGCAGCTAAAATATCAGGTAAAACCTTTGTGTTTATTATTTTAAATGCTTCCTTATCCCTGAAAAATCTTGTTACACCTATAAGAAACTCCCTGCTAAGCATTTGTACTTCGTCGGGATTCTTCTTCAATATTTCTACATATTCGTTTACATCGCTCGATTTAGTAATGAAAATGCGCCTGTTGATACGTCTGAATATGGTAGGTAATTTATAGTTAGTAAAATCACTGCCTGTTTCGCTTGATATTAATCCGAATATAGTTTTTAGCGTTTCCGGTGCAATACCGCTGTCGTTATTGGGGCTTTCATCTCCGTTCACATAATTAATAAGTTCAGCAGGCATTTTATCTGGTGGTAAAATAATGTCACCTACGCCTTTCGATATGGCACTGCGTGGCATACCATCAAACTTTGCTGTTTCCGGTTCTTGTATAAATACAAACCCGTTCTCTTCCTTAATTTGTTCTATACCTCTGGAGCCATCGGTACCCGTGCCGGATAGTATGATCGCAATGCTTTTTTCTTTTTGGTCTGCTGCCAGCGATTGCAGGAATATATCTATGGCAGTATTAGGGCTTTGGTCGGTTGCAGATTTTTCAGAAAGTTCTAATACACCATTTCTTATCGTCATTAATTTTTTCGGCGGAATGATATAAATACAACCGGGATCAACTGGCATATTGTTCTTAACCTCATATACCTTCATACTTGTATGTTTCGCTACAAGTTCTGCAAGCAGGCTTTTATGGTTGGGTGATAAGTGCTGAATGATAATGAATGACAGGCTATGGGTCTCAGGCATATTATCAAAGAAAGAATGAATAGCCTCAAGCCCACCCGCTGAAGCGCCAATAGCTACTACATAACGTCGTTGTCCGTTTTCAGGTTGCCCGTTATTTATCGTGGTGTTTTTATATTCCTTCTTTGCTTTTGTAGCCAAACCTCAAAATTTACCTGTCAACATTCTTAAGTGCATACTCTACAATTGTGTGCCTGAACTCTTCAGCAATCTCCAATTCTTGCTGGTGCCAGGGCAAACTGGCGTTTTTAACAGTTTGTTTCCACATGCTGAAAGAGTTTCTTGGATGATAATTTTTATTATCGGCTTCAAACTGTATAGCATCATCAGGGTTGCCGCCCCATTGTATTTGTTGCTCAGCCTCAGGCCTGAAACCAATTATATATTCACCTTTTTCAGCATGGATAGGTAAAACAATCATGCCACTTGCTATTTTACTGTATTTTCTGGCTGCATCATATTCAGCTGAAATAGAAGTGTTATAATAAGTGTGGTTGGTTACGTTAGATTGTAGCCATAATACCAGGTTCCTGATGTCGTTTTTTTCAGGTACAGTGCCTACTGTATCAATATTATTATCATGAACTACAGCTACACCATCAACATTGAGCAACGACAGGATAGATTTCCCTGAATCGTTCAGCCCATTGAATAATTTATCATTTTGTTCCTTGTAAAGATGTTGTATGAGGGTAGTCTGTACATCTCGTAACATATTTCGCAATACAAGATCTTTGTGGCTTTGCAGCGATGATATTTTAGTAGATATCACATTAGATAATAGTTCGAACACAGTGCATTGCTCATAATTGAGATATTTAGGTGTTTTATGATGGCAGGAAATCAAGCCCCATAGTTTACCGTCTTTAATAATGCGTGTTGACATGGAGCATGTCGCATTCATATTACCTAAATATTCCAGGTGCACAGCCGGAACGCCGCGTAAATTACAATCCGACAGGTCAGTAAATGAATTAGTTTGTGGATTAATAATGGGATATAGCTTTACGGGTGTATAATTACGGTCGGGTATTTGCCGGTAAGCATTTTTCAGATATAGTGCCCTCGCTTGCTTCGGTATATCAGACGCGGGAAACCTAAGGCCAAGGTATGGTTCCATATCCTGCTCTTTTATCTCTGCGATAGCACTGCCGTTCCAGTCTTCATCAAACTTATATATCATTACCCTGTCAAAACCTGAAAATTGTTTTAATTCTTTTACCGTTATACTGCATGCATCTTCAAGATTGTGGGCATTGTCAATCGCTGCCATGGCCAGTCGTACTTCCTGGTAAACTGTTATAAAACTATGTTCACTTGCACCACCTGCCGTTTCTATTGGCTCCAATTCTATAAGTAACATGTTATCTTTAGAATGGATGATGCCAAGGTTGCGCTTGCCGTTTTTAAATGTAAAATGCAATGGAATTTGCTTTGCATTTTTGGCCGCAGCATTTTTCAGGGTCGTAAATTCTTCAGGTAAAATATAGTTGCCAAAGTTGGTTTCTATTACTTGCTCCGGTTCCATTTCAAGCGTTGTTGAAATATTCCGGCTCACCTGTATGATGTTGAAATTAGTGCGATCTAAAACAAGTAGCGCTCCATAAGCTTGTATTTGGTTTACAAAATTCAGCGGCACACTACCGCAAAATTCTGAATCATAATTTTTCTTCTGCATCTGCGTATATCAAGGCGCCTGCGGCCCAGTTTTTAAATTTTGTAAACGTATCGTTAGCTGCCATTACTATTTCATTCCTGTCATTTGAATCCATTTGGGTGTTATTTACTGCTTCTGTAAATGATGTCCACATTTCCCTGGTTTCATCTCCATAGCCATTGTAAAAAGAAAACCCTTCTTGCGAATCTTTGCCAAGGTTTTCCATCAAAATTTTATTGATAATACTACCGCCGAGTGTTGATCCTTCAAATACATACATAGCGCCAAGGGCCTGGTAGTGGTTTGTTATTTCCGGCAATTCATCGGCAAGTGGTGGCAGGACATTATGCTTCCAGTAAGTAAGGTCGTGCAATAAACTTTGTGCTTTCCTGCGGCTGCTATAAAACGGTATTTTTTCTTTGGCAATATGTTCGTCAATAAGTGCTTCCACAGGTTTCATATACCCGTAAAACATCTGTAACAAGCGTATGTATGCTTCTATTGTATTTGTTTGCTTTATGTAGGGGATAAGGAGCCTCTCCAGCAACTGATGCGCCTCTTTTGTTTCATTTTTCAATTGCTCCATTATCATCGCGATATCCATTTTCGGAGAAGAAAGTTACGGCTATTTGGGCACTATAACCCTAATTGCAGCAAAACAAAACGGCTGCATTTATTGCAGCCGTTACAGTAAAATCATTTGATAATTATTGTTTGGTGTTATCCAGCGGTTTATTAGGTTTCTTTCTTCTGCCTGCTTCTTTCAAAGCTTTATCTATCAACCATTCTATCTGGCCGTTTACACTACGGAAATCGTCAGCGGCCCATTTTTCAATGGCTTTATACGTTTCCGTATCTATCCTTAGTACAAAGCTTTTTTTCTCGCTCACTATAAAATTATATTATTGATATAATGACCCTGTATTTAGTACAGGCTGTGCACCACGTTCACCACAAAGTACTACCATAAGGTTGCTTACCATAGCAGCTTTCTTTTCTTCATCCAATGTTACAATGTTTTTCTTACTCAGTTCCTCAAGTGCCATTTCAACCATACCTACTGCACCTTCTACTATTTTATAGCGTGCAGCTACTATGGCTGTAGCTTGCTGGCGTTGCAGCATAGCGCCTGCTATTTCCTGTGCATACGCAAGGTGGCTTATACGCGCCTCAATTATTTGTATGCCTGCTGTTTTCAATCTATCTATCAGTTCTTTTTCAAGCAATTCGCTCACTTTATCCCCACCACCACGCAGAGTAATGGCAGCATTTTCATCTTCAATATTATCATAAGCAAAACTATTGGCAAGGTGCCTTATTGCGGCTTCACTTTGTATACGTACATAGGCCATATAGTCAGCTACTTCATATGCAGCCTTGTAAGTGTCCTGAAGCTGCCACACCAATACCGCAGCTATTTCAATAGGGTTACCCATCTTGTCATTTACTTTAAGAGTGGGGGTAGCAAGGTTTTGTGCCCTTAACGTAAGTTTAGTAGGCAGGTAAAATGGGTTTACAAAGAAGAGGCCGTTATCCTTTACGCTACCCACATATTTACCAAATAGGTTCAGTACACGTGCATTATTAGGCTGAATGATCATTAATCCTTTGCTTAAAAAAATAGCGATAACTATTAATATAATACCTGGTATTATTTGCATAGGGTTGTTCTCGGCAGTAGCAAATAGGTAAATGGATGCAAGGAATGATATAATAGCTATTGCGAAGGCCAGGTACCCGTTCATTGGTTTGATGATCTTTTCCATAGTAAATTCTTTTTGATATTATTTTGATATCAAATTTATATACTGTTTTTTATTCTGCAAAATATTCTCAGAAATATATTCTTTGCGGGTTATTGATTTTGAGTTTTAAAGTTTAGTGTACAACTTTGGGGATATGTTATTGAGTGAAGTAGTTGGACAGCAACAAACTAAAAAAGGGCTTTTGCAGATGTGGGATAGCGGGCACTTCCCACATGCATTACTACTGGTAGGTAATGAAGGTACCGGTGGGCTGCCTTTGGCTTTAGCGTTGGCTCAATACATTTTCTGTGAAGATAAAAAGAGGGACGACTCTTGCGGTATATGCCCCGGCTGCCGCAAAGCAGGCAGGCTGGAACATGCTGACCTTCATGTAAGCTTCCCCTCAATACCGCCCAAACCCGGCACAAAAGCCATGAGCAGGCACTTTCTGCAAGATTTTCGTGAATTTGTAGCGCAAACGCCTTACGGAACCACTTACGATTGGTTGCAGTTCATTAATGCTGAAAACAAACAGGGGAATATAACTGCCGAAGAATGTCGCGAAATAATAGATGAACTTAATCTTAAATCGTACGAAGGGGGTAAGAAAGTACAGCTTATATGGCGTCCTGAATATTTGGGAAAGGAAGGCAATATTCTGCTAAAGCTTATTGAAGAACCACCTGCCGATACATTGATGATCTTCATTGCGGAAGAAACAGAAAGCGTATTGGCTACTATACTTTCACGCACGCAAATTGTGCGCCTGCCACCAATAGCGATAACCGATATGGCTCAGGCCCTTGTGCTACGCTCGCTTACCGATGAACGGAAGGCGATGCAGGTTGCCAATATGGCCAATGGCAGCTATACTGAAGCTTTGCGCCTGGTACAACATGCCGGGAACGATCTCTTCCCAGATGTACGCAATTGGTTTAATGCTTTATTTACACGTAATGGTGTGGCAGTGACAAAATTTTCTGAAGACTGGAGCAAGGCGGGTAGGGAGCAGCAAAAGAATTTCCTGCATTATATCATTCAGTTATTAGAACAAGCTATACGTATGCGTTATATGCCTGGCCATACACCTGCGCTTCCACAAGAAGAAGCACAGTTTGTGCAAAAGCTGGCAGCTATGACTTTGCCATTAGAAGTGTTTGAAAAAATGGTAGAAGAAATCTCACAAACTATTTACTATATCGAACGCAATGCACATAGTAAAACCCAATTACACACCCTATCTATCAAAGTCATGTATATTATCCAAAACAGGCCTTTGCCGGTTTTATAGAAAATAAAAAGCCCCAACAAGTAGTCGGGGCTTTTTGTATTATAAAGGCAATTATTTTTTGGCGCCTTTTGTATTTTCTTCGTTTTCAGCTTGTTTCAGCGCACGCGTCATAACTACAGAAGCTATTGGGATACGTGGTGAGTTCATGATCTCCATGTTTTCAGCCTTTACATCTTCAACACGTATGTTTTCATTCAGTGCCAGGTTCTCGATGTTTACTTCGATGCTTTCAGTAAGGTGTTTCGGAAGTGTACGTACTTTCAAAGATTTTACTTTTACTTCCAAACGGCCACCCGCTTTTACGCCTTCAGGCTGACCCACAAATTTCAAAGGCAGGTTAGCAACTACCTTACGGTCGCCTACCAGTTCCAGGAAATCGATATGGCTCAATTCGTCAGTAATAACGTCGAATTGTTTGTCTTTCAGGATACAGCTGTAGCTTTTACCATCTACAGTAATATCAGCCAGTTGGAATTCGCCGGTATAAACCAACGGACGAACGGCCAGCTTAGGTACACTGAAATGGATAGTTTCTTTACCACCGTATATTACGCCTGGTACCAATCCTTCAGAACGAACTTGGCGTGTTGCTTTTTTGCCATAGTCGCTTCTGCTTTTTCCTTCTAATTTTACACTTTTCATTTTTAGTGTTTTGTTTTCTTTCAACACCGATTGGATACCCGTCAAACATCCGGACGTTGAAATCTATTTTTCTAAATTAAGGTTACGGCTTCTGCCGGACAGGTTTTGTTGTTTAAACAGTCGTTAATTATTTCTGTTATTCAATACCACTATTTGCGGTGGCTATGAATAAATAAAGAGCTTATCGATTTATTTTCAAAAGTATTGCGGATGGCTACTGCAAAAAGCTCAGCTGTAGGCAACACTCTTATTTTTTTGCTTTCTTGTTTCAATGGTATAGTATCGCAAACAACTAATTCTTCAAGCTCAGAGTTTTCAATATTCTCATAAGCTTTACCACTTAGTACAGGGTGTGTACAAAATGCCCTTACCGATAATGCGCCACGTTCCTTCAGCAAGGCTGCCGATTTGCTCAATGTACCTGCAGTATCGCAAATATCATCTATCAGCACTACGTTTCTGCCGGCTACATCGCCTATTACGGTCATCGCTGCTACTTCATTGGCACGTTTACGTTGCTTATCGCAAATCACCATATCTGTTTCAAAGTACTTCGCTACCTCACGTACGCGGTTGGTACTGCCTACATCAGGGGCCGCAAAGATAAGGTTTTCTATGTTAAGTTTTTCAATATAAGGTATGAAAATGGCGGAGCTATCCAGGTGATCCACCGGTATATCAAAGAAGCCTTGTATCTGCGGTGCGTGCAGGTCCATGGTCATTACACGGTTAGCGCCTGCTTCGGTAAGGATATTGGCCACCAGTTTCGATGCTATGGCCACACGTGGCTTGTCTTTACGGTCCTGGCGGGCAAACCCGAAATAGGGTATAACTGCTGTTATATAGCCTGCAGAAGCCCTGCGTGCAGCATCTATCATCATCAGCAACTCCATCAGGTTATCTGCCGGGGCAAATGTCGATTGTACCAGGAAAACATAATCTCCGCGTATCGACTCCTGGAAAACAGGCTGAAACTCACCATCACTAAACTTCTGGATGGTTAAAGCCCCCAATTTTTTACCAAACGAGTGGGCAATTTGCTCGGCCAGGTAAGTAGAGCCTGTACCCGAAAAGATTTTTACTGATGGCTGCATGTAGCTTTTTTGGAATGGACTGCAAATTTAGCCAAAGCAGCGTTATAGCAAAATAGAAATTTATTTATTCCTTGTCTTTATTGTATTCTTCAGGAGAAATGAGATATGGATCCATGTTCTCATGGTTCTCAAGTTTGCCAAAAACCTTCCAGTAAAAAGCTTTGGTCATTCTATCACCATGTAGTAGCATTTTTGAATACTGGTAGGTTTGAAATAAATTAAGACCAATAAAGAACATTAATATGGTACTAAAGACTATTTTAATGCTTAAATACTTAAGTTTTTCATAGATATAAGTAAAGGAAGCCGCTAATGGGAATGCCAATATTGCGTAGGTATCTACCAATGGCCTGCACCCGAAACCCCATCCATACCACCACTGTTTCCAGCTAAAGGTTATGTAGATCATTACAGCAAAAAAGCTGATAAGTGAAAGCTTGTATTTTTTGTCGACAGCAATAAGGCCCAATATCCCTATCAATGCCATAGGAGTATAAACAAACCAACCTTTTTGGTAGCTGAATAGCCCTTTATAAATTTTTGAATATGGAAGATTAAAACCTTCACCCTCGTAAGAATAGTATATCCAGTGTCCTGTAATATATTTCCAGTATGCTAGCTGTGTAAATATGAGTGAGGAAAATACAATAAGCCCAATAACAATAGGTGCAATTTGTTTCTTTAATAGCTTTAGGCGCTGTTTAAACGTATCAGCATTATATACCCCCCATAAGAGTGGGATCAATCCCACAACAATGTTTACGGGCCGGGTAAGTGTCACTAATCCTAATACAATGGCAAGCCAATAAATATACTTCCGTTTGGAGCTTTCGTGCCATTTTACAGATAGGTAAAGTACAGCTGCAAATAAGAAGAAAGAAATAGGGTGGCTCATGCCTTGCTCGAAAGCTGTATAATGATACAGATTAGTGCCAAATGCGATACAAAGCAATGTGATACAAATGATTCCATCGCTATAATTTCTTTTAAATACACTTCTGCAAAGAAATAAACCAAATACAACCCAGAACATAGCGCAAAAAGCAACTGCTTCCTGGTAGGGTAAGCTGAACCCATCAGCTTTATCATCACCCCGGATTGTACAATATGCATGCGCAATAAAGAAAAAAGGTGCTTCCATAATTGCTGTACCAACAGGGTATTTATCTAATACGCGACCATTAGGTTGTGTATTGCCGGGAGGTACATCCCAATCGTATCCTGTAAAAAAATACTCTTGGTTCTTCTCTTTATAAAAAGATAGTTGTGCTAAATCCCCGTAAATAAATATTGCAGGCAAGTAAACATAGTAAGTTGACCTATCCCACTGAAAGGCAATATGATCATTTCTCCAGTCGTTCAACCTGTTGAAGAATATGTAGATGTATAAAAAGGCAATAACGAAAATTACCAGCTTCGACCCCATGTCGTACAAAATAATGAACAGTTCACATTATTAGGGCATTCATTTCCTATATCTTTGGACAGAACTTTAAAAGAATTATCTATGAAACGTAATGCAACTGCCGTTTGGAATGGCTCTGGTAAAGAAGGTAAAGGTAACCTGACCACTCAAAGCACTGTGCTCGATAAAACACAATACTCTTATGGTAGCCGCTTTGAAGAAGGCGTAGGCACCAATCCTGAAGAACTGATGGCTGCTGCACACGCAGGCTGTTTTACCATGAAACTCACATTTGTTTTAGGTGAGGCTGGTTTTACTCCTGATGAAATAAAAACTGCTTGTACTATCATATTAGATAACGGGGCCATCACTAAAAGCGAGTTAGTAGTACGTGCTAAAGTGCCGGGCATTGATGCTGCTAAGTTTACTGAGTGCGCGGAAGATGCGAAGGCAAACTGCCCTGTATCTAAAGTCTACAATATGGAAATAACAATGGATGCTTCTTTAGCATAGTTGTTTTCTCCTAACAATGTTTAAGAACCTACCGGAAACGGTAGGTTTTCTCTTTTAGAAAAATGATTGTAATCATCAAAGTAGGTGGTATATTGTTTTTAATATATGTATAGTTAACCATTTCAATTTCTTCTGCTTTCTACTCATTCTGCTGACCGAAGTCATCTTTTATTAGGCCGTATTACGTATGATATTTGAATCGTCAAAGGGCATTATCCCCCTTGTATTCCACTATTCAAAATCGACTAATCATGAGCTACAAGACTTTCGCCAGCATGAACATCGCACTAATAGGTACAGGTGTTGAAACAATAGCCAGGAAGTTTGCTAAAGCCGGGCATACCGTTTTCATCGGCAGTGAATACGACTATATACAGCCACTTATTTCAACACTGCCAAAGAATGTTAAGTACACAAGTATACAAGCCGCTGCCAGTGTAGCCGATATCATATTCATTGCTACTACTGCCGATGAAGCAAGGCATGTAGCATACCAATTAGGTGATGTAAGAAAGAAGGTGATCATTGACTATACTGCTTTCATGGAAGGCAACCCGCAACCTACTGCGGCGGCAATCAGATCTATTACTTCATCTCAGCACGTTATCAAGTGCTTTTTGCCTACTGGTTACGAAGATCTGCTGATACCAAACATAAACGAGAAGCATGTTGATATCTACATAGCGGGTACCAGCAAGAAGGCTAAGGCAGTCGCATCTATCATGGCTATGGACCTGGGTTATGGGAGCCATTATGATATTGGTGGTAATGGCGCTATTATCATTCTGGATGAAATGACGCAACATGCATCGAAGAACAAAACATTACAACCTGTGTTAGTGCCGGTGCCGGTTAGGAAGTAGTGGGGTTATTACAAGCCGCTGGCTAAAACGTCAGCTATATGAATGGTTTGCATCGGCAAGCCATTCTTGTTTATATACCCTTGTATATGCATCATGCACGATACATCGGTTGATATCATGTAGGTGGCACCTGTATCCATAGCGCTCTTCACTTTAGTTTGCGCCATTCCTAACGATATTGGTTCGAACTTAATGGCGAACGTACCGCCAAAGCCGCAGCAGGTTTCACACTCTTTCATTTCCACCAGTTCCAGCCCTTTTACATTGTCCAGCAACTTGCGTGGGCCTTGTTTTATACCACATTCACGTAGTGCACCACAGGCATCGTGATAAGTAGCTTTGCCTTCAAAACTGGCACCTATGTCTTCTACCTTTAGTATTTCGGTAAGAAACTCGGTGAATTCGTACATCTTGCCACGTACCTTGTCGCTCAACAGTCTGTCAGGGCTATTCTCCAGCATGTTGTTGTAATAATTACGCACAAAGCCCGTGCAAGATCCACTTGGGCCTACTATGTAACCATCGCCATCAAAATCGTGCAGGAACTTTTTGGCAACAGCCTTGGCATCGTCTTGGTAACCAGCATTGAAAGCAGGTTGTCCGCAGCAGGTTTGACTGGGGTTGTATGTCACTTTACAGCCTAATTTCTCCAATACCTTCACCATATTCATACCTGTTTCAGGGTATAGCTGGTCTACAAAGCAGGGAATGAAAAGCTGTACGTTGTGCATTGTTCGTCTATTTTAGTGTCCGTGAATTATGTATCATCTTAAGCGCTGTAACAGCAGCTTCTTCGCCTTTATGGCCATGGCTGCCACCAAGGCGTTCCCATGCCTGGGCTTCGTTGTCTAAAGTAAGTACACCAAAGATAACAGGTATAGGTAAGGTAACATTCAGTTGTGTAATGCCTTCCGTCACTGCCTTACATACATATTCGAAGTGGGGTGTACCACCGCGTATCACGGTACCAAAAGCTATGATTGCTTCAGGTGCATCAGTGCTGCCCATTGTTCTATCCCATATCTGCCTGCATGCAAAGGGCAATTCAAAAGCGCCGGGCACTGCTATCTTATGTGTTATAACACTACCAAACTGCGCTGCAACCTGTTCGCAACCGTTTACCAGCTCGCCTACTATCTTGTCGTTCCATTCTGTGTAAACGATGGCCAGCCTTGGCTTTGAAAGGCTTCGCAGGGGAGTAGTATCGCCCAGTGCTGTGCTGTGCTGTGAATATGCCATAAGAAGAAAACTCCCTGTTGCCATCAAAGGAAAACAGGGAGTGAAGATTTTTTAATCGTTAAAGTTTGCCCTGCTTAGTCTAAAACACCCAGGCGTGCAAGGTATTTATCCATGTCGCGTGCCTGCATGCTTTGAGGAAATTCGTCTCGCACACGGATGTATGCTTTCTTAGCCTCTTCAGTCTGGCCATTTTTTTCGTATGCCATACCTGCGCGGGAAAGATACATTGGTGTCAGAACTGCATCATTTTTATCGGCTGCGGCTTTGTTATAATTTTCTATACCTTTTTTAATGTTGCCACTTTCCATATATGCATCACCTAAAGCACCATAAGCAGCTTTTTCTGCAATAGTGCCTTTGCCATTAAAGTCTTCAAGGTGCTTAATAGCGTTTTTGAAATCGCCGGTTTTCAAATAGCAGATACCCGCATAGTAATGGCAAAGATTAGCAGTAGGTGTGCCGCTATATTTTTTCATCACTTTCAGAAATCCGGGATGCTGTCCATCACCATTCAATGCTTTGTTTATTGAATCTGCCTCAAAATAGTGCTGTGCGTCAACCACAGCGTTTGCAGCTTTAGTTTCCTGTGGTGCTTTGTATAGCTTTTGGTATGCAAAGAAGCCTATTATTAACAATAGTACTACTGTTATAATGGTATTGATGCCCTTTTTATTTTGCTCGTATCTGCTCTGCAGGTTTACTAATGGGTTGCCTTCCTCAACAGTAGTTATCCTTTCTTCACCGGGTTTGTTTCTTGCTGTGTTTGCCATCTAATTTTAAAATATAGGTATTACTATTTGGTTAGTGTGATTTAGTATTTAGTCGGTAATATAAGGATAATCATCTTCAACATATATATCCTTGTACACTTCGCTATCATCGGGCCATGGGCTTTCTTCGGCAAATTGCACGCTGGCTTCCACTTCTTGCTTTATTTTTTCGCCTATTGCTTCAATTTCTTCTTCCGTAGCCCATTTATTATCCATAATGGTTTTCAACACCTGGTTAATAGGGTCTTTTTCACGGTAGTCTTCCACCTCTTCTTTACTACGATACTTAGCCGGATCGCTCATAGAGTGGCCACGATAGCGGTAAGTCTTTATTTCCAGGAAGGTTGGCCCACCTTTCTCGCGTGCACGGCGCACCGCGCGTTCAATAGCTTTATGTACTTCTTCACAGCTCATACCATCAACCGAGTCGCCGGGCATATCGTAAGCATCAGCAAGGCGGTATATATCGAGCACCTTCGATGTACGTTCAACTGAAGTACCCATTGCGTAGTGGTTGTTTTCACAAATGAATACAACTGGTAACTGCCAAAGCACCGCCATATTGAATGTTTCGTGCAGCATACCCTGGCGGGCGGCTCCATCACCAAAAAAACAAAGCGTAGCGCGGTCGTTACCAAGATACTGGTCGCTAAAAGCGATACCTGCACCTAGCCCTATTTGCCCACCTACAATGCCATGGCCACCGAAAAAGCGTTTTTCTTTGCTGAAAAAGTGCATACTGCCGCCTTTACCCTTGGTGCAGCCGGTAGCTTTGCCGTATAATTCTGCCATACATTCGTTTGGCGACATGCCCTTTGCTATGGCAAGGCCATGATCGCGGTAGGCGGTGATGATATTATCGTCTTCGCGTATTGCGCTAATAGCACCTGCTGCTACAGCTTCCTGCCCAATATACAGGTGGCAAAAACCACGTATTTTCTGCATGCCGTATAGCTGTCCCGTTTTTTCTTCAAAACGGCGCAACAACAGCATCATCTCATACCATTTTAAATATGTTTCTTTACTGAATGTGGTCTGCACGGTTTGTCTAAATTTGTGCGAATTTATAAAAACTTTCGTTCCTTTTTCGTTTGAACAGGTTAAAGAAAATAACATTACTCCAGTTTCGCAATTATTCATCGGGTTTATTTGAGTTTCAACAACCTATAACCTGTATTACGGGACCCAACGGCAGTGGCAAGACCAACCTGCTGGATGCAGTGTATTACCTGTGCTATACCAAGAGCTATTTCAGTGCTTATCAGCAGAATAGCGTGCAAAAAGGTCTTGATGGTTTTAGGGTGGAAGGTGTTTTTGACCGTAATAACACCGATGAGACCATTAGCTGTAAATGGAAGCAGGGCAAAAAGGAAGTATTTCACAACCAGGTAGAGTATGACAAACTTACTGATCATATAGGGCGCTATTCGGCTGTAATGGTAGCCCCGGATGATATTGAACTGATAAATGAGGGCAGCGAGCTGCGCCGTAAATGGGTGGATAGCATACTTGGCCAAACCGACAGAGAGTACCTGGAACGCCTGATGCGCTACCAGCGTGTATTGCAGCAGCGCAATGCCTGGCTGAAAATGCAGGCCAACCAAACCACAAGTACTGCCGAGCTGGACTATTATGATGCATGCCTGGCGGAAGACGGTACTTATATACATGGCTTGCGCCGGGTATTTAATACAGCCTTCCTGCCCCTGTTGAATGATTACTATCATAAACTTTCGGGGGGTAAAGAGGTGATAGCCATCCAGTACGAAAGCGACCTTGACCAGAAAAGCCTGCACGACTGGCTGAAGGCTAGTCTGCAGCAAGATATGCGTCTGCAGCGTACCTCGAAAGGCATACATAAAGACGATTGGGCATTTTTACTGCAGGATAACCCGTTAAAACAATATGCATCGCAAGGGCAGAAAAAGAGTTTCCTTTTTGCTTTGAAACTGGCGCAATACACATACCTATACAAAGAGCTGGGCCATTTACCAATATTGCTTCTAGATGATATTTTTGAAAAGCTTGACCAGCAGCGTATTGAAGCTCTGTTAGCCATAATACGCAGCGAAGATTTTGGCCAGGTAATTATTACTGATACCCATACTGAAAGGGTAAAGAAGGCATTTGCAGGTGATGATGGAATCGGGTTCATAAATCTGTGATATTATATCATTCTATATCTGTTGTTCATTTTTGTTGAAAAACTGGGAAAAATAAAAAATTTCCTGTGCGACAGCCTGTCTGTAAATGCTTTACTGTATTGTATTTAAAGGGTAATTGTCGCATGGGCCGTTTTCACTGATTGAACAATTTTGAACAACATAGATGAATTATTTTAAACTATCGATGCTTTGTCATTTTATAGCGCAATATATTCAATAGCAAATTTACTTAATTATTTACTTTAATTGCTGTTTAAATTATTGCTGATTTTTCAATATTGGAACTGAAACTTATGTTTTTAGTTTATATATGTTTGTTGACGCTAACATAATTCTGTTTTATTAACTTTGGGCGTTTTCAATTTTTTTCAGACCTAATAAATACCGATAATTTTTTATGGGCTACATCAAAGACGGCTTTAAGGAAAAAGCCGATGAGCAGGCAAAAGAGATAAAGGAAATACTTGCGCAACATGGCGACAAGGTTTTAGATAAAGTAACAATAGCACAGGCGTACCAGGGTATGCGTGGCATACCGGGATTGATAACAGAAACATCGTTACTCGATTCGAATGAAGGTATTCGTTTTCGCGGTTTTTCAATACCCGAACTAAGGGAAAAATTACCACATGCTGAAGGTGGAAAAGAGCCATTGCCGGAAGGTTTGTTTTATTTAATGCTATTAGGCGAAGTACCTAGCCAGCAAGATGCTGAACATGTTTCAGCCACATGGGCGCGGCGCTCGCACGTACCTAATCATGTGTTCGACGTAATTGAAGCATTCCCACTATCTACACATCCAATGACACAGTTTTGCACAGCTATATTGGCATTGCAAACAGAGTCGAAATTCGCAAAAGCATATAAAGAAGGTATCAGCAAAAAAGATCATTGGGATTATGTGTATGAAGACACAATGACCCTGATAGCACGCCTGCCACGTATTGCCGCATATATATACCGCAGGAAATATAAAAATGGCGAACATATACAGCCTGATGGCATGCTTGACTGGAGTGCGAACTTTGCGCACATGATGGGTTTTGACAATGACGGCTTCAAAGAACTGATGCGCCTGTACATGACCATACATGCCGACCATGAAGGCGGTAACGTATCGGCCCACGCCACGCACCTTGTAGGCTCGGCCCTAAGCGATCCTTATCTTGCTTTCACAGCAGGAATGACCGGCCTCGCCGGCCCGTTGCACGGCCTGGCCAACCAGGAAGTGATACGCTGGATAGAAGAAATGTGTGCTGACCTGAATACACAACAACCTACCAAAGAGCAGATAGGTGACTATATCAAGAAAACATTGAGTGAAGGTAAAGTTGTACCGGGATATGGCCATGCCGTACTGCGTAAAACTGACCCCCGTTTTACTGCACAAATGGAGTTTGCTAAAAAACATTGTCCTGACGACCCGATAGTACAGACCGTATGGAATGTGTACGAGGTTGCACCGGATATATTGGAAGCTACCGGCAAAATTAAAAACCCATGGCCTAATGTAGATGCGCATTCGGGTGCATTGCTGAAACACTACGGCTTAGTAGAAGAAGATTTCTATACAGTATTGTTTGGTGTATCGCGTGCACTGGGTGTATTGGCTAGCTTGTGCTGGGACCGTGCATTGGGCTTCCCGCTGGAGCGTCCAAAATCGATGACGACAGCATGGATAAAAAAATTCATAGCCAAGCAAAAGGACAAGGAAACAGTAGCATAAGCCGGTAAGATATACGACAAGATAAGAAGCATGCAGGTTGATACCTGCTTGCTTTTTAGTTTACAAGATTTAAGCATATAAAAAGATATACAATGAATAAAGGACCTGTATCGGAGTTCATACAACACCACTACCGCCACTTCAATGCCGCCGCATTGGTAGATGCTGCTAAGGGATACGAACAACATTTGCTTGAAAACGGCAAGATGCTTATATCGCTGGCGGGTGCTATGAGTACTGCTGAATTAGGTATATCGCTGGCGGAAATGATACGCCAGGATAAAGTGCAAATAATAAGCTGCACGGGTGCCAACCTGGAAGAAGATGTGATGAACCTGGTAGCACATACACACTACAAACGCGTACCTAACTACCGCGACCTGAGCCCGCAAGACGAGTGGGACCTTTTAGAAAAAGGGTTTAACCGTGTAACTGATACCTGCATACCTGAAGAAGAAGCGTTCCGCCGCATACAGAAGCACATCTTTAAAATATGGAAAGATGCTGAAGAAAAGGGTGAACGTTATTTCCCGCATGAGTTTATGTATAAGTTACTGCTGAGCGAAGTAATGAAAGCGGACTATGAAATAGACCCTAAACATAGCTGGATGATAGCTGCTGCTGAAAAGAACCTGCCGATAATAGTACCGGGCTGGGAAGATAGTACCATGGGTAACATCTTCGCATCGTACTGCATAAAAGGCGAACTGAAGGCAAGCACCATGAAAAGCGGTATCGAGTACATGGTATGGCTAAGCGAATGGTACCGTGCTAACTCTGGCGATAAAGGTGTTGGTTTCTTCCAGATAGGTGGTGGTATAGCGGGCGATTTCCCGATATGTGTAGTGCCTATGATGTATCAAGACCTGGAATGGCATGATGTGCCTTTCTGGAGCTACTTCTGCCAGATAAGCGATAGCACTACTTCTTACGGTTCGTACAGTGGTGCAGTGCCTAATGAAAAAATAACCTGGGGTAAGTTGGATATCAACACCCCTAAATTCATAGTAGAAAGTGATGCTACGATTGTAGCGCCGCTGATATTTGCCTACCTGCTGGGTTGGTAATGCAAAATTCAAAAGTAAAAATTCAAAAAGCAGGAGGGTTAAACTCCTGCTTTTTTGTGTTATGATTGATCGGCTTTTTAGTTAGCCTCTGATAGTTCCTGTATGCTTTGCAGGGCTTTTGGCCACATTCCCTCGAACATCTTCTTAAATTCTTCATTCACATCCATATCCATCGATAGGCGGGTTTTGCCATCTACTTCTTTCAGTGTATAGTTTTCGTGCGATCCTGCAAAAGCTTTTACGCGGTCGCTGGTAAGGTCTTCTACACCTTTGTTCAGTTCACCCAAGTGCTCGAAAGACATGTATTCGTTATCTACCTTCTTTGCGATTCTGGATACCATACCGCTTCTGTCGGGACCCAGAAATAATATCTTGCTGCCTTCGTTCCAGTCGCTTTCAGCAAAAGAACCGGGGTGAAAAGCTGCGGTCCATTTGCGGTAGGTATCATCGTTCCAAAGTATCTGCCATACTTTTTCGCGAGGTGCGTTGATATCGATGTCGTAATGCAGTTTGTCCATTGTTTTAGCGTTTAGGTTCGATACAAATATCTACATAACAGATAAATGAGAGGCGGTGTATTGGCGACAATGTAGCGGTGTATTTGCGCAAGTTTATTTTGCTTTTACACGCGATGTATCAGTGTCAATTACAGGCATATTATTGCGGTAGGTATCTGTTTTTTGTATTGGCATATTATACCGCATAGAATCGTTGGGGATGATCTTTACAGGTTGCTGCTTTTCCAGCAGACGTTCTTTTTTTGTTTGTGCTATACAGCTGAAAGTCAATGTGCTAAATAATATGATATAGGTAAACGCTTTCATGGTAATTGCTTTACCATTAAGGGTTGAAAAATTGTGCCAGTGATTACGAATTGATCTTACCAAGCAAACGATCTATACCTACTAATTCTGTACTTGTGGCAATGGCTGTGATACTTACACCCAGCACACCGTGCAGGTTTACATTTTGGCCTGTGAGTAAAAGGTTGGGTATGCGGGTGCGGGTGGAGATAGTAGTCTCTGCAGGCTTGTTTACGTCTTTTAAGATGCCATAGAGCGAGCCCTTTGGCGTGGCCGTATAATCGCGGTAGGTGAGTGGGGTAGCGGCGCTATGAGCCAATATATTGCCTTTTAGTTCAGGTATGCGTTGATAGAGCTTATCGAGCAGCAATTCGCTGCGCTGTTGTTTGAATTCGCGGTAGCTATCACCACGGTCTTCGCGGTGGGCGGTTAGGTTCTTAGTATCCTGCCATTGTGCTACCTCGCTGTAATGCATATAAGAGAGCACAGAAACAGATTCAGCAAAACCGGGGTGTTCTGCATCTTCGGTAAAAAATACAGCATAGTTAGCCGGCCATTCGTTAGGCTTGTAATCGACTGCTTGCCATACGTTATGTGATGCATTCCAATAGATATTGTAGTGGCGCATAGGTACTGTGCTGGGCTCCAAAACAATATTCAGCATGAAGCAAGATGTTGTTTGCTCCAGTCCGTTTATGCGGTTGCGGTATGCAGGGCGTATGGTATTGCCGTCAATTAACTTTAGTAAAACTTCGGGGGCAATGTTGGCAATGAATTGTTTTCCATAATAGCGTTCGCCGTCGGCTGTTTCGGCATAGGTAAGCACACCATTTTCCTCCTGTAGTTTTATTACTTCGGTATCTTTAAAAAGTTCACCACCGTGCGCCAGTATCTGTTGCCAAAGGTGTTTGGATATTTGTGAACTACCCGGTACTACTTTATGCGCGCTGTGTATATAGCTTTCTAAAACCAAGGCGTGCAGGTAGAAAGGTGTTTGTGTTTCGGTGCCGGCGTATAGCAGATTGTTACCTGTTAGAACTTGTTGCAGTTTTTTGTTGCTGGTGATATCGTTCATCACCGTATTTAGTTGCCAATTGCTGACGGCACTTTTTTCGCTTGCATCGCCTGCCCGTAAACGGTAGAGCGGAAAATGATCACCAACCCGTGTAAGTAACTGAAGGTATTTATCTAAGGCTGCTTTTTCCTGGGGGAAGTATTGTAAAAGTTGCTCTTTGAAGTTCTCTTTGCCTATGGCTTGCGGGT
>CAMLFX010000061.1 GCA_946479435.1 uncultured Sphingobacteriales bacterium | reverse complement strand
TAAAGCTCCAATATCTCTTGTGGTGCATCAAATTCGCCATCGTTTGGCTTATATTTAGCAGCAAAACCATCAAGTGTAGTGAAATAATCATAGTGCACGGCATCCTGAGGGTCATAACCCAACACCTTACCATAGGTTATACGCATGGTAGAGTTAGCATCAGGATAAAACAATTTATTCTTGTTTTGCTCCATCAAGCCTTTCACATACAATTTGCTCAATTCTTGTTTACGTTTAGAATACACTTTTGCTTTATCCTCAATTTTATTTTTGTAATTGTCTATAAAGCTTACCGCATAGGCTACAGCCGGATCATTGTTTATTTTATCGAGCGACGGGTTGTTTGTTAGATCGTTGATCTTGTTACTATCCAGTAACAATGTATTATTGTACACATATTGTGTATATTCAGCATAGGCTTTATCGGTATTGCCGCCATAATTTTTTAAAATAACGTTCTGATATATATCTGGTTGTTGTGCTTGAGGTATATCGTTATAGAACATCTTGGTCATCGCAGCGAAAAGATCTTTATCCGTACCCGCATCATAGAACTTTATATTGCTTGTATAACTGGTTTTTACAGCTTTCGCAAATTTGCTTACAGAGTCCTTATTTGGTTTTTCTTTTGCAAGTTCCTTTTGAAGTGGCTCTACTGAAGCTGCAATTTTGCTTAGCACAGGCGCCCTGAAAGCTTCTGAATAGTAAATTGCATGCTTGGCGTATGGTTGAAATTTTTTATAGACATTGCTATATTCATTTACAATCGTTTTATATTCCGGCTCATTTTTAGCTGCCCATGTAGTAAACTGTTTTTCAGCAGCAGCTTTTTGCTCAACTACTTTCAGGCGTTTCAGCTGTTCTGTTTGGCCAATGAAATATTTCCAGTAGTTAGATATACTAGCATACATAGAAGTAAGCTTCAGATATACTGATTTGTCCGCATCCATATGTTGTTGCATAATAGCCAACCGCTTTTCCCGGATCTTTACAATTGAAGGATTTACCTCGTTAATAGCTAATGATACACCTTCCGATATTTCATACCTGTTTGTACGGCCGGGGTATCCAAATATCATGGCAAAATCACCTTCGCTTACACCTTTTATCGAAATAGGTAAATAGCGTTTTGACTTCAAGGGAACATTATCAGCTGAGTAGTCGGCAGGCTCGTTGTCTTTGTTTGCATATACGCGAAACATTGAAAAGTCTGCTGTATGGCGGGGCCACATCCAGTTGTCGGTGTCACCACCAAACTTGCCTAATGATTTTGGTGGTGTGCCTACCAAGCGCACGTCGGTATATTTTTTATAAACTAGCAGCAGATATTGATTACCATTAAAGTATTCCTTTACGCTGGTTGTATATTTTTTGTTTTCAGAAGCGTTGTCTTCTATTTTCTTTTTTACTTCTTCTATTTTTTTTGCAAGCTTTTCGCCCTTTAATCTCCTTGTTTCTTTGGGTATTTGGTTGGTAACATCTTCAATTCGTTCCAGAAAAAGTGCTGTTATACCCTCTGCAGGTAATTCCTGGTTATAATTATATGCCCAGAAACCATTATCAAGATAATTTTTTTCAACTGTGCTAAGTGATGCAATAGCGCTATATCCGCAGTGATGATTGGTTATCAGCAGGCCGTTGGGAGAAATGATTTCTCCGGTGCAACCACCACCAAACTGTATAACAGCGTCTTTTATGCTGCTTTTATTGATGCTATACAGGTCTTCTTTGCTAAGTTTTAAACCCATATTTACCATCTCATCATAGTTTTTGCCAATAAGCATTGGTATCCACATGCCCTCATCGGCACGTACCGATAGCATACTGGTAATGGCAAAAATTGATAATAGTAATTTTTTCATTATGAAATATTAATAGTTTGAAATATGCAAGCCGCAAAAATAGCAAATGAAACCATAGGAAAAGGGTGAACAGGCAGGGGATATTGGGTAATTCATTCGGGTAGTTCGGTTTTATCTACCTGCATGATACCTTTCGGATGTTTGATTTCGTACCAGGTAAAATCTTCATTTGCTTCAAGTCCATCACCAAACATTACTTGGGTAGGTGTGTGTATGCGTACAAATTTTTCAGTGTAGAATTTCTTTATACTTTGGTTGTATATAAGCTCTTGCGTTTGTAGGCGTTCGCCCTTTTTATTTACTACAACAATGCTGTCACGTATTAATATGTTTCCTTGTTTCTCATAGTATCGGGCGTAAAGCGCTGTTAGCGTACTTTCTACGCGCAGGCTATCATCGAAAAACTCCATTTTTATACCTTTTTTCAGGTCGGTGAACGGAGGTCTGGCTACTTCGTTTCTAACAAATTCCTTAGCATAAAGCCTTGCCGAGGTTTTACCATTTTTGCTGAAAATGATGGTGACATCATGTGCAATATCTTCCTGTATGGTGCTTTTGTTCACAAGGCGGTCTATCTCCTTGGGATCGTTTTTGCAGGACGCACACAGTAATATCAAAAACACAAAACCCGGAAGAAGGCTCCGGGTATATATTTGTGCGATTTTTTTTACGCATTTACTCATATTTGCGTTTGATGAACCATTTATCGTTCAGCGATATTCCCAATGAGAAGCGTACAAAGTTTTCCCTTATAAGTCCGTTAACCTCTGTGCCGCGTTTGCCAATTTCAATAGCAGTATGCAGCCTGTCAGTACTACGTTTGAAGGGCAAACTCATACCTGCAGTTATAGCGTAGTAGTTCATGTCTGTATTGCGCAGGCGTACATAATCAGTTCCGTAATAAAATCCAAGACGGTAGGTTACACGTTGAAAGTATTTGCGCAAACTGGCTGCATTGGGGGTGTACTCGCCGCCTACCGCTATTTTCATAGTTTGGTCTGCAACCGAATCAAGGCTATTGCCATAATTACGGAACTGGCTCCATTGGGTTGCGGTAAAGTCAACACCTGCCATCCATTTATCTGTACCTGTAATATGTACACCAAAATTATAAGTGGATGGGAGTATTACTTTATCACGTACATCAAAATTGCCAAAAACAGTATCGGTAACATATACTTGTTCGCCGGAAGAATTTAATACTGTTGAAGCATTAGATTGGCTCATCCATAATTCATCAACCTTAGCGCGCAATTGTTGGCTTAGTGTTACCGTACCACCAATGCGCATGCCCAATTTGGTAGTTAATTTGGTTTCATACAAAGCACCTGCTTTCCAGTAAATACCACCTATCTGGTTAGAATTGACAAATATTGTGTTTTGAACCTTCTCTGTATCGTTGTAGGCTACTAGTGAACGTACCTTATCAATGGTTCCGAATACATAGCCAACATTTGCACCAAAACTAAACCCCTTTATTTTGCCTGCTGCACCCAGATAGCCATAGTTGAGCGAACCTCCGCCATCGTAGCGGTAAATGCCCTGGCCGAAACCCGGGGTTACCAAAGTATCGTTAAGAGAATAATACACTCTGCTCATTGGCCTTAAACCTATAGCAACTCCCACATGTTTGCCTACAGGTATTCCAATGTTAAAGTACGATAATGAACCCATCCCGCTTGTGTACGTCTGGTTACCGGTATGCATGGTGCGGGTGCTTCCCTCACCACCCGCCTCGTATGTAGTTAGCTTCAACGAGGCGTAAGATGCCGGGTTTTCAGTATTTACTGCAAATGGGCTTGAATAGGCCCCTGATATGCTACCCATTCCCTTTAGCAGGGTATTAGTACCACTTTTTTGCTCCCCTATACCAAATCTGGAATAAGGAGCGTTTTCACCATTACGTATATTTTGTGCAATTGCCGACGAAGCAGCCAGGGAAACAGATATAAATACGAAAGCGTGCTTAGTATAGTTGCGGCACATTATGTTTTAGAATTAGGTTTAGCCCCTTCAAAAGCAGGTCAGGGTCTGCAAATATCTTACTTTTCAATTTGCCCGCAAATAAGGGAGCATCACCGCCAGTTAATATGGCGTTAAAGTCGGGGTATTGTGCTTCAAATTCAGTTACGATTCCATCAATTTCGGCCGCGGCGCCAAATATAGCACCGCTACGCATACAGGTTTCAGTATCATAGCCTAATAAAAGCGTTTCACCATCCAGTTTTACAACGGGCAGTTTATCTGTGAAATGATGCATGGCTTGCAGGCGCATTTGCAGGCCTGGTGAAATGACACCACCCCTGAAAGCTTTATTCTTTTGTACGAAATTGTAAGTTATGCATGTTCCTGCGCTTATTACAAGGTTGTTCTTTTCAGGGTTCATCATGTAGGCGGCCACGGCCAAACCCAGCCTGTCGGCCCCAAGGGTTTCAGCCGATGTGTACGCATTCATAATAGGTACATGCGTAGAATTAGTAAGTTTTATAAACGATTTTAGCTGACTGGCAAGTGCTTGTTCAATTTCCGGTGAATGATTTGTTACCGAGCAAAGAATACCCTTTTTAGGGGCGTAGCTTTCCAGCATTTCCGACAATTCCTCTCCTGCATCACTATCATCAAAACTGCGCGATTCTATTATTTTGTCCTGAGCGTCTATTATAGCAGCCTTAACACGGCTGTTACCCCAATCAATGCATAGGTTTGCTGACATTGCTGTGTATATTTAGAATGATACTGCCCAAAATAGTGAAAAATGTTATCAAATAAACAATTGTGGTAAATAATGATATGAGTTTTACTCAAAGATTGGGTATAGGTTCGTCACGTTGTATATTGCTTCCTTTATCCGGAGCATGTACTAAAGCATGTTTCTGCAATAGCAGGAAAAACAAATATACGAACAGGCCGAATTGAATTTCCAGCATAGGTTCAAATAATAAGGGCAGCAATGTCGATATCCAGACAGCAAAAAAGAAAAAGCTTTCCCTGCTGTTTTTCTTTAAAAGCCGTAAAGGGGCAAGTATCCAAAGAATGAATATAAGCATGGCAGGTATGCCACAAGCAAGGCATACTATCAGAAACTGGTTGTGTGGCAAAAGTTGACGCTCTTCATGTACCTGCGGATACCATTTTATATAACCTTTTTTCATCTCCGCCATCATATCGCCTGTACTCACACCGAGAAATGGGTGCTGCATAATCAGCTTTAATGCTATATCGTATGAGATAAGCCTCCCGATGTCGCTGTAATGGCCGGTTTTATCGCCTTCCTTATATTTTTCATAGCTGTAAAATTGATAATCTACACGTTTGCTAAGGGTAGGTATGTATTTTACCATTACTATGCCCGTAATAAATAGGGCAGCAAGTACACCAATGCCTAAAATTTTATTCTTTTTTAAACCAATGTAAATTGCCCACATCACCATGAATAGGTACCATAATAATAGACCTGTACGCGCAGCCAGTAGATGCAGGTATATACCTGATGCTACCATTACGATGATAACAAACCATTTGGTACTTCTGGTTTGCAGTTTGGGCCACAAATAGGCGCACCATACAAAAAAGAGGTCAATACACAGGCTAAAGCGTATATGGTCGTTTTCGGCTGGCGTTGGCAATGTGTGTGCTATATGGTATTGTTCAATATAGTAGTTAAGGTGCTGCACTAATGGGTAAACGCTGTAAATAGTACCCCCTAATAGTAAGCAACCACTTATTACTGTGAACCAGGTTAATTGTTTTATAGAAAAAGCCGGTAGAAATGAAAAGGCTAGTGGTAACAAAAGAATGGGTAGTTTCACTTCCATATGCCTGCCCCAGTAGGCTTTGTCAATGCACCAGAAATACGAAAGTGCATACATGCCAACCCAGGCTACACCTAATAACCACCATTTTTGCTGCAGCCACCTTTTAGGGTTTATATTCCATAAGGTAGTGGCACCTAACACCATCATAGAAATAGAAAGTATAGCTCGCGAAAATAAGAAGCCTGCCACCATGGCTATCATACATACAATAGCTATATTGGTTTTGGATAGCAGTTTATCATTTATAAAATTATTTTTGCCCACAGCGCACAGTTAGTACATTCAATAAACGAACATAAAACAATTTTAGTGCAGGACAAGATAAAAACTCTTCTTTCGCAAATTCAAAATGGTGACTATGCTGCATTGGCACGGGGTATTACCTGGGTAGAAAACGAACTGCCGGGCTATGCGGACATATTACAGCATTTAAGTAATACGCACCACGCGCAAGTTGTAGGTATAACGGGTCCTCCGGGCGCTGGTAAAAGCACCCTGGTAAATGCCTTACTTCATTTTTGGCTGAATAAAGGGAAAAAAATAGCCGTTGTAGCAGTTGATCCTTCTTCGCCATTCAATTTTGGGGCACTGCTGGGAGACAGGATACGAATGAGTGAGTTTTACACACATCCTAATGTTTTTATACGCTCACTGGCCAGCAGGGGCGCATTAGGAGGGTTGAACCCTAAAATCATTGAGATTACAGATCTTATGAAACATGCCCCATTCGATTTGGTAATGGTAGAAACCGTAGGCGTAGGGCAAAGTGAGGTGGAAATAGCAGGCCTGGCTGACTGTACTGTTGTAACGCTGGTGCCTGAAGCTGGGGATGAGATACAAACCATAAAGGCCGGCATAATGGAAATTGCAGACATATTTGTAGTAAATAAGGCTGACCGGGATGCTGCTGAGTCACTGTACCGCAACTTGCGGATAATGGCTCATGAAAAAGCGGGTGATGACAGTGAAGTGCCGGTACTGAAAACCGTAGCTACTGAGCAAAAAGGAATAGATGAAGTGGCAAATGCTATAGAACAGTTTTTAGCTAAGCATAATAAAATTGATGAAAGAAGACTACACCTGCTAACAGAAAAAAGCTGGCAAATAATACAGGCCAAGCGTATGGGAGATATAGATAAAAGAGAACTAAAGAAAAAATTAACTGAGGAACTACAACAACCTGGTTTTAATATGTATAGCTTTACGAACAAATTTGTAACTCCCAGCAAATAATATACAGGCATTATAGCTTTATACCGGAATATGATAACATTGCCAAGTTATATAGAATACCTTATATCCTTTACCACTAGCTTGGCAATTAGTCTGTTTACAATACCACAGATAATATATATAGCTAACCGTAAAAGGCTTTTTGACCTACCTGATAATTTCAGAAAGGTGCATGAACGTCGTACCATTTCAAACCTAGGTGGAATAGGTATATTTTTCGCTTATCTTATCAGCACTTCTTTGTTTATTCATTTTTTCAAAAACTGGGAGATATACAGCAAATGGAACTACATAGTTGCAGCTTCGGCTATATTTTTTCTTGTAGGTATGACCGACGATCTAATAGCATTACGTGCTATGAAAAAATTAACGGCTCAATTGGTACCCGTAGCTATTATTATATTTGGTGCTGATATTCGTATAGAAAGCTTTCACGGCATATTTGGCATTGAAGAGTTACCTTATTTGTTCAGTGTAGCGCTTACAGGTAGCCTTTATTTATTTTTTACTAATGCATTTAATCTTATTGATGGTATCAACTGGTTGGCAGGCTCTATGGGTGTGCTTTCATCTTTTTGCTTTGGTATATTGCTGTTTATGGAAGGCCGTGAAGGCTCTGCTTGTATAGCTTTTACTATGACTGGCGCTATCATAGGGTTTTTAAAGTATAATATAACACCTGCCCGCATTTTTATGGGCGATACAGGGTCACTCCTGATAGGTTTTACGCTTATAGTATTATGTGTTATGTGTTTGGGTGGTTATACACCCGGTGCCCCTATCGCGTCGCTGATGCATACCCCCGGCTCAATGTTTACTATTAGTGTAGGCGTTTTATCAATTCCTCTTTTCGATTGTTTCAGGGTTTTCTTTTCAAGGTTGCGTAAGGGCAGGCCACCCTTCCTTGCCGATAGAACGCACATGCATCATTACTTGCTCGATCTTGGCTGTTCGCATTTACAGGCAGTTGGTATCATGATATCTGCAAATATCTTTTTACTTGTTTTAGCCTGGCTGTTGGAAGGTTTGAACCCTGCACTGGCAATAACAATTCTATTCCTGTCCGCTTGCTTATTGTTCTTTATACTTCGTACGCTGCGTAATAGTTATGTGGCCAAAAAAGAAAAGTTAAGCCTGAATGATCCGGGCACTATCAATTAGATTTATTTAAGTATTGGTTCCACGGTATAACCTTGTTCCCTTAGCAGATTAATAACACCTTTTTCTCCCCAAAGATGTCCTGCACCTACCGCAAAGAAAACGGAATGCTGATCCATTTTCTCTATTATTTTCTCTATCCATTTTTGGTTTCTGCTATCTAAGAATCCCGTCAGGTCAATATCTTTCGATTGTTGTATTAATGCATGCAAGTGAGGAAGGTCTTGCTTTTTATAAACCTGTATTAGTTTGCGATACTCTTTTTTTTGTTTTTCAAGGTCATCAATAGTTTCATTTATGTCTTTTACTACACTGTCGGCAGCAAGATTATCAAAAAGTTCAAGTTGCTGCGCTGCAGTTTCAAGGCCACTTATTTCTTTATGCTCATTTTTGGCAATATCTGTAATATTTGCCTCGTAGGATAAAGGTGTTTTACAATCTGCAAGTAAGGAAGTTAATATTGATTGTATTACAGCGGGTTTCATCGGTTCAAATTGCGCTATATCCATACCCAGGCTGTCAGCAACAATTTGTTTTAGTTTATTGTATTCCTCATCTGTAAAATAGTCGCTTAGTTTTTTGCCGGAATTATCCAGCATGCCCATAGCTATTTCCATTGTCAGGCCGTCATCATCCATATCCAGCTCAAGGCATAATTCCCGGCTATTATGCAAGCTTTGCGCCATTACAGGTGTCCATACATAATCTTCGGGGCAAATAAGATGAATCGTACCGAATAAATAGGACGCGTCTCGCAGGTTTTTACTGCTAATGCGCCATAATAGCGATCTCCCGTTGCGTACATCGGGTTGGGCACTGGCTTTTATACTAAAAAAGCATAGTACAAAAGCTGACAGGTAAAGAAATAATTTCTTCATGCAATGAGGTTACTCGAATATTAGGGTAGCTAATCCTATGCCAACTCCTATTATCATGGCTACTATTTTTTGCCAGGTAAGCATATGTTGTCTAGTGCCGCTCTCAAAAAATATAGTGGTAGATATATGTATAAAAGCTCCGGCAACAACAGGTATAAGCACAATAATAGCCTGCGACATGAAATAGTACTTGTGGCCAAGTAGTGTGGCCAATATGCTTGATAAAGGTGTTATTGCCGAAAACCCAAAAAGCACGCCTAATGCCTTTGCTTTGCCACTGGTGGCCGATACCAGCATCGCTGCAAGCATGGCTTCGGGTATTTTATGTGCTGCCACCGCCATATATAGCGATGGCGCAGTTGCGCCCATACGGTAATTGAAGCCAAGTGGTAATCCTTCCATAAAAGCATGCACACTCAAACCTGTTAATATTGAAGCCAGCGGAATATGGTGTTCATTGTGGGTGGGGTGTACATGCACATGGCCATGCTCAACACCATGTGTAAAGCGCTGTATAAGCAATTGTAAAAAAAAGCCGCCCAATAGCAAAAAGCCTGCTTGCGCGTTTAGTTCTTCAAATGTTTCGGGTAGCAGATGCAAAAAAGTAATGCTCAGCAAAAAAGATCCTGAAAAAGCCAGTAACAGGTGCATTTGCTTATCTCCTAAGCGGCTTGTCCACAATGGAATGGTACCTCCGGCAAAAGTGATGAGGAATAACAATATGTTATACAGCATAAAAGCGCGTTGCAGATTGCAAAAGTACACCCTTTTAACTAATGCTTATTAATAATATGCTATCGGTATATTTCGAAAACAACAACGGGTTTCAATTTTCTAATATTTGTTTTAAAAACTGTGTGTTAGTAATTTTAAAACCAGATGAGCATTTTAGATTTTAACAGGCCGGTGTACAACAATCATGAAATTGGCACTGGTAAGCTGCTGATAGCCGACCCATTTCTTGCCGATGCAAATTTTTCACGTTCTGTTGTGTTGTTATGCGAACACGGCGAGGACGGTACTGTCGGCTTCGTGCTAAACAACCGTACCGATATAATGATAGGCGACTTGCTGCCCGAGATAAGTGCAGCCACATTGGTTGTTAACCAGGGCGGGCCTGTACAAACAGATACTTTACACATGATTCACCGCTTGCCCGATGTTTTGGGTGGCAATCAGATTACGGACACTGTGTATTGGGGAGGCTCTTACGAAGTGTTGCAAGCAATATTGGCGGGTAATACTTATGATGCAGATACTCTGCAATTGTTTGTAGGGTATTCTGGTTGGTCGCCCGGGCAGTTGCAGGAGGAAGTTGACCAACGCTCATGGATTGTAACAGATTTTGCGCCACACATTCTTTTTGAAACAGAGACCGATAATATGTGGCGCGAATCGATCCGTAGCCTCGGGAAAGAATATGAATACCTCATCAATTTGCCAATCAATCCGCAACTGAATTAATTTAAGCACTTCCGGTGTGTTGTTTTATTAACTTAGCGTGCAATAATACCTTATATGTATAGATACAGTTGCTGGTTATCAGCAATACTGCTTTTTACCGTGGTTTCCTGTAAGCCTTCAGCACCTGCTGTTAAAAATGATATTACAAATAGTGGCGGAACTTATTTTTCTATCAAGCAGTTTATACAGGATCAGTGGAGCTTGTATCACGGACAGCCATTTGGGCTTAGGAAAATTGTGTATCTGAATGGCAGGGTAGATAGCACAATGGTTTCAGCTTACGACCTTGATTGGGCACCGATATTTAGAGTGTTCATTGAATCGGATATAAGCGATAGGAAATTTTTAGGTAAGTACGATTTTTCAAGTTTCCCTGATGACGCAACCGAAACAAATAATTTTTTTTACGAAGCAAAAGACGATAAGCTTTATACGCGCAAGCTCCAGATATCGGCCGATAATGTTTCTAGTAAAGTAAGGTCCATATATATTGAAACACAAAAAAAAGGTAAATGGAGCAGCCGTACTCAAAAGCTGTTTTATATGCCGGTCAAAATAATCAGTATACAGGAATATGAAAAATCAGGTCCTGGCACAGCGAGGGAGTTAAGGATAGAATACCGATTTTTGTAAAAATTTGAGTTGAGTTAATGACCCGTGAAGAGTATAGTAAAATAGCTGCGTCCATCCCCCATCAGCCTGGGTGTTATAAATATTACGATTCTAATAATGAACTTCTTTATGTAGGTAAGGCCAAAGACCTGAGGAAAAGGGTGAGTTCTTATTTTAATAAAACGGTAGATAACTATAAAACCCGTCGGTTAGTTACTCTTATCAGCAATATAGAATACACGGTTACTACCAGTGAGCATGATGCTTTCTTGCTAGAGAATTCTCTTATCAAACACTATCAGCCTAAGTACAATATTGAATTAAAGGATGATAAGACATATCCGTACATTGTTATTAAAAAAGAAAATTTTCCGCGTGTTTTCCTCACCCGGCGGTTGATACGTGATGGTTCTGAATATCTTGGGCCATTTACCGGTGTATGGCGTGTAAAAGAGTTGCTGGGCTTGGTGAAGCAGAATATACCCTTGCGTACTTGTAATCTCAACCTTACGCCGCAAAATATTGCAAAAGGTAAATTTAAAGTATGTCTAGAATACCATCTGGGCAATTGTATGGGGCCTTGCGAAGGCTTGCAAACTGAAGAAGACTATGCTGAAAAGCTGCAACAGGTTAGGTACATCATGAAGGGGAACACCGGTGAGGTGGTGAAGTATCTGAAGGAAGAAATGGTAGGCTATGCGGCTGAAATGAAGTTTGAAAAAGCGGAGATATACAGACAAAAAATTGAAGCGTTACAAAGTTATCAGAGTAAATCAACGGTTGTTAATCCCCATATAGGTAATGTAGATGTAGCTACTTTATTAAAAGAAGGTGAACATGCCTTTGTAAACTATATGATGGTGGCAAGTGGCAGTATCATATATGCCAAAACCATACAGGTAGAGGTGAAAATTGATGAAGAGGATGAAGATATATTATCAATAGCCCTGGACAGGTTAAGAGAAACTTTTCAAAGCAACGCAAACGAGGTGATTGTTCCGATAGCTGTTCTTGTAACTGATCCTAACTTAAAGATCACCATTCCGAAGGCAGGCGATAAAAAGAAATTGCTTGATCTAAGTCTAAAGAATGCAGAGGTATTCCGCGATGAAGTTCGTAAAAAAGATACCTTGCTATTGACACAAGAGACAAAAGAAAATAGTTTTAAAGTGTTAGCTCAAATGCAGGCGGACTTGCATTTACCTGCATTACCCACCCATATTGAATGCTTCGATAATTCCAATTTCCAGGGTGCATACCCTGTATCAGCTATGGTGTGTTTTAAAAACGGTCAGCCCTCAAAGAAAGATTACAGGCACTATCATGTAAAAACAGTAGAAGGTATAAACGATTTTGCATCAATGGCTGAAGTCGTATATCGCCGTTATAAACGTTTGAAGGAAGAAGATATGCCATTACCGCAACTGGTTATTATAGATGGAGGTAAAGGACAATTGAGCGCAGCGTTGGAAAGTATAGAAAAGCTGGGTCTTACAGGTAAAATGACTGTAGTAGGTTTGGCCAAAAGAGAAGAATCTATCTTTTTTCCGGGCGATAGAGACCCGTTGCAACTGGCTTACGACAATCCGGTACACCTCTTAATACGTTATATACGTGATGAAGTACACCGTTTTGGTATAACTTTTCACAGACAAACGCGCAGCAAAGGCACATTCAAAAACGAACTGGAAGGTATAACCGGCATTGGCGAAAAAACAGCTACAGAGTTACTACAGGCTTTCCGTTCGGTAAAAAACATAAAAACACTTACGGAACGTGAACTAACCAAGGTGATAGGCATTTCAAAAGCCCGTATTGTATGGGCGCATTTTCATGCTCATGAAGGCGATGCAACAGCGCCCGATGTTGATTTGTAGATGATAGTACTATTGCGGTTTTCTATGTTTTTACCATAATACCATCGTATCTTTGCGAAAATTTAAAAGATGTCTTCCGATAAGCCGGCTTTACTGCCAAGCATATTAAAGATGAAGTGTCCCAATTGCCGTAAGGGTAATATGTTTACACATTCTTCTGTTTTCCCGTTGAAACATATGCTGGATATGCCTGAGCGCTGCCCGGTATGTGGCCAGAAAATGGAAATTGAAGTTGGGTTTTACTATGGTACTGGTTATGTGAGTTATGGCCTCACTGTTGCCTTATTAGGCGCGTGCTTTATAGCTTATTGGGTTATTCTTGGCTTGTCGTATAAAGACAATAGTATATTCTACGCATTGGGCGTATCTGTAGCCATTGCATTATTATTACAACCATGGCTCATGCGCATATCCCGGGTGTTGTATTTATATATGTTTGTTAAATACGGCAAAGGTGCTGTTATGAAGTCTCAGCAGTAGCCCTCAATTATCGTTCAACTTATTCTATATTAGCAGCATGCAAAAGATCTTAGTTGCCAATCGTGGCGAAATTGCTTTACGTGTTATGCGTACGGCAAAAGAAATGGGCATAAAAACAGTAGCTGTTTACTCAGAGGCCGATAGGAATATGCCTTTTGTGCGGTATGCCGACGAAGCGGTATGTATAGGTCCCGCACCCTCAGCACAATCTTATCTCCGTGCCGATAAGCTGATAGAAGTAGCAAAGAAAACTGGAGCTGACGCAATACACCCCGGTTATGGTTTTTTAAGTGAAAATGCGTCTTTCTCAAAAGCAGTGGCAGATGCGGGTTTAATATTTATAGGCCCTTCAGCTTCATCTATCGAAACCATGGGTAGCAAAATAGCAGCAAAACAAGCCGCTAAAAAGTTCAATGTACCTATGGTACCGGGTACTGAAGACCCTATACAAAATGTAGAAGAAGCACGTGAAATAGCTGAACGTATCGGTTACCCTATACTGATAAAAGCCTCAGCAGGTGGTGGTGGTAAAGGTATGCGGGTGGTTGAAAATGCAGGTGAGCTGGAGCAACAGATGCAGATGGCTAAAAGTGAAGCATTAAGCGCTTTCAGTAACGATGATGTATTCATTGAAAAATATGTAGCTGCACCGCGTCACATCGAGATACAATTAATGGGCGATCAGCATGGTAATTATGTGTACTTATTCGAACGTGAATGTTCTATCCAGCGCCGTCACCAAAAACTGATAGAAGAGGCGCCATCAAGTTGCCTTACGCTGGATATACGTAAAGAAATGGGCGAATGCGCCATCGCGGTAGCACGTTCGTGTAAATATTACGGTGCCGGTACTGTAGAATTTCTGGTTGATGAAAACCTGAACTTCTACTTCCTGGAAATGAATACCCGACTACAGGTGGAACATTGCGTTACGGAGATGATAACGGGCATCGATCTGGTGAAAGAACAGATAAACGTGGCCCGTGGCAATAAATTATCATTTACGCAAGATGATCTGAAAATAAATGGCCACTCGCTTGAATTGCGTGTTTGCGCGGAAGATCCGTTTAATAACTTCCTGCCCGATACAGGTAAGCTGGAAATGTACCAGCCGCCTAAAGGCCCGGGTGTACGTGTAGATGATGGCTATGAGCAGGGCCAGGATATTCCTATATTCTACGATCCGATGATCGCTAAACTGGTAGTACATGCGCCGACGCGCGATGAGGCTATTGAACGACTGTGCAGGGCAATTGATGAATATTATATTCAAGGAATACAAACGACATTAAGTTTTGGTAAATGGGCAGTGCGTACCGAACCATTCCGTTCAGGAAATTTCGATACAAAATTTATAGAAAAACACTTCAAGCCTGAGTACTTGTTAGAAGAGAATACTACTGCTTCTGAAATTGCAGCCTTGCTGGCAACTGAAGTATGGCAAAAAAATAAAAAACAGAAGAGTGTAATTAATTCTACAAACGGCACTAATAATAATTGGAAGCTAAAACGAAAATTATCCTGATATTAATTCTTTCAAGTATTTGACTGTTAGCGCCTTATATAGGCGCTAATTTCTTTTAACAGCCTGCTGTCGTATCTGGCAGTATAGTTGTAAATGTATTGATGTATTCAAATACAATTTTATGAAACAGAAAATTTTCAGCCTTTTACTTTTAGTTGCTTTTTTTGCAAGTGCATCGGTTGATAGTTATGCTCAGGGCAAGGGCAGGTATAAGCATAAACACCATCGCAAACATGCACGGAGGCATGTAACTCCGCCACCCGCACCGGTAGTTGTAGCGCCAAGGCCACCGGCACATCCTCCTTTGCCAACGCCACCATCGCATCCGCCATTACCACCAACGCCGCCCAAACCACCTGCGCCACCAATGCCCAGATAATATAGTCATTGTACTAAATATGAAGGCCCGCAATTTGCGGGCCTTCATATTTATAAGCCTTGTTTTTATTGTTCAATAGCTTTTATTATTTCTTCACTTTCCGGTTTCACTTTAGAATCAAAAACCGCAATTAAGTTACCTTTTTCATCTATCAGGTACTTTTGAAAGTTCCATTTTATATCACTGTCTTTAAAGTGATTGTATTTCTTCTCAGTAAGCCAATGGTAAATTTCCGCTTTATCATCTCCTTTTACCGATATTTTTGCCGCCATAGGAAAGCTGACACCATAGTTTTTTTGGCAAAAAGCAGCAATGTCCTCATTACTGCCCGGTTCTTGCGACATGAAATCATTTGCAGGGAAACCAACTATCACCAGGTTATCCATATGTGTTTTATATAAGTTTTCCAGGCCCTCGTACTGGGGTGTAAAACCGCACTTCGATGCAGTATTTACTATTAAAATCTTTTTTCCTTTAAAATCAGCAAAATCTATTGTTCCGCCTTCCAGTGCATTTACTTTAAAATCATAAATGCTTGCAGGTATGTCTTCTTTGGGTGGTGCTGAAAACCAGAATAGGTTTAAGAACAGCAGGATACTGTATATCATAACGCTATGTTTTAAGATGTAGTTAAAAATTAAATACAAACCTACGCATAAATATCGCTGGCAGCACGCTATTACTTTACATATTGTATTATTTTTGACGCAAATGAGATTTTCGCAGTTCAGGTATATTTTATTTTTTATTCTTGCTTGCCTTGCTACCGCCTGCGCCAATGTAGTCCCTCCTGAAGGAGGCAAAAAAGACACTACACCACCTAAGCTGATCTCAATAAAACCTGCAGATTCACAGCTAAATAAGCGGGTAACAAAAATTGAGATGCATTTTGATGAGTTTGTGAATTTGTCGAATGTTTCTGCTGAAGTACAGATGTCACCCTTATTGCCTATTCCGTTAAGCGTTACCAATGTTGGTAAAAGGGTGATAGTAGAAATTCCTGATTCGCTATTGAAAGAAAATACAACCTATCGCCTGTCATTCAATAATGCTATTCGCGATCTGCATGAAGACAATCCCTTTGCCGGTTATGTGTATAGCTTTAGTACGGGCAGCTATTTCGATTCACTGAATATTAAAGGTAAGGTCCTAAATGCTGCCACTGGCTTGCCCGATACTGGCGCTTATGTGTTATTGTACGATGCTGCTGAGTCCGATAGTATTGTTGTAAGAAAGAAACCGCTGTATGTTTCAAAAATAGCTGGTGATGGCAGTTTTTTCATAGCAGGCTTACCTGGACAACGTTTCCGTATATATGCCTTGAAGGATGGTAATAACAACCTGATATATGATGGAGGAGAGGAAAAAATAGCATTTATTGACAGCAGTATTATACCTGTTGATAGTGTAGTCAGGATCGATACACTTAAATTATTCAAAGAAATACCCGATACCTCTGGTGCCGTATCACGCACCGATAGTGCTAAAACTGCCGACAGTACCGCTGCCGCACTTGCACCGGGAACTCGTAAAGGTATTTTAGGTAAAAGGGGTAGAAGGGGCGCTAACGCAGAAGATGGTTTTGTTTATACGGTAGGTGTTGATACCGTTGATGTGCGTAAACGCACACTGGATATAACCACACCACTAAAGGTCAGCTTCAATAGGGAAGTTGATAGTATAAATGCGACAAGGGTATATTTGGGATATGATAGTTCTGATATAGCAGTAGAAGCTACATTCACTTTTGAAGAAGACAGCACTGACGAAACAGTATATCTGTTGAATAGTAACTGGAAGGAAAATACAGTTTACACACTGAAGTTATTAAAAGGCTTTGCTGTCGATTCTGCGGGTAGAGATGCAATGCCTTCCAAGTACCAGTTTCGAACAAAGAGCGACGATGATTATTCGAAATTGCATGTGCATTTACCATCGCGTTTGGGTAATAGCGATTATGTGTTGGTCGTAGTGAATGAAAAAGACACGGTATATCAAAAAACTGTTACCGACACTATGGTCCATTTATCGCGCCTTGTACCCGGTACTTATACCATGCGCATAATAGTAGATAAAAACCACAATGGTTATTGGGATACCGGCAATCTATTTGAAAAGAAACAACCGGAAGAAATAATACCGTATCGCGAAACAATTCAACTAAAGCCGGGGTGGGATAATACGGTCGATTATTTCCCTGTTGCACCGGCAAAGCCTGTTGGTAAAAATGCATCCCCCGGAAGACGGGATAAACCATAGGTGTATCTGTATTACATTTATATCGTTATTTATCAATTTATGAAAAAGATATTGCTCCCTTTATTGTTGCTATGCAGCCATGCATGGGCACAAAACAAAATGACACCTGAAATGCTTTGGAGCCTGAAGCGCGTTAGTGCGGAAGGTATCAGTGCCGACGGTGGATCGCTATACTATGCGTCGAAACAAGTAGATGTGAAAACAGAAAAAAGCACTACGAAGCATTTTATACTGGATATGGGTAGTGGGAAAGTAAAGGAAAATAATTATCAAGGCAGAAGAATTATACAACGCAAACCTGCTGTATGGTATGCACAGCAAGATGAAGCACTGTATACTAGTAGCGATCAGGGTAAAAGCTGGAAAAAATATTTCGATGGCATTAGCGATGCCGACAATATCCAGGTATCGCCTGATGGTAAATGGGTGGCATTTTCAAGAGAGGTAATGGTGAAACCTGTAAATGGTAGCGATCTGTACCCGGATCTGCCTAAAACTACCGCGCAGGTATATACAGACCTTAATTACCGCCACTGGGATACATGGGAAGACGGTAAATATTCTCATGTGTTTATAATGCGCCTGGATGGTGGTACACCTAAAGATATTATGGCCGGCGAAGCACACGATTGTCCGCAAAAACCTTTTGGTGGCAGCGAAGACTTTATGTGGTCGCCCGATGGAAAAGGTATTGTGTATGTGTGTAAGAAAAAAGAAGGCAAGGAATATGCTACAAGCACCAATACCGATCTGTACTATTACGATATAGTGTCAAACACAACAACTAACTGGACTGTTGGTATGATGGGTTATGATACACAGCCGGTATTCAATGCTAATGGAAAAAAAATTGCCTGGACAAGCATGAAACGCGATGGCTACGAAGCCGATAAAAATGACTTGTATGTAATGGATCTGGGTAATAATAAAAATGTTTGGAAGATCAACATTACCGAAGATTGGGATGGCACGGTTGAGAGTTTTGTATGGAATAATACAGGTAACAAAATATACTTCAACGCACCCTGGAAAGGCACTGTGCAATTATTTGAAGTTACCATACCTGCTGTTCCTTCTGCAAAGGCGAAGCCTGTAGTAAAACAAATTACTAATGGCAAATTCGATGTAAACGGTATTGTTGGCTGGGCCGGTACTGAACTGGTTGTAACGCGTACTGATATGAACCACGCTGTGGAAGTATATGGTGTCAATACTACTTCCGGTGCTATGCGCCAGCTTACGCACGAAAACGATGCGGCATATAGCAACGTGAAAATGAGCGAATCGGAGCTGAAAATGGTGACTACTGCCGATGGCCAGCAAATGGGTGTATGGGTAGTTTACCCGCCCGATTTTGACGTGCATAAAAAGTATCCTACACTGTTGTATTGTCAGGGTGGCCCTCAATCTGCACTTTCCCAATTTTATAGTATAAGATGGAATTTTCAATTGATGGCCGCACAAGGTTACATTATAGTAGCGCCTAATCGCCGTGGTATGCCAGGTTGGGGTACTAAGTGGAATGAAGATATAAGCAAAGACTGGGGCGGAGAGCCAATGAAAGACTACCTGGCAGCGATCGATGCTGTATCAAAAGAAAATTATGTAGATAAAGATCGCCTGGGCTGTGTTGGCGCCAGCTACGGTGGCTATAGTGTATATATGCTGGCAGGTATGCACAATAACAGGTTTAAAACATTCATTGCGCACGATGGTTTATTCGATCTGAAAAGTTGGTATGGTACTACTGAAGAACTATGGTTTGCTAACTGGGACATAGGTGGAAATTATTGGCAGAAAGAGGTGCCTGCAGGCTATGCTAAATATAACCCCAGCAACTTTGTAGATAAATGGAATACTCCCATTATGATAATACAAGGTGGTATCGATTACCGCGTGCCTATAGAGCAAGGTCTGGAAGCATTTCAGGCGGCACAGCTTAAAGGCATTAAAAGCAAATTGTTATACCTTCCAAATGAAAATCATTGGGTACTGCATCCGCAAAACGGTATT
>CAMLFX010000060.1 GCA_946479435.1 uncultured Sphingobacteriales bacterium | reverse complement strand
AAGGGTACGTATCTTAGCACAATAAAAAAGGATATAGATGAAGATCTGTTCGACAAATATTTTACAGTAAACGATAAATATTGTACGATAATACCCGAACTACGCAAGCTAATAGTATTTGCCAAACATGATATCCGCAAAGACCCTCCTTTTATAAAGAATGACCTGATAAGCTGCCGTAACATGTTGATATACATGGACGGCAAACTGCAAGAGAAAATACTGAATACTTTCGATTTTTCACTAAATGTTCGAGGCTACTTATTCCTTGGCCCCAGCGAGTCAATGTCCTCTCAAAACGTTTCGATGGAAGAATTTAATAAGCGCTGGAAAATCTTCCGAAAAAAGGACAATATGGGCCATGGCGCCAGGAAAACCAACGAAACAACAGACTTTAGCAGAAGCTACAACCTGTTTGATAACATACAAAGAGTAGAAAAAAGCGCTGCAAGCTTAGAAGACGATTTTAAACAAGCGTTGCTGGAAAGCCACGACTATGCCGCATTTTATATAGATAAGCAGTTTGATGTAAAAGAGGTAATAGGTAGTTTCCGTTCCTATTTGTCACTACCCGATAAGGTGACCAATTTGAATGTTTTGAAAATGGTGGACCCTGCGCTATCAGCAATATTGAATAGTACTATCAGAAAAGCCTGGAAGAAAAATGGCAAAATTTCTACCAGCAATATTGTAAAGGGCAAGGATGGAAAAGATCAGAAATACACTATAACAGTTAAGCCCACGGTTAATGGGTTAACAATGATAGTACTGGGTAAAGACGACAACGCGGCTACAGGCACTGCACGTAATAACAACTACAGCAAGCAAAGCGACTTTATACAAGAGCTGGACAATGAGCTAAAGGAAACACGGCAACAATTGCAAACAGCAATTGAAGATGCTGAAACTGCTAATGAAGAATTACAGAGCTCTAACGAAGAGCTATTGTCCGCTAACGAAGAATTGCAAAGTTCAAATGAAGAACTACAATCGATAAATGAAGAACTACACACACTAAATACAGAACACCAGGTAAAGATAGCAGAGCTCATTGAGCTAAACGACGACCTTAACAATTACTTTGGCAGCACTGATATAGGGCAGGTTTTCTTAGATAATAATTTAAAGATCAGGAAGTACAACCCTGCAGTAGTACGCTTTATAAACCTTATAGACAGCGATATTAACCGACCCTTTAACCATATATCTAACAATCTGAATTTTGATCTGACAGGCTCGCTGCAAAGCGTATTGAAAGATGGTAAAGTGCTGGAAAAGGAGGTAACACTTGACGACCGAACCACACTGATGAGGATACTACCCTACTTAAAACAGGGTAAAAAAATAGATGGTGTTATCATTTCGTTTGTTGATGTTACCCAAACAAAAGAGTTGGGCAATATTATAGCCGGGGTATTTAATGCTACAGATGATGTAATTCTTGCCTTAAAACCTATACGCGATAGCCAGAGCGACATAATAGATTTCCGGATAAATGCAGCCAACCATGCGGCTGAATATATGTATGGTAACGAGCTAATAAATAAATCGTTTAAAACTGTAGCTCCGGAAATTGAGCAGAACGGACTTTTAAAGAAATATATACAAGCAATAAATACCGGTAAACCTTTTAAAACTACAATTAGCCAGCCTCATAAGGGAGGCACTTTATGGCAGGAAATAATGGCTGCAAAAACCTCGAATGGCCTTGCTGTAACATATAGAAATATAACGGACAAAAAAGAAGCGGAAGACAGAATAAGGAACGGCTATAACGAATTGAACATTACTAAAAACAAACTTAAGGACCTCAATAACGAGCTTGAAAATATCATTTCTGAACGTACAAAAAAATTAACTGAAAGCGACGAACGATTCCGTTTAATATCGAAGGCGACCAATGATGCTTTATGGGACTGGGATATTGTAAACAATAGCGTATGGTGGAGCGATGCATTTTACAATATGTTTGGTTATACTACCAATGATACACCAAATAATATTGATTTCTTCTTCAGCAATATACACGCCGGTGAAAGAGAAAAAATAAGAAAAAGTATAAATACAGAGATCAATAAGGGTAATAAACAATGGTCGGCAGAATATATGTTTGCTAAAGCCGATGGCAGCTACGCTGTGGTACTGAACAGGAGCTATATACTTCATGACGAGAATGATATACCCTACCGCATGCTGGGATCGATGATGGATATCACCTCACTGCGCGAGGCTGAAATGGAGCTGGTAAAAAACATTGAACAAAGAGAGTTTTTAGCAGAAGCAATACCACTAATAGTTTGGACAACTGACCCATTGGGCAATATAAACTTTGTAAATAAAAATTTTGCTGCATATACAGGTGCAGATGAAGAAGAGCTGGACATATACAAGTACACAAGTGAAGAACAGCTACCGCAAATAAAAGAAGAATGGGAGGCAGCTAAAAAAGACAATAGCGATTTTAATATAGAAGTAAAACTAAAAAGAAAAGACGGTGAATACAGGTGGCACTTGTTAAGAGCAAAAGCAAAAAAAGATGATAAAGGAAACATACTAATGTGGGTAGGTACCCATACCGATATACATGAACAAAAAACTGCTACCGAAACGATGGAAAGAATGGTTAGAGAGCGCACCATCGAATTGCAGGAATCGAATAAGGCCCTGGAAAACAGCAATCACGATTTGCAACAATTTGCATCGGTAGCATCGCACGACCTTAAAGAGCCACTTAGAAAAATACATCTCTTTAGTAATATCTTAAAAGATAGGTACCTAGATAAATTGGGCAATGGGGCCGATTATCTCCAAAGAATTATCAGCTCTTCATCAAGAATGACAAAACTGATAAATGACCTGCTGAACTTTTCCCGCTTGTCTGTTTCCAATCTTTTTGAACCAGTTAACCTGAATGATATTATTTATGATATACTTGCCGATCTTGAATTAGCGGTTAATGAGAAGGAAGCGATAATAAATGTACCCGAATTTCCGCTGATAGATGCTGTGCCTGGACAAATGAGACAGGTATTTCAAAACATAATAAGCAATGCACTTAAATTTTCTCATTCCGACAGACAACCAATAATCGACATCAGTGTTGACAGGACCGATCAAAAAGACTTCAGCAGTGCAACATCAGATAAAGGCAATTTCTGCCGCATTAAGATTGAAGATAATGGCATTGGATTCGATGAAAAATACTTAGATAAAATATTCACCATCTTCCAGCGCTTGCACTCAAAACAAGATTATGAAGGAACCGGGATAGGCCTGGCAATTTGTAAGAAAATAATTGATAAACATAACGGCCTGATAACCGCTAATAGTAAAGAGGGCGCGGGTTCAGCCTTTATAATCGTTTTACCCATAAAGCAGGAAAGCATCAGTGAAACAAGCTAGCCTTAAACTATTGTTAAACACCAGCCGACAATGGTATAAATAGAGTAAATTCAAGTAGAACAAATCTTGTATTTGTATGGCAGATAAGCACAACATATCACCACCGCCAGAATTTTCAGGCGAAGCACAATTAATACTTTTTACCAGGTACGGAGATCCGCGTGAGGCAGGATGGGAAAATAAATGGTTAAATAACTGGCATGTAAGATCGGTGTTCAACTGGTTTCCCGCCGAAGAAATGTACATACACAAACATTTTAGACCTATGCTTGAAAAAGCATTCAGGCTGCTTGAAATAAAAAACCTTCACAAGGAAATAAAAACTTTTGAGGGTTGTTACCAGATACGGGGAATGGGTGCCAATGAAACTGTTTTATCGGTACATAGCTGGGGAGCGGGCATTGATCTTAACGCCGCGGAGAACCCTTTAGGAAGCCAGGGAGTATGGAGTAACGCTTTCCTGGATGCGATGCAGCAATGCGATGTGTTTTGTGGCCAAAACTGGAGTGGCCGAAAAGATCCTAAGCATTTTGCCATGGTAAATGGCTAACTTATATCTCAAATACAGAATTGCATGTCATCACTTCAGGGTAAAACCGCGTTTATAACCGGCGCAAGTCGTGGAATTGGTAAAGCTATTGCGCTAAAACTGGCCACACATGGAGCTAATATTGTAGTGGTTGCGAAATCGGTAAAAGAAGATCCGCGGCTTGGTGGCACTATATACACTGCGGCTAATGAAATACAAGAGGCTGGTGGCAAGGCGCTTGCAGTACAATGTGATATAAGAGATGAGGAGCAAGTAATACAGGCGGTACAGCAATCTATTACTCTTTTCGGCGGTATTGACATAGTAGTCAATAATGCATCTGCAATATCGCTCAGCAATACAGAGCAAACAGACATGAAACGGTTTGACCTGATGCATGCTATAAATGTGCGGGGAACATTTATGGTAACTAAGCATTGTATGCCCTTTTTGAAAAAAAGCGATAACGCTCATATACTTACATTATCGCCGCCGTTAAATATGGATCCTAAGTGGTTTGGGCAACATGTAGCCTATAGCATCAGCAAATACAACATGAGCATGCTGGCTATGGGTTGGGCTGAAGAGTTGAAGCAGTTTAAAATAGCCTCGAATACATTGTGGCCGGCAACTACCATAGGTACTGCTGCTATAAGAAATTTATTAGGCGGCGAAATGATAGTACAGCACAGCCGTAAACCTGAAATAATTGCCGACGCAGCATATTATATTTTGCAGCAACCTGCTGATACTTACACGGGTAAATTTCTTATTGATGAGAAGGTACTCGAAGAGAACGGTATTACTAACTTTGAAGCCTACGCTATTAACCCCGGGAAATCTTTGCAAAAAGATCTATTCCTGGACTGATAGTAACATTTTTTATTGGCAAGCTATTATCTTTGATAAAACTTCAATTCCTTGCCACCAATTCTTTCACTCAACAATATCTCGAAGTCTTACGGCAACATTCAGGCACTCAGGAATGTATCGTTCGATGTACCTAAAGGCAGCGTATTTGGTATTCTTGGCCCTAATGGCAGTGGTAAAACTACGCTGCTGGGTATAATACTGGATGTATTGCATGCAGATACTGGAAGCTATACATGGTTTGATAATGAACCAAAAGAAGTCGCAAGGCGGAAAGTAGGCTCGTTGCTTGAAACACCCAATTTCTACCATTACTTAAGTGCATCGGACAATTTAGATATAGCGGCTGCAATTAAACAACGCGGCAGCAACGATAAAGAACGTGTACTGAGTAAAGTAGGATTGCTTGAACGGAAAGACACCGCTTTTCAAACCTATTCATTAGGCATGAAGCAACGCCTCGCAATAGGCGCAGCACTATTAGGTAATCCTGAGGTATTAGTGCTCGATGAACCTACCAATGGACTTGACCCAGCAGGCATAGCCGAAATACGCGCCCTTATTAGACAGCTAAGTGAAGAAGGTATTACAATCATAATGGCAAGCCATCTTTTAGATGAGGTTGAAAAAGTTTGCACGCATGTAGCCATTCTAAAAAAAGGAGATCTTTTATTGAGTGGTTCAGTAAATGAGAGCTTGCATAGCGAAGATATAATAGAAGTGGGCGCACAAAATAATGAAGTGCTACGGCAACTGTTAGACAATATGCCTGGCATAAAAAAAGCAAGTATAGTAGATAATACAGTACAGCTTTTTGCCGAAGAAAACATTACCCCCATACAAGTGAACGAATATTGTATTGAAAATGGCATTGTTCTTTCTCATCTTGTATTGAAAAAGAAAAGCCTGGAAACTAAATTCATGGAGCTTACCAACCATTAATCATCGCAATGAAATCATTATTAGCTATAGAATGGATGAAGTTGAAAAAGTATCGCACATTTTGGGTGCTGATATCTTTTTTCACAGTGCTGCTACCATTATGGAACTACTTTGTAAAATCGGGTATCCTAAAAGTTGGTGGCAACGGTATCAACGTACTTAGCCAAGTTTATTCTTTTACTTTTGTGTGGGAAAATATTGGTTTCTGGGCCAGCATCTTTGTATGGTTTATTTCCATTCTTATTATCATCATCACTACCAATGAGTACCAGTACCGAACCAACAGGCAAAATATAATAGATGGATGGAGCAGGTTAGATTTTTATCATGCTAAATGGGGCGTCGTATTTTCGCTAAGCATTGCCACTACCTTATACGTATTTATGGTAGGCATGCTAATAGCCATAACAAATTCAGGATTTGATGGCTTTCCCGGACACATCCAATATCTGCTATATGTTTTTATTCTTTCGCTTAATTACTATAGCTTTTGCTTGTTGATATCAATATTTTTTAAGAGAAGCGGATTAGCAATCGGCATGTTCATTTTTTATTGCATAATTATCGAAACGCTGCTAAAATCTTTGATCAATTATTTTGCTGATGGCCTTGGTAATTACTTACCGCTTCAATGCAGTGATGAGCTACTTCCATTCCCTATATTAGATATGGTAAAGGCAATGGCGCAAATAAAAGAAGCTGGTTCAGCATTATATTATAGCATAGCATCTGTTGCTTGGATAATTATATATTATTTTATTGGCAGGAATAAGTTATTAAAAAGTGATTGGTAAAATTATGCATGAAGAAAGACCGTTAATACTGGTAACAAATGACGATGGAATAGCAGCACCGGGCATACGCAATTTAATAGAAGCTGTAAAAGAATTGGGTGAAATAGTTGTTGTAGCGCCGGATAGCCCACAATCGGGCATGGGACATGCAATAACAATAGGACATCCATTAAGGTTGTATAAAGCTGATATTTTTGGCGACATATCTGCATGGCAATGTAGCGGCACGCCGGTAGATTGCGTAAAACTAGCCCGCGATAAAATATTGCACAGGAAACCTGATTTATGCGTAAGCGGTATTAATCATGGAGCTAATTATTCCATCAACGTAATATATTCCGGTACTATGAGCGCCGCTATGGAAGCGGCTATTGAAGGTATTCCATCTGCCGGATTTTCATTACTTGATTTTAATTATGATGCCGATTTCACTGTGGCAAGAATGGTAGCTAAAACTGTGACGCAAAGAATGCTACAAAAGAAAATGCCGGAACATACATTGCTAAATGTAAATATACCAATAACTACCAGTGAAAATTTTAATGGATTGAAAATATGCCGCCAGGCATACGCTAAATGGAAAGAGGAATTTGACCATCGGGTTGACCCAAGAGGCAAAGACTATTACTGGATGACGGGCAAATTCTTAAATATGGATAATGGTACAGAAACAGATGTGCAGGCTTTACATGAAGGGTATGCTTCCGTAGTACCTGTAAGGTTCGACCTTACCGACATGGAAATGAAAGAAAGACTATCAAAAGATTGGGCAGACCTATCTTTTTAATATTGCTCATCTATTTCGCGCTGCATTTTTTTTGTAAGTTTCGCTTTTATAAGCTGGTATGCTTTTTCAAGATAGTGCTCCCATTCCTTAGGCTTTAAGGCATTGCGTTTGTGTATAGCTATCCATTGACCACGGGCAAAATATGGAGCCTGCTCAATTCCTTCGCGTTCGGTAAGTTCTTCAAAATCTTCCCGGGATACTTTAAGGTTAACAGCAGAATTATCATTCATGCCCGCCATACAAAATATCCTTTCACCAATAGTGTAGCAAAGATGATCTTCCCATTTAATGCTCTCTTTTACGCCTTTAAAGCCCATACAATATTCAGTTAGCTTTTCAGTGGTCATGTTGCAAGGTTTGTATTCAAAATTATTTTTTTTAAACTAACATACGTTTTTCGACAACATACAAAATCTATATGCTTTCAAATACATAAATTTAAAGAGGGTGATAATTACCACCCTCTTTAAATTTATCTAATCTTATATCTTAAGCCTGCATAAATATTTCGCCCCATTACCGGCCCCCAAACCATAGATGCGTCGAAGCCATCACTGTAAGGATTATTGCCATTAATAATAGGGTCATGCTGCATATAGTTTGTCAGATTCTCCCCACCTAAGTACACTTCAAAGTCTTCACTGAAAGCTTTGCTTACCTGCGCGCTCATTTGCCAGAATGTAGGGGATTTGAATTCAGCATCGGTACCAGTACCGTGATGGATATGTAATGATGGCACACGCTTGCTACCTACCCACTGTACTGTATAATCGAACTTCCAATGATTACGGGTTTCGTAGCCAATATTAGCAAATGCCCTGTGAGCAGCTACTAATGGTCGTTCTTTTAATTCACTACTATAAGTGCTACGTACATCGTAAAAACGATAAGCTAACCGAAGATCAAGATTGTGCACAACTTCATAATCGAACTGCGTTTGGAAGCTATGTGCGAATGATTGGCCTTTCAGATTATAGAAGCTGACAGTATGCGGGTCTTCTACATCAACAACTACCTGATTTTGAAAATCGGTATAGTAATAATCGAAACTAATTGCACCATCGCGATAATCAAGCTGAAATTTATGAGTCAAATTAACGCCTGTATTCCACGCCACTTCAGGATCCAGACCATAAGGGTTGCCAGGTGTAGTGCTAACAATGTTAAACATACGGTTGCTAGCCATGTAGCCGATGTTCTCTGCCAGTATATTTGCCGTACGCTGAGCCCTGCCGACAGATGCACGCAGCACAGTTTGCTTAAACGGAGCATAGCGCAGATGTAATCTTGGTGTAGCGAATGCACCATATATATTATGGTAATCACCACGGATACCTGCAACTATATTGAACTTCTCTAAAAAGCTATAAGAGTATTCCGCAAAAGCGCCGGGCACTATTTCGTTGCGCTTAAAGTTCTGTGAGCTCAACGTTTCATTATAGTTATCGACCAGGTTACTTAAACCTGTCTTTAATACATGGTTGGTATTGCCTAGTATAGTTTGAAATATCAGGTTGGTATAGAAGCTGTTTTGCGTAGCCATATATATCCGTTTACCATAAAGCGCATTCTGATCGTGGTACACACCTGATAATTGCAACCCAATACTCGTACCGGGCTTATCAGGAAATACCTTACCAATTTTAGCCCAACCCTCTACCCTGTTTATGTCCATTTCATAGCCCCAAGGCTTTCCAGCAACTTGCTCACCACCTTCTTCATAATCTTTTTGTCCACCAGTATTACGTATAAAGCTACCCTTTACGCCACCTTGTATCTCCCAACCTGTTGGGCCAAACCAAAACCACCGGTTAGCACCTACAAATTGTTTATCGAGTGGTTGATCCATATAACCATCATTATTCTGATCTATTCGTGCCCACTGAGATTTGGCATGCAAGAACAGATTGCTTGATAATTTTTCATTGAATTGTTTTCGAGTTACCAAATTACCTTCTGTACGCCCTTGCGAACTCTGGTAAAGGTTCAATAGCCATTTCTCTTCTTTTTCTTCAAATGGCTTTTTTAATTCAATATTTATTTGTCCCGCCACGCCTTCATAGCCATTTACTACACTACCTGTTCCCTTACTCAGTTGCATACCTTCTATCCATGTACCGGGAGTAAAGGTTAACCCCGTAATCGATCCTAATCCACGGGTATCCGGTATATTCTCGCGGGTAATTAGGGTATAGGGCCCCGAAAGGCCAAGCATTTGTATTTGTTTATATCCCGAAACCGCATCTGTGAAGGCTACATCAACCGATGGAGTGGTTTCAAAACTTTCACTCAAGTTACAACAGGCAGCTTTAAGCAATTCCTTACTACTTATCATTTCCGTTTTCATAGTGCTGAGGCTTGATATTTCATTGCCCTTTTTTCTTGTGCGTACTATTACTTCCTTCAACGACCTGGGTTGTTGTAAAACGATCTCAATCCCCGTAGTATCATTATTTATATCAACTGTATCAGTTCTATACCCAATAAAAGACACTACGATATGTTGGGTTTGTTCGGGAATTTCAAGCGAGAAGCTCCCATCTTCAGCAGTTTGTGTACCTATTTGTTTATCGATAGTGGCAACTACGGCATTTACCAGCGGCTCTTCTTTAGCCATGTTATTATTGCCGTATACTATGCCTTTTAATACTCTGCCTTGCGCAAAACCATGCTGTGCACAAATCAGCAGCAGGCTGCCAGTCAGCAGCCAACTGTAAGGTTGTTTCATGAACAGTCAGTTTAATGGTTACAAATAGCACTTTTATAATGGCAGCATTCAGGTAGCTTATTATAATCAACTTCTGTTGCCGCAATTTTCTCAGAACTGTAACCCGCCTTTGCTACACTAGCCAATATATCATTGGCGTTAGTTTTGGATGGTTTGTAAATAACGGTAAGCTCATGCTTATCCTCATTCCATTCGGCATGTTTTACGCCTTTGATAAATGCGGCAGTTTCAATGCGTTTTTTACACATATCACAGTTGCCATCTACTTTGTAGGTTTCGGTAATGACACCTTTTGAATCCTGTGCCAGCACAGTAAAAGATGAAAATATTATAGAAAGGAAAACAATTACTTGTTTCATAAAAACTTATTAAACGATTAAACAATATTATTATTCGATATAGAACAACAGATGCTAACCGTAATAAGTAAAATTTGAATGGAGCTTAAAAAGAGGAATATCTTGCCAAAGGCCAGGCGGCGCATTAGCGCTGTAAGCAATTATATTGATAGTAGATACAACTGCATCATTCCGCAAACTGTAAAAGTTCGGTAAAGACAAAGCAGCAAATTCAGTGGGTTGCAGCTTTAGCTTGAATGCAGATACGGCATCCTGGTCATTGGTAACTTTTGCCGCAATTGTTTTATCCTTACAACAGCCGTCACTCTCACCGGGTTCATCATCACAATCTCCACCAATGCATTTATTGTTATCACTGAAAAAACTTAATGATTCTATTTCCTGCCCGCAATAGTGTGCTGTTACCATAATGCCCGATACGGCCAACAGGTACATAAACATTATTGGTATGACAAATAACTTCTTCATGTGCGTTCTGCAAAGTTAAGTAATACACTTGTTAATAAAAGCCAAATACGATTGTAAGATTATGATAGAGATTTACATTATTTTGTGATTATGATACAGCCCTTCAATATTGGCGATACCCGAAAATATATTCATATTGTAACGCAGGCCGATACCGCAAAGTTTGAAAGTGGCGAGGTACATCAGGTATATTCTACCTTTGCCATGGCGAGGGATGCCGAATGGAGTGGACGATTATTTGTGCTTGAAATGAAGGAAGAAGGAGAGGAAGGTATTGGTACAGGCATCAATGTGAGTCATCACTCCCCTGCTCTTGTGGGTCAGGAGGTATTATTTACAGCAATTCTTAAAGAAGTGAATAATAATGAGGTGGTAACAGAATATACAGCTAAAGTTGGGGAACGCCTTATAGCCTCGGGCAGGCAATGGCAAAAAATATTACCACGCGAAAAGCTGGATAAATTATTTAATAGCCTTAAATAGGTATTTATTTTTTCAAGTGGTTTGCCACTTCATTTGCCAGTTTTACTGCCCATACTTCATACTCTTTGCCCGATGGGTGTAGTTTATCATCAGCAAGAAATAACGCGTTGCTTCCATTTCGCCTGGTGCTTTCAGTTATTTCAATATAATGGCATCTGCGAGCCTCTGCTATCTCTTTATTTGCTTCATTATAGTCATCTATCTCTTTAGCTATTTCTCTTCTGTCTTTTCCATCTGCGAAAGGGGTCACCCCCCAATCGGGAATGGAAAGAACAAATACATTTTCAGCTTCGCCACCAGCAAACATAATTGCCTGATCGAGCAATTGAGTAAACTCCTGCCTATAGTTATCAACATCGCGACTACGGTACTGATTGTTTACACCTATTAATAAAGATACAAAAGAGAATGTATCCGTAATATTGTGCTCCTGGATAGCCATAGCCAGTTCGTCGGTGGTCCAGCCCGTTTTAGCTATAATAACAGGTGCCGCCACATCAAAGTTTTGCTTCTTTAATAATTCAACCGTCTGATGCGGAAAATTGTCCGCCATAGGTACTTGTTCACCAATTGTATAAGAATCACCTAATGCGAGATAAGTGTACATTGCTTTATGTTTTTTAGTAGCAGCAACCAAAGATGCCTGATTATTTCTAAATAAACAATATCCTGTTAGTACGCCACATACCAACAGGATAAAAACAATTATGCCAGTTTTGCTCAGGCTTTTCATGCTACTGTATAAACACTGTTTTTACATTTACAAATTCACGTATTCCAAATGCGCTTAACTCGCGGCCATAGCCACTTTGTTTTACACCACCAAAAGGAAGCCGTGGATCTGAATGTACGAATGAATTGACAAAGCAGTTTCCGGCCTGTAGTTCCTTAGCAGCAATCCGTTCAGCGTTTTTTCTGTTCTTAGAAAATATACCTGCGCCAAGTCCATATATACTATCGTTAGCCAACCTGATAGCGTCTTGCTCATCTTTTGCTTCTATAATAGATGCCACAGGGCCAAAAAGTTCTTCATCATAGGCGGGCATACCTTTCTTTACGTTGGTTAATACGGTTGGCGGATAGAATGCACCATCGCCTTCGGGTATATAACCGCCACAAAGTAGCTTCGCACCTTTCTCAATGCTTTTCTGCACTTGTTCATGTAGCTGGTCGCGCAGATCTACACGCGCCATAGGGCCAATTTTATTTGATTGATCCATAGGATCACCGAATGTTGCAGCCTGCATAAGCTCAACCATTTTTTGCTCAAACTCTTTACGCACAGCTTTTACTACTACAAAACGTTTTGCAGCAACGCAGCTTTGGCCGCTATTTACTAACCTGCCATCAACAGATGTCTTTACTGCGAGCTCCATATCGGCATCTTCCAGAGTTATGTAGGCATCACTACCACCCAACTCCAATACTTGCTTCTTAACGTGCGCAGCGGCCACAGAGGCCACCTTAGCGCCTGCAGCAGTACTACCAGTAAACGTGATAGCTGATATAACAGAATTTTCAATAACTGCTGCTACTCTATCTGACGGCAAAAGCAATGTCTGGAATAAACCTTTTGGCGCTCCGGCTGCTTTCATTATTTTCTCTATGGCTACAGCGCAGCCGCTAACATTGGATGCATGTTTTAGCACCATTGTATTACCCGCCATTAGTGCCGGCCCCATAGCCCTGAACACCTGCCAATAAGGAAAATTCCACGGCATTATTGCAAATACCACCCCCAGTGGCTGGAATGATACATAGCTCTTCTTCGCATCGGTTTCTATTATTTGATCAGCAAGGAACTTAGGACCTTCTTTAGCGTAAAAATCAAATGTGCGCGCACACTTCTCTACTTCTTCCAGACTTTGCTTAATTGGTTTACCCATTTCTTTCGTTGCAAGCTCTGCCAATTTGGGTTTTTGTTTTCTAAGTTCCGCAGCTATCTGCTTTAGTACAGCTCCTCTCTCTTTGAACGACAGCATACGCCAGCTTTCATACGCTTTATGTGCCTGTTTTAACGCTTTATCAATTTTTTCGGGTGTATCAATATTATATTCGCCAATAACCTTGCCTGTAGCGGGGTCTATCGATTTAATAATGCCTGACATCGTTGTTAGTTTTATTATTTAAAATTAGCCACAACAATGGTATGAAAGGTTTATTATTTTTGATGCCTGTATAAACAAGTTAAACAAGTATTTAACAGTAGCGTAAATTTCAAAAACTGATAATGAGTATTGACAAAATAAAATTTGGCACCGATGGCTGGAGAGCCATAATAGCATTAGACTTTACGGTGTATAACGTAGCACGCGTAGCAAAAGGGCAAGCCACATGGCTGCTGCAAAAAGATAGTAAACCTGTTGTTGTACTTGGGCATGATTGCCGTTTTGGTGGTGAGCTTTTTACTGAAACCGTTGCTAAAGTATTGTGCGCTAACGGCATAAAGGTTTTGTATGCCAGGGGTTATATCAGTACACCTATGATATCGCTGGGTGTATTGAAATTAAAAGCTACACAAGGTGTGGTAATAACAGCATCACACAATCCCCCATCATACAACGGATATAAATTAAAGGGCGCTCATGGCGGCCCTTCGAGCCCGGCAGATATTGCAGCTGTTGAAGCGCTAATACCAGATACAGTTGAAATACCTAAAGATGATCTACCTCATTGGGAAAATAATGGCCTGCTGGAGTATATAAACCTGGAGGATATGTACGTGGACTACCTTAAGGAAAAATTTGATTTTGAGGCCTTACGTAAATCTCCTTTTAAGCTGGCTTATGATGCCATGTTTGGTGCCGGTCAAAATGTAATGCGCAGATTACTGCCGGAAACAGTATTGATACACTGTGACGAAAACCCTGGTTTTCATGGACAGGCACCGGAGCCACTGGACAAAAACCTGCAAGAGTTAGCAAAAACTGTAGCTGCAACACCAGAAATAAAAATTGGTCTTGCAACCGATGGCGATGCTGACCGCATTGGTCTTTACGATGAAGATGGGCATTTTGTTGATGCGCATCACATCATTTTGCTTTTGATACATTATTTGCATAAATACAAAGGCATGACGGGTAAGGTAGCAATAGCATTCTCTACAACCGACCGTGTAAAACGCATGTGTGAAGCTTATGGTTTACCTATTGAGATAACTCCTATTGGCTTCAAGTATATTAGCGAAATAATGATCAAAGAGGATGTTCTGGTTGGTGGTGAAGAAAGTGGTGGCATTGCAGTGAAAGGCCATATACCTGAACGTGATGGAATTTATGATGGACTCGCCTTGTACGAGTTCATGACCAAATCGGGCAAGACCCTGAAACAGCTGTGTGAAGAGGTATATGAAGTTGTGGGGCGGTTTGCTTACGAACGTAACGATATGCACATTGAGAACGAAAAGAAGGAAGCTATTATTAAAAATGCGCAAGAAAATAGATACTCTAAGTTTGGGAAGTACACTTTCAACAGCATTGAAACTATTGACGGTGTGAAATATCACCTCGACAATGGTGGATGGATACTATTACGTGCATCGGGTACAGAGCCTTTATTACGCATATATGCTGAAGGCAACAGCAAAGAAGAAGCATTGGATATATTGGATGATGTTTTGAAAACAATCCTTTAATCGCAACTTAAACGAAATAAAAAGCCGTAGTAAATCACTACGGCTTTTTTATTATAATATGCTTGGATTATTGCATTGATTTTGCATCTTTCAGAAATTGCTCAAGCCCCAAATCAGTCAAAGGATGTTTCAGTAAACCAAGTATCGACGGTAATGGGCAAGTACATACATCGGCACCTGCTTCTGCACAACGCACTATATGCAAAGGATTACGGATAGAAGCAGCTAATACTTCAGTCATGTAACCCTGTGAATTATAGATATTTACTATTTGCTCGATCAATGTAACACCATCCCAACTACTATCATCAATACGGCCAATAAAAGGAGATACAAAAGTAGCACCCGCTTTGGCTGCCAGAATTGCCTGGCCTGCGGAGAATACAAGCGTACAGTTAGTTTGAATATCGTTATCGGTAAACCATTTGATAGCCTTGATGCCATCTTTAATCATGGGCACTTTCACAACAATATTCTTATGTATAGCAGCCAGTTTTTTGCCTTCCGCTACAATACCTTCGAAAGTAGTACCTAATACTTCAGCACTTACAGGGCCATCAACCATTTCGCAAATAGTTTTGTAGTGCTGTGCAATAGCCTCTTCACCCTTGATGCCTTCTTTAGCCATCAGAGACGGATTGGTAGTTACACCATCCAGTATGCCAAGATCGTGTGCTTCTTTAATTTGAGCCAGGTTGGCTGTATCAATAAAAAACTTCATATAGTTTGGATTGCTTGCGGGCAAAAATAAATAAATATGCCCGGCTATTGCTGAAGTGTGGAAAATTCTTGCCTAATGAGCATAAAAAAACTGGCAAGTTACTTACATCGCGCCGCTACAACCACCCACCCTTGCTACATTCCTGTCCTGGGGGATTTAGTAGGAGCTGGCCGTATAAGACTTGCCAGGGCGGCAAAGGTATAAAAAATACTATTACCAGGAAATGTATTTTAAAAGTTTTTAAAAAAGAAAAAGCCACTCATTACTGAATGGCTTCAATTAAATATGATCAACATTATGACTTGGCTAACTCTCCTTTCAGAAAATCGATAACTTTTACTTCTGTTGCATTTTGATTTCTTAAGTCGGCAAGATTTACCGAAACCCAATCAGTAACATGAATGAAGTAAAAAACTTGTTCGAAATAACTCTTTCCTTTCGAGTATAGCTCAATAATATTAGGCGTATATTTTTTAATTATTTTCTTGTTGATCTCAACCCTTGTTTGCACGCGTTCGTAATCATTTTCATTTCGTAAAATAACTACTGCATAGTTAGGATTTTTATCGCGCCAACCAACTAATTCGTTATGGTTCATTTCGGGTATTACATGGTGCCAGCAAAGCATCTTACTATTCTCATTCAGTTGTTGGCGAAAACGGACAGCTACGCCTTCAAAATCAGCAGCGGCATATATTATAGGCATTTTGCCATTTAATTTTTGCGCAATAGATTTTGCTTTTTTCTGAATGTCTTTGGCGTCTGTTTTTATAAGCTTAATTGCCGCTTTGATATCCTTTACAAAATCCTCTTTCAACAAACCGAAATGTTGCAGCGTGAATAAAGTTTGTAGTAGAGAGTAGCCAATACATGCACGCGGTGGCATACCGGCCGGCAGCAAAATGCAATCTATTTTTTTCTTCTTTGCTATCTCAGCCACCTTACCTCCGGATGTAATACAAATAATCGTGGCTTTATACTTAATTGCTTGTTGCATGGCCGCCAAAGTTTCCTCAGTATTACCCGAATAAGAAGAAACAATAACAAGTGAATCTTTACCAACGAATGATGGCAAGAAATAGTCCTTATTAACTATAAACGGTATCTTTAGTTTATCGAACACATAATTTTGAACTATTGAACCACCAATACCACTACCGCCCAAACCAGTCAGTACTATATTTTTAAAGTCTTTTTTAGCAGCAACGAACTTGTGGTTTTTACCTATTATTAGTGCTTCCTCAAGTTGCGTTGGGAAATCTGCAATTAATTCTCTCATTTTAAAACTTTTAGATGGCCAAACATAACGAAACTGGGATAAAAGGCGAACAAATAGCTCAAAAGTTTTTGCAAAAAAAAGGATATAATATTTTACATGCTAACTGGTGCTTTGGCAAAAAAGAGGTAGACCTAATAGCAGAAAAGAATAATTTACTGGTATTTATTGAAGTGAAAACACGTGCCAACGCTGTATTTGGGTATCCGGAAGAAGCAGTGAACGCCAGGAAAATAGGGTATCTAAAAGAGGCGGCAACTCAATTCATAGACGTAAACCCCCAATATAAGAAAGTGCAGTTCGATATAATTAGCATTCTGCTACATGGAGAAACCATAAAAGAAATATTGCATTTTGAAGATGCCTTTTATTAGATAAGGTATAATTATTATAGTAGAATTGAACCATAGATATGACAATACATACACATACCGTCATTATATTATTAAGCTGTATAGTAATACTTAGTTATTTGTTCAACCAGTTGAGCCGGAAGATCAATATACCTTCTGTGCTACTCCTTTTAGCAACAGGTTTAGGTATTAAATACGCGTCTGCATATTACGGATATGACCTGTTCCCTGTTGGAAAATTGGTAAAAATACTTGGGGCTATAGGGCTTATAATGATAGTGTTGGAAGCTGCACTTGACCTGAAAATAAGTAAACGGAAGATACCATTGATACGCAACTCTTTCTCTTCAGCTTTAATAATATTCATTATTTCTGCGGTTAGCATAGGCATAATAATTATGCAATGGCTAAATGAACCGTTCGACCAGGCTTTTCTTTACGCTATACCTTTAAGTATAATAAGTAGTGCTATAGTAATACCAAGCACAGGACATTTACCAGAACAGAAAAAGGAGTTCATAATTTATGAATCTTCCTTTTCCGACATATTGGGCATACTTGCGTTCAACTATATGTTGATGAAAAACATATTAAGTTTTGGCGCGGTGTTTCAGTTCACAAGCAATATACTCTTGGCTATCATTATCTCTGCATTAGCCACATTATTACTAGTGTATATATTGGCTAAAACAGCAGTAAAAACCAGGTTTTTCCTCGTATTCGCTATACTTTCTCTTGTATACGCTTTGGGGGAATCTTTTCACCTGCCGTCACTACTTATTGTATTGGTGTTTGGGCTGGTGCTGAACAATAGTAGTCTTGTGATCAGGGGGCCAATTAGAAAATGGATAAATACTGAAAATATAACAGGCGTACTTGAATTTCTGAAAACAATAACTGCAGAAATTGCGTTTCTGATCCGCACTTTCTTTTTTATACTATTTGGCTATACAATCGACCTGAATATTTTCAGAAGCAGTGAAGTTTGGGAATTGGGGAGCATTATAGTTGTTATACTTCTTTTCATTCGCTTTTTGTACCTGCAACTGATACTTAAAACAAACCTGTTACCCGAATTATTTCTTATGCCACGCGGCTTAATAACAATTCTATTGTTTTACAGTATACCACCAGAAAAAAGCCTGGGCAGTTTTAATGAAGGCATACTACTCTTTGTTATTGTAATTACTAGTTTACTAATGATGATAGGTCTATTGTTCTTCAATAAAAAAGATATTCCCATTGATAGTGTAAACGAAGTTTAATTAGTGTAAAGAGCGGGTTCTATTCGCAATTAGTTTTTTGTAAAAGATTGACCGTATCAAAAATCAGATTACTTCTATCCTTAAATTTCAACTCATTTCCATCTTCAATCATTTCACCATAGCCCTGCATCCAAGTATTATTTTTCTTCACAAAAACCACCTCTCTTTTCGATTGCATACCTTCTGACATAAAATTGTATTCTGCAATAAGTGTATCATCATATATACTGCCCGCTAAAGCACCGGTATTTTTATCTTTTTGAAAATAACTATAGCTAAGTGAGCCATTAACGCTATTACCAACTGTAACAATACTCATTAGTATCGTGTCTCTATGGTTGGTGTAAGCATAACATATAGTATCAATACTTTCCGTTATTCCTTCTTTATTCACAATACTACCGGATGAGTTATTGGCTACTGTATCAGAATTATTACTTTGGCAACCGGTAATAATTAACACAGATGCTATTGTCAAAAGCTTATTCATAACGATGTAATTTGATCTTTATTTTTTCAGATACTATTGATGCTATTATTATACCAATAAAAAGGCCTGCTGTAAAAGTAGAAAAGTAATCACCTAAACTTAATACTTTATGTGGCACAATACACCTTATAAATATTGTAAGAGTAAGCGTAAAACCTACGAGTGGCCAATACCATTTATCACCTTTCCCAATAGTGTATTTTGAAGGCAAATTCCATAAAGCATATATTAAAACCAGCACACCTGCAATGCTACTTATGTTACGAATAATCTCATACAAAGTAATATCTCCATAATTAAAATGATATACATTTTGCAACATAGATGAATGTGCTACAAAATACCCGTTACTATGTGTAAAAGAATCCCAAAACAGATGTGAAAATATACCAACGGCAAGTGAGATGATTACAGTAAAACAGTTATTCTGAATTTTACTTTCATTGTTAAATCGCCTTTGCAGAAATGGAGGAAGATTATTCAGCAATGTTTGTTTCACTAAAACATTCCAGATTAAAAATATGATGATAGCTACAGGTACATCAAAATAGAGAATGCCCCAAAATGTATGGCTATAAATGCTTTTCGCTTTCATCCTGATAAAACATTCGAAGTCAGGAGTAATAGCGCCGATGATAAGTGCTGTGAGGGAGTAATACCTGTGGGGTAGTTTGGTAAGTGGCAGTATGATAGCAGGATGGGCGAAGGTGAACGGCATGGCTGCAAGATAATTATTCTGTAAGTATAGCCTTGATGCAGGTG
>CAMLFX010000059.1 GCA_946479435.1 uncultured Sphingobacteriales bacterium | reverse complement strand
TTATTAATTAGCATATACATTGCTATTTGTCCACCCATTGAATGGCCGGCCAGGCAAACATTTTTAAGTTTTAGCTTCTCAATAAGCTCGTATATGCAATTTGCAAAAAAGCTAATGCTGTAAGGATATGCACCACGGTCAGAAAATCCGTTACCGGGCAGGTCTATAGCAATACACCTGAAGGATTGGCTTAACACATCAATATTCTTTCGCCACGATAGTGCGTAGCTAGCCAAGCCATGTATAAACAATATCGTATTGTTACTATTACCACCTTCGTCTATAAAAGCTATGTTACAATCATTACTCAATCTTATATTATGAATAGGATAGGGAGGATTGATAATGTCGATCATGAGGATAAAGGTATTGTTTGTACACCATGCTTGTGCATTATTTTCTACAAGAACATAAGATGTGCTACCACTGATGAATTACAGAAATTTGTACGTGTACATTAAAGATAAATGAGTTAGCTGCATATACATGGTTTTTTTATTCATAGGTTTTTTCTTTAAACAGTGGCACAACTCTTTTAAGTTATTGTGTGTAGCAATGAAGTTTAAAAGCTGGAATTGCAAAGGTTTTTTTTAACAATTTAAAATGCAAATTACCATGTCACAAAATCAAAATCCGCAAAACACAAATCAAAACCAACCAAAGCCAAACCAACAAAATCAAAATCCGCAAGAGCAAACTCAGCGTGAACAAGGTGGCCGTGGTACAGAAAGAGAAGAAGATACTCAAAGAACTTCAACTCAGCAACAAGAACAAGATCGTAACAGGCAGGAACAAAACCCAACAGAAAAAACTACGCAACAAGAGCCGCAAGAACGTAAAGAAAACAATCCGACTCAACGTTAATAACTATGCGTTATGATATAACGCTGGCAATAGAAGTATAAAGCATAACAGCTTTAACCTGACATCGTGAAAATTGTTTTTCAGTTGTGTGTGATTAATGAAACGGGGCGCTATTATTAGTGCCCCGTTATTTTTTTTATTTCACTTGTTCCCACCATTTATCCCCTTGCTGCATATTATTCAGGTCAACTACCTCACCTATCATGGGGTGTATTATGGGCTGGCCTTTTATTGTTGCTTCTTTTGTTACACGTTTTATGGGTTCATCCCATGCGTGGAGCCCCAGCGAAAATTTAGCCCAGTGTACAGGTAGTAATACTTTTGCTCCCAGATCTTTAGCAGCCATTACCACTTCTTCAGGCAGCATGTGTATATATCGCCAGGCTTGGTTGTACTGCCCGTTTTCAAGTATAGCCAAATCGAATGGACCATGTTTTTTACCTATTGTTGCAAAATGTGTATCGTAGCCGGAATCTCCGCCAAGGAATATTTTCATAATAGGCGATGCTAAAACAAATGAAGACCAAATAGTACTATTTCTTTTCAGGCTCCTTCCCGAAAAATGTCTTCCCGGGGTAGTATAAACTACAAATCCATCACCCAGATCTACTTCTTCGTGCCAGTCTCTTTCTGCAATAATATTTGCATCATAACCCCATCGTTCAAGGTGGGCGCCTACTCCCAAACCTGTTACAACTTTTTTTACCTTAGGTTTTAGCTGCACCAGCGTTTCATAGTCCATATGGTCATAGTGGTCGTGCGATATAAATAAGTAATCTATTTCAGGCATATCGGCAGCACTATATGTATTACTGCCTTTAAAGCTTTTTGTACTGAAACTGACAGGCGACGCATGGCCGCTGAATACCGGATCAACTAATATTGTTTTACCATCCAGTTGTATAAAATAAGATGAATGCCCAAACCATACCAATATATTTTTATCGTTGGGTAGTTGTTTCAGGTTTGTTCGGATGGAAGGTATAAGGTCGGTTGGTTTGTTCCTTTTGTTTTTATTGAAGAGAAACTCGCGCATTACTTTGGGCATGCTCGCACCCTCTGTCAGTTGCGGGGTATAGCTTAGGTTATCAAATTGCCCGTTCTTATAGTGCTTCGAATTTTTTATTAACTGTAAGCGTTCGCCGGCAGCAGTTTTGCCAAATACCGGATGGTGTATAAAAACATAAGTTGCCAATACCAGTATCAATACTATTATAATTGCGATGATCATGTTCTTTCGTATTTATTTTTCTTTGCCCATTATGTTCAGCATCTTCAGGAACAGTCTGTCGAAAAGCTTGTCCGATAATATTTTCCTCAGGAACAATATTGGCCTGGCGCCATCGCCGGCAGCATATCTTGTTTTTGGATTACGGGCTTCAATAGCTTTGCTGATAACCTTTGCAATAACTATAGGTTCAGAGCCCATACCACCATCGTAAGTTCTGGCCAGCATATTTGCGTGCTTATTTGCCAATACTTTATAAGCGCCATTGTCAGATGTCTTCAGCAGGTTTTTACGTGCTATGTCCGCCCATTCAGTTTTAATAGCGCCGGGTTGTATCACCACCACATCTATACCAAACTGCTTCAGCTCCATACGTATGCTGTCACTCAACCCCTCTACTGCAAATTTAGTGGCGTGGTACCATGCGCCATGTGGCTCACCAAACTTGCCGCCAATAGACGATATATTGATGATCTTGCCAGCGTGTTGTGCACGCATAAATGGTAATACCAGTTGTGTAAGCCGCGCCAGTCCAAATATATTCACTTCAAACTGGTAGCGTGCTTCAGATATAGGTACATCCTCTAATGAGCCATAAGAACCATATCCGGCATTATTTATCAGCACGTCTATTTTACCTTCAGTATCGGTTATATTCTTCACGCCTGCTACCATCGAATCTTCTTTGGTAACATCCATTTCAATAAGTTTTATTCCGTAAGCTTCCAGTTCTTTCATTCTATCTATACGTCGTGCAGCTCCATACACTATATGGCCTTTTTCTGCCAGCAATTTTGCCGTTGACATGCCTATGCCTGAAGAAGCACCGGTTATTAATATGACTTGTTTCATTGGTTTTAATTATTTGATTGACTAATCGCTCTATTTCAATTTCAAAAAATATTAAGTTATCATGTCCCACAGCATCTCAAAGGAATCGTTCATAATCTTCTTCTTTTGTGCTGCTGAAAGTTTTGCATTGAGTATGTATTGGCCAACGCCATTAAGATGGCTGGTAAGCAAAGAATTTAGTAATTCAACAGGCATTGGTTTCAGTATTTTTTCCTTAATGCCTTGCCTGAAACTGTCGTGTGCTGATTTACTTTCTTTCTGTATGTCTTCTGGCGCCAGCAACATTAGGTAAGGGGAACTCATGAACTGTTGCAAAAAGCGGAACGCCAGTGTGTTTTCCAGGCTCCAGTTAAGTGCGCTAAGGTAATTTTTCCTATATCGTTCTTTAGGATCGGCTATTGAAGTATCGTTGAAATCAACACAAGCACTTATCTGGCGTTTAATGTGCACATATAGTGCAATGATCAGTTCGTCCTTGGTCTTATAATAATGAAATAATGTACCATTAGCTACGCCCGCATCTTGTGCTATTTTGCTGGTTGGTGTTCCGTGAAACCCATATTCAACAAAGAGCTTAAGTGCTGCTTCTAATATTTTCTCTTGTTTATCTATCATAAGATTGACTAATCACTCTACAAATGTAGAACTTAATCTGAAAAGCAAATAAAGATTTTTAAAATAACCGATAGATGGATTCTATGAAAGCATTTTTTCTATCTCGATAAATACGTCTGATGCTGGCCTGTTCTCCCAAAGTACCTGGAAAACTTTATCAGCTATTGGAATATCGATGTTGAATGATCTCGAAATAGACTGCATACCGCGCGATGCGTAATAACCTTCAGCCACCATATTCATTTCCAGTTGCGCAGCTTTTACACTATAGCCTTTGCCCACCATTGTACCGAATGTACGGTTGCGGCTATGTAACGAATAGCAGGTAACTAAAAGGTCGCCCAAATAAGAGCTGGTATGGAAGTCTGGCCGATCGTTCGATGGATGAACTTTTTCAAAATGAGCTTCAGAGAAGCGATACATTTCGCGGTAGCAAGCTGTAATATATACGCTCAGGAAGTTATCGCCGTAATCAAGCCCGTGTGCTATACCCGCGCCAATTGCATATATGTTTTTTAGTACTGCAGCAAACTGAGAACCCCAAATATCGTGATTGAAACTTGTAGAAATATAACTGTTTCGGAATGCGGCTGCCGTAGCTTCAGCAATACTATAGTTCAGCCCTGAGAAGGTAAGATAAGAAAGACGTTCAAAAGCCACTTCTTCAGCGTGGCAAGGGCCAGTTATCGATACATAATTCTGCAGATCGAAATGCGGATTGTTAGCCAGGTAATCGTTCAGCAGCAAATTGCTTTCGGGCAGTATACCTTTTATAGCAGAGATGATGATCTTACCTTTCCATAACTCTGCCGGCACCTGTTCTATGATCTGCTGTGCGTATGCCGATGGTACACAAACGAGCAAAGTATCACAGGCATTTACTACAGTTAGCAGATCATCTGTTGGCTGTATGGTCTCTGGCAAAAATCTTACTGAAGTAAGATAGTGTGCATTGTGGTGCCTGTTCTTTAAATGATCTACTGCTTCTTTATTGCGTAGCCACCAATGTATTGAATAGCCATTATCAGTAAGTATTTTAGCTAAAGCTGTACCCCAGCTACCATTACCTATAATACCTATTTGCCCTAGTGTACTCAAATTTTTGTTTGCTTGATAGTGAACGAGATAGTTTTAAGTTAATACTTATTTCTCGTCTGTTTTAGTTTCGAACAATTTCTCCTTATCTGTAATAACAACCTTACTTTTATCTTTAAGCGTGCGTGCAATAGCACCGTAAGGAGCAATAACAACTTCTTCTCCGGCTTTAAGCCCGTCTGTTATCTGAAGGTAAAGGTTATCCTGTATGCCTGTCTTAACATCGCGCAGCGATACTTGTTTCTTTTTTGCATCATACACAAATACCACCTGGCGTATATCATTATTATCAAGACTATTGCTGTTGTTAAGCTTGTTCTTCATGCTATCAGGCCAGTCGCGCGTAGTTACGGCGTTTACAGGTACCGAAAGAATATTGTATTCACGTTTTGTTTGTATTTCAACAGAGGCCGACATACCGGGTTTAAATACAAATTTACCCCTGGCCAGGTTAGCTGCAATATCAGCATAGCTGGAAGGTAATATCAGTATGTGCACAGTATAGTTTGTTACCTGGTCGGTACTGGAAGTTGAAGCTCCGGTAAGTGATGTAAGGTTGTTGCTGGATACGCTTACTTTAGATACTGTACCTATAAACTTCCTGTTGCGGTAAGCATCCGCATCTATCATTGCGGTGTCGCCTATTTTTACTTTTGCTATATCGGTTTCGCTTACATCTACGCGTACTTCAATACGGCTCATGTCGGCAATGGTCAGCATATCTGTACCAGCCATTTGCGCAGTACCTACTACACGCTCGCCAAGTTTAACATTCAGTTGCGATATGATGCCGGATGTTGGGGCGATAATAGTCGTTTTACGAAGATTTTCCCTTGCCTGTGTTAAGCCTGCGGCAGCACCTGCCACATTATATTCACCACCTGAAATGCTTGCACGAGATGCTTCGTAACTAGCCTTTGCGCTTAAATAAGTGGCTTGTGCCTGTTCAAACTCCATGGCAGAAATCACTTTTTCATCAAACAGTTTTTTGTTTCGATTGTAGTTTGCCTGTGCCTGTTCAAACTGTGCTTTGGTTTGAGCTGCCATCTCTTTTGAATTGGTAACACGCGAGCGGCTTTCGGAAACCGTGGCTTCAGCCTGATTCACCATAGAGCTATATATGGCGGGGTTGATGCGTACCAGTAGTTTACCCCTGGCAACACTGTCGCCTTCCTCAATATTCAGCTCTATAATTTCGCCACTTACTTCGGGCGCAATTTTTACTTCTGTTTCAGGGTATATTTTACCACTGGCGGTTACGGTTTCGGTAATAGTGTGTTGTGCGGCTTTCTCTACAGCTACTTTAATACCATCATCACCTTTACTCTTTCCTATTATTATCAGAATAACAAGTAAAGCGACAAATCCACCAATTACCCAATACAGGGTTTTCTTTTTCATTTGGTTGTGTGATTTTACAAACGCAAAAATAAACTATTTCACCTCGCTACCCGCTGTTGCATTTTCCAATGGCGATACAAATATTAGTTTGCCATCTTTATCTTCAGCCATCAGTATCATACCCTGGCTTTCTATACCGCGCATTTTACGCGGCGCAAGGTTGGCTACAACAGTTACCTGCTTACCAATAATATCTTCCGGCTTAAAATGCATGGCAATGCCCGATACAATAGTGCGCTGCTCAGTACCCATATCAACCGAGAGTTTCAGCAATTTGTCTGCCTTTTCTACTTTTTCAGCATGGGTTATTGTGCCTACACGCAAATCGATCCTGGCAAAGTCATCGTATACTATCTCAGCTTTTGCAGCCGGTTGTTCTTTTTCTTCTTTTATTTCTGTTGAAGCTGCAGCGGTTGCCGCTGTGCTTGCTTTCAGGTTGGCATGTAGTTTTTCAACCTGTGCAGTTACCTCAGCGTCTTCTATTTTCCTGAATAATAATTCAGGTGCGCGCAGCGGGTAACCAACATTTAGCAGATTCATTTTTCCTGCGTTCTCCCAATCCAGCATGCGTTCAACTACCTTCATCATATAGCACATTTTCTTTGCTGTAAATGGAAGGAAGGGATTGGCGAATATGGCCAGGTTGGCGCAAAGTTGCAGGCAAATATGCAGGCAGTTATCAATCAGTTTCTGTGCTTCGGGATTTTCTTCCAATTGCTTGGCCACTATCCATGGCTGCTGGTCTTGCATGTACTTATTGCCTTTGCGGGAAAGGTCGATAAGTTCAAACAGCGCATCGCGGAATTTGTAGCCTTCAATATCTGCTTCAATACTTTTTTTAGTATTGGTTATTTCGTTTATCAGCGCACGACCTGCATCGTCCAGCACATCTTCGTGCAGTTTAGGCACTTTACCGCCGCATAACTTGTGCATCAGCACAAATGCACGGTTGATGAAGTTGCCAAATATAGATACCAGTTCGCTATTGGTGCGGTCCTGGAAGTCTTTCCAGGTAAAATCATTGTCCTTGGTTTCAGGCGCGTTGCTGCACAATACATAGCGCAATACATCCTGCTGGTCGGGGAAGTCTTTCAAATATTCATCTATCCAAACTGCCCAGTTGCGCGAGGTGGAAACTTTATCGCCTTCTATATTCAGAAACTCGTTAGCAGGTACATTATCAGGCAAAACATATCCGCCATGCGCCTTCAGCATAGCAGGGAATATGATGCAATGGAAAACGATATTATCCTTACCTATAAAGTGAACCAGCTTGGTGTCCTCCTTCTGCCAGTAATCGCTCCATTGGGGCGTCAGCTCTTTAGTAGCGCTGATATAGCCAATAGGCGCATCGAACCAAACGTAAAGCACTTTTCCTTGTGCATCGGGTAGCGGTACAGGTACGCCCCAGTTGCTATCACGGGTCATGGCGCGGGGTTGCAGGCCATTATCCAGCCAGCTTTTGCACTGACCATAAACATTAGGTTTCCATTCATCCTTTTTACCGTCAACGATCCATGTTTTCAGGAAATCCTCGTACTTGTTGAGCGGAAAATACCAGTGCTTGGTTTTGCGCTTTACCGGTACGGCAGTGCTCAGGGCACTGCGGGGATTGATCAATTGTTCGGGCGAAAGGGAAGTGCCGCATTTCTCGCACTGATCGCCATAGGCGTTAGGATTACCGCAAACCGGGCAGGTACCTACAATATAACGGTCGGCAAGGAAAACCTGCTTTTCTTCGTCGTAATACTGCTCGCTTTCTTTTTCCTCGAACAAGCCATCGTTATACAGCTTGGTAAAGAAAGCCTGCGAGGTTTCGTGGTGCGTTTTATTGGAAGTGCGTGAATAGATATCGAATGAGATACCCATTTGCTCGAAACTATCTTTTATTATGGCGTTGTACTTATCTACCACCTGCTGAGGAGTAATTCCTTCTTTCATGGCGCGGATGGTAATAGGAACCCCATGTTCATCGCTGCCGCAAACAAATTTTACATCTCTTTTTTGGGCGCGCTGGTAGCGAACATATATATCGGCCGGTAAATAACAGCCCGCCAGGTGACCAATGTGGACGGGCCCGTTGGCGTAAGGAAGGGCAGCGGTAACCAGGTATCGTTTAAAATCCATGCAGTTGTGACTTCTGAGATTAATTCAGGCTGCAAGATAATGAAGCTATTGGAGAGATGGCTTAAAGATATATGTTAGAAATAATTAATTGTTCCATTTTGTTCCGGTTTTGGGGGTGGTTGAAATTTGTTCCACCTGGACATGGCACGTATTTTATAAATATTAAAGTGTGGATATTTAGTATATGATGGGGAAAATTGAGCATTTGCAAATGCTGGTAATTATAGCAAATATACGCCAATATAACTATATTATCAACTGTTTGCAGATGCAATATGGCTACAGATAAATTTATTTTTAAATAATTTAATTTAATTGAAAGTTAAATGGGTATTGGTTTCCAGCTTGTTTGATATTAAAATGAAATATAGATAGAAAAATATGGGTAATTAACATAATGTATTATTTGGAATGGCACAAAAATTGTTATTGATTTGTTATTAAGATAAGAGATTTTTAAACCTAATCATCCCTCAATGCTCCAGTCGTTCATACTTAGCAATCTTGCAGAAATAGTGCTTTGCATCTTGCTTGTTCATTTCGTGCTAAAGCTTGCGCTGATATTGCGTATTCAGACTGATTCCAAATTCAGCCTGTTTTTACATTCCTTCAGCATATACAGAACCCAGGTGCTGCGCAACCTTACCAATAAGGGCACGCAGATATACCTGAAGCAAAGCAATAAAGTGAACTATGCTACCTACCTGATGCTGGGTTTTGCTTTCATGCTGTACGGTTTCATGAAGGTTATATAATTACAACTACACATATATGGTGTCTTTTTTGCCGTTTGAAGAGGCGGGTGGCTATAATTTTATATTTTCGCCGCGTATAAAAAAGCGAGTATGAGTTATAGCCTGATGATGGAAGGGAGATCGGTAGAGGACCTGCACGATTATATTAACAACTACCAGAAGTATTGGCCCGATGCCATAGAGGCTGCCGTTGCAGAGCTAAAGAACAGGGGCGAAGTATTTACGCTGGAAGAGCAGGCTGAAATAGAAAAACGTATAGAGATAAGGCGGCAGGCTGCAAAGGAGATGGAATTGCAGGAACCACCGGCCCGCACATTGTGGGAGGAAGTGCCACTTAAGGAGAACGAGCCTGAATTATATTCTCAGGTTGCTATAGTTGCATTCACTTTGTTCTTTTCGCTGATTGTAGGAGGCATTTTAATGAGTGCAAATCTTAAGCGGTTGGGTAAAAAGAAAGGGCGTACCCTGGTGATATTATTTACTGTTGCCTGTGTAATGATCGAGATAGTTTTATTCCTATTGCTAGGCGCTAATGGAATTATCCCTATTATTTTCAATGTATGTGCTTCCCTGATTTTTGCGTTGTTATTCTGGAAAAAATACATTGGTGAACAACATTATTCGAGTAAGTCTGTTGTAAAACCTTTACTAATATTTTTGCTGATATTTTTTGCGATGTATCTACTGACTGTTTTAATGATAAAAGCATCAGGGATAGATCCTCAGCAATTGATGCCTAAATAGCACTTAGTCGGGGAACTTATCGTAGAGTTTCATGCCTTGCTGCAGGCGGTTGATGGTCTTTGCCAGCCGGCTGACTTTTGTTTCTTCACGCTTTGCGCCTAGTATCCAATCGATATAAAACTTGCGTTCGCTTTCGGTGAGCGAGTTGAAGAATTTGAGTGCGCGCGGCTCATCGTTGAGGCATAGCTGCAATTCTTCGGGCACTAACAGTTCATCGGTATCGGGGTAGAGGATGATGTGCACCCAGTCGCCTTCTTTTTTATTTATCTGTTTGCGTATCTCTGCTTTTACGGGTAAAAATAATCCTCCGCCTTTTACCGGCATCAGGCTATATTTCTGCAACCGGTAATCATCGATAGTTCCTTTCACCTTGCGCCAGCCAAATGCTTTGTCTTTATCCTTCTTTATTTCGGGTATGCGCACAAAGGTCCATCCGCCTTTGCCCTGAAAGCGTTCGAGCTGGTATTTGTTGTTGATGAGGGGGCGCATGGAAGAGTAAATATATTAATAGCTTTTTACTATTTTAATATTATGAAACCTATATCCGCGATAGATTTTATCGAGCAACTTAATTCTGGAAAAGAATTATACAAAGATTTATCAGTTGTTGGTAAGATTAATATGATAGATATGTCTTCCAAATCTTACTTGGTTAATTTCGAAGAGATAGTTTTCAATGATGAAGTATTATTCGATAGTGTTAATCAAAATCATTTAATGAATTTTCGTAGTTGCAAATTCAGAAAGGGTTTGATAATACGCGATAGTAAATTTTCTAGTGTTAAATATGACAAGTGTTCGTATTTAAAACCCTTTAGGATAATTAACTCAGAATATGTAACACTAAGCCTTAATAATTTGAGTTTTGATGCAGCGGCAACGATTGACAGTATTATCGTTAAGCATCTAGGGATATCATCATTACATAACCAGAATATAAGCGTGTATAATCCTCATGTAGAGAAGTTAGCACTAACATCAAATACCAATGGAGGAGAGGTTTATGTTTCAGACAAAGCATATGATTCGAAGTATGAACCCAATGCATTTATAAATGAACTAGATATTTATTGTCCTAATAAATTTTCAAGTGATATCTATATCCAAAAAATATCTATTGATAAGGTTACGGTTACTGGGAGTAATGTAAGTGGTCGTATTTTTTTTAGGAATAATTCTTTAACCGAAATAGCTATCGAAAATTTTGTTAATGATGGTTATTTACTTTTTAATAATATTTCAACAAAACCAGGAAGTTCTATTATAGTTAAAAACTCTAACCTTGGTAAGGCAGAAATATTCAATGTTGATTTTACTGAATGTAGTAGCATTCAAATAGAAGATGCTCATATTGAAAATATAATTAGCTCTAATGTTACATGGTGTAATAGGCTAAAGATGAATAAAAAAGATTTAAGGACAATAAGATATACACGAGAAGCTTATAGGCAGATTAAAAACATAATGATTAAAAGCAATAATAAGCCAGAGGAGATTAAATTCTGGGGATATGAAATGGATGCATACACTAGAGAGTTATCACTATCAAGAGGTCGGTGGGATGAGAAAATAATTTTAATATCAAATAGATATACAAACTACCATGGACTCTCATGGTTTCTGCCATTCTTGGAACTGGTAATGATAGATGTACTTTTATACGCTTTGATAAAAAGAAGTATAGGATATACTCACTTTAATGTGAATTATCTACTTACGGATATTGTAAATTATTGTGAGTTTATAAACCCATTGCATAGTTATATAAAGGTTTTTCCTGTTGAATCTAATTGGGGGAAATTATTTGATGTGTTTGCTAGGATTTTAAGCGGATACCTTATTTATCAATTCTTAAGAGCTTTCAGGAGATTTGTTAAAAACTAATTACAATGCAGGCTTTACTTTTTTACTCCTTCTATACCAAATAACAATACCCAATACTATCAACCATACCGGCCAGATAGTCAATAACGCTACGACCATTTCTTCCAGTACAATAACACCTTTCAAAAAGCTTTGCCCTATGCGCTTGTAGAATGGTGCGCGTATGGCGGCATCGGTATCAGCAATGATTTCGGCGTATACCTGTGGGGGTTGTACCAATGCTACGGTGAGTGTTGCATAATTAACGCGGTCGAGGATATGCAGGTTTTCCATGCGCCTGTCGACAGCGGTAAGTTGCTGTGCTGTTTGTGTTACGGTATCGGTCACCTGTTTTTTTAGTGCATTGCCCAGGTAGGCAAGGGTAAGGTCGGTTTGCTGCAGTTTACGTTGTTCTACAAAACTCACCATAGCAGGCAGGGTCTGCATCATACTATCCAAATATTGTGCGGGTACTCGTAAAGTAAGATGCGCCGTAGGTGTATAGGTGCGTACCTGCTTCAGCGAATCGGTAGTATAGCTGTATTGCCTTTGGTCGATGACAGCGTTTTCAAAACTGCTTTCAGCAACCAATCCCCCCATGCTTTTTACCATCTGCTCGATATGTGTAGTGGTAGCCAGTACATCGGTAACACGGCATTTTATATCCGCCTCTTTACTGATCTTTCGCGATGAGGAATTGATATCGGCAGCATTGCCTGCGAATGAAGTGGAGTCGGCAGAAGCGAGGTATTCGTTTTGCCCGCCATTGGCGCAGGAAGAAAGTATAATAGCTAAGAGTGTACACAGAAGAATATAGTACCGCATAGTAAGGTGTTTACTATTGATACCAACAAGTGCAAAAGGTGGCAGGCAGAGCGTGTTAAATAAAAACTAAAGCATAGTACGCGTGGCTTAGACCTGGTATTTCCATTTCACAATGAACATACCTATAAGCGTGGCGATGGCTATTATAGTTACCAGTTTACTTAACCGCCAAAACGATAGCAGCGTCATAATAAATAGCCCTGTTGCGGCCACCAGTGCGCCTACTATATAGGGGGTTGCCTGAGTAAAGGTAAGTGGTGTGGTTGCATAATACTGCAAACGGAAGGGTTCGGAGATACAACGTATGAGGCCCAGGAAGATGGCTATTATCGCGATTCTTGATATGCGCAATTGCTTATCCACAGTATTAGTATTAATACCTTAAAGATAATATTATAAATGTTACCAGGAAACAGCATTAGATATAGCTGACAAACATAAAAGCATAGGGGAAGCATCATGCGATGTTTCCCCTATCATTAAACAATAATGCTATGGCTATAACTTGCTGTAGGTAATGATGAAAATTATGCTGCCATTTTGCTGCATTCTTCAGCGCATTTGCTGCAAGCTGCTGCGCATTCTTTACAGTGCTCGTTCTCGTGTTTGCCGCATTCTTCCGCACATTTTTTGCAGGCATCAGCGCATAATTTGCACAAGTCTTTAGCATAGCTGCTGCCCATACTCATGAGCCTTGCTGCAGTATAGCAGAGCGTGGCGCACTGCATATCCAGCTCTATGCATTTAGCCATCATGTTCACATCTTTTTCTTTGGTGCAAGAGGCTGCACAGTGGTCGCAAATAGCTGCACACCTAAGGCATGCATCTATACATTGTTGATATTCATGGTATCCCATAGTTCCTATGTTTTAAGGATGAAACAATAAGTATTTACCTATACACAGGCGTAATAACCATACCAACAAATTATTTGCTATTTATAAATGCCTAAGACAGCTTTTGCGCTTTCAGCATACGCAGGTTGCCATGCATATCTTTTTGCAATTCGGTTTGGTAGCCCATTGTGCGTACCAGTGCGTCGGTATCCATCGCATGGTCGGTATGTAATTCAAAATACAATGCGCCATTCGCTTTCAGGTGTGATAGGCCAAACTGCGCTATTGTACGATAGAATAATAGTGGGTCGTTATCGGGCACGAAGAGGGCAAGTTCAGGTTCAAAATTGCGTACATTGGTGTGCAGCTTTTCTTTTTCGCCTACAGGTATATAGGGCGGGTTGGAAACTATGATATCGTAATGATCCAGTTGCTGTTGCTCGCGTTCGTTCAGTATGTCGCGTTGCAGGAATAATACATCAGCTTCCAGCGCGGTTGCATTTTTACGGGCAACTTCCAAAGCATCTTCGCTTACATCGCAAGAAGTAATGGCAGCGCCATGCAGCGCAATTTTTAGTGATATAGGGATGCAGCCACTACCCGTGCCAATATCCAATATGCTGATGTTCTCGTTAGTATTGTCTTCAATTATCCACTGCACCAGTTCTTCTGTTTCGGGCCGTGGTATCAGTACATTTTTATCTACCAGGTATTTGCGGCCCATAAACCATGTATGGCCAATGACGTATTGTAAGGGCGTACCCTTGGTAAGTGCTGCATGCATCTGGTTGAACCTTGCCTGCTGCAGCCCGGTGCAGAGCGTATCTTTTTTTACCAGCCGCTGCATTTTATCGGCACCGGTAAGGTACTCCAGTACTTCGTGCGCTATTGCGGTAGCCTCGGGGGCATCGTATAATGGCTGTAGTTCGTTTTTTAAATAGTAAAAGGCGTCTTTATAACTGAACATAATGCAAATATACATAGTGGCAGAATGAGCAGGTTTTAGATACATTTGCAACTGATGAATGAAGCGTTGTATATGCGTCGCTGTTTTGAGCTTGCACAGAAGGGTAAGGGCCATGCTGCACCTAACCCGATGGTGGGCGCTATATTGGTGCATAATGGGCGCGTAATAGGTGAAGGATGGCATGAGCAATACGGGCAGGCACATGCAGAAGTGAATTGCTTTGAAAGTGTAGCAGATGCAGACAAGCATTTGATACCCGAAAGCACCATGTATGTGAACCTGGAGCCTTGCGCACACCACGGCCAAACACCACCTTGCGCCAATAGGATAGTTGCAGAAGGAGTAAGGAAAATAGTTATCTGCAATGTAGATCCTTTTGCAAAAGTGAGTGGAAAAGGTATAAGGATATTGGAAGCGAACGGGGTGAAAGTAGCCACAGGTGTATTAGAAAAAGAAGGACTTTGGCTGAACAGGCGTTTCTTTTGTTTTCATGAGCAGCAGCGGCCCTATATTATTCTAAAATGGGCGCAGACCGCTAACGGATTCTTCGCGCCGCTTAATAGAACGCGCTACCAGCTGAGTAATGTGCATAGCAAGCAACTATTGCATAAATGGCGAACAGAAGAAGCAGCTATAATGGTAGGCTTTAATACGGCGCTCAACGATGATCCGCACCTTACAGCAAGAGACTGGAAAGGGAAGCAACCCGTACGCATAGTTATAGATGAAAAGCTTGAATTGCCCTCATTACTGAAAGTGTTTGATAAAGAAGCCGACACCTGGATAATTAATAACAATGAAGAAAAGCAAAAGGGAAACATACGCTATGTGCAGGTGGACTTTAGTAAAGATGTTTTACAGCAGATAGCACAAAAACTGTATGAAGCTAATATTACATCGCTTATTGTGGAAGGAGGGGTGTACTTGCTGGAAAGTTTTATTGAAAGTGGTCTATGGGATGAGGCAAGAATATTTACCGCAGATGTACAGATGGAAGATGGCCTGAAGGCGCCGTTATTGCCCCATGCAAGCAAAGCATTGAGCGTAAATATAGCGGGCGATGAACTGGATGTATATACAAAGGCCGATAGCAAGTATACCTATGAAACCAGTATGGAGCTATAAATGCATTATTGATGTTATACCTGCTGGTTGCCATATTGCTGAATACGCTTCTTTATGTGCTTTTTAAACTTTTCCCAAAGTATAAGATAGACGCCTTGCAGGCTATTGTTGTTAACTACCTGACTTGTGTTCTGGTAGGTAGTTTGCTGCATGGCAGCTTTCCTGTGGGCACTAACAGCATTTTGTATAGCTGGCTGCCATGGAGCCTGCTGATGGGTGGTATGCTGATATCTTTATTCAACCTTATAGCGTATTGCACGAAGAAGGAAGGTATAACAACTACTACGGTTGCTAATAAATTATCGCTGGTGATACCCGTGGTGTTTTCGCTTTGGCTATACAATGAACAACTTACAGTAATAAAACTATTGGGAATTATACTGGCCTTCCCCGCTGTTTACCTCACTACAAGAATAAAAGAAGACGGTAGAAAAGGGCAAGATCTGCTATGGCCGGGATTATTGTTTTTAGGAAGTGGCTTGTTGGATGCATTGGTAAAATATGCAGAGAATAGTTTTTTGCAGGATGATGAGAGTATGGTTTCTTTTACCATACACGCTTTTGCTACAGCGGGTATTATTGGTTTATTGCTTGTGGCTGTTGCTATAGCAAGGAATAAGACAGTATTTCATTTTCGCAATATTGCAGCAGGAGTGTTATTGGGCGTGCCTAATTATTTTTCTATCTACTATCTCATTAAATTATTGAACGCTGATTTCCTGCAAAGTTCAGCGGCAATACCCGTTAATAATATTGGGATAGTAGTAGTATCAGCAATTTGCGGAATTGTTTTATTTAAAGAAAAAGCACCTGCAGCACGCATAATAGGGTTAGTTTTATCAATAGCAGCGATATCGCTTATAGCATTTGGTGATTGAGTATGGATGAATATAAATACAAGACAATTGTAGGGGCAACAACCAGTGAATTTAAAGACAGGGGAAGTAAGTTCTTCGGCTATGCATATCCTATATCGTCTGCACAAGACGTGAAGGAAAAAATACAGTCTTTGAAAAAAGAACACCCTAAAGCGGTACACTTTTGCTATGCTTACCGTTTAGGTACGGATGGCTTACAGTTTCGTGCTAATGATGATGGTGAACCATCGGGTAGTGCGGGTAAGCCAATTTTAGGGCAAATAGATAGTGCAGGCTTTACTAATGTGCTGGTAGTAGTTGTTCGTTATTTTGGCGGTACACTGCTAGGTGTGCCGGGTTTAATAAATGCGTACAAAACAGCTACGGCTGATGCGCTGGGAAAGGCTGTTATCATAGAAAAGTGGATAGAAGAAATAGTCTCTGTTGAGTTTGATTACCCCGTAATGAGTGAAGTGTTGTATTTATTAAAGCAGAGTGAGGCAACCATATACCGACAAGAGCTACAATTGTTTTGTAGGGTAGATGCAGGTATTCCTAAAAAGAATGCGGAAGACTATATCAGCAGACTTTCAGAAATTCGTGGTGTGCAAGTAAAGCGTCTAAAAGAATAATTCATTTGTTATCGGCCGAAAAAAATACAATTCTCATAAAACAAGAAGCCGAAAGGCTGGGTTTTATGAATTGTGGTATAGCAAAGGCTGTACAGTTGGATGAAGACGCCCGCCGCCTGGAGCAGTGGCTGAACAAAGGCTACCAGGGTAGCATGCAATATATGGAGCGTTATTTTGATTTGCGTATAGACCCAACAAAACTGGTGCCCGGCGCAAAGTCTGTAATAACATTATTGCTTAATTATTATCCATCACAAGAGCAGCAAGAAGATACGCCACATATTGCGAAGTACGCATGGGGAATAGATTACCATTATGTTATTCGTGATAAGCTCAACCAACTATTAGCTTTTATAAAAGAGCAGATAGGAGAGGTGGATGGGCGGGGCTTTGTAGATAGCGCGCCTGTACTGGAAAGAAGTTGGGCTGTACGTAGCGGGCTAGGCTGGGTAGGTAAAAATGGCAACCTGCTAAATAAGAAAACAGGCTCTTTCTTTTTTATTGCTACGCTGATAACCGATCTTGAATTAGTTGCTGATGCTCCGTTCGCAACCGATCATTGTGGTAGCTGCACCAGGTGTATAGATGCGTGCCCTACACAGGCTATTGTATCGCCAACTGAAATAGATGGCAGTAAGTGTATCTCGTATCTTACTATTGAACTAAAAGAAGAATTGATACCTGATGAGTTGGCAGAGAAAATGAATGGCTGGATGTTTGGCTGTGATATATGCCAGGATGTTTGCCCATGGAACCGTTTTTCGCAATCCAATCATGAATCTGCTTTTCAACCTATACCTGAAGTTCTTGATCTTTCTTTAGCTGAATGGGAAGCAATGAGCGAAGATGCGTTCAGAAAAATATTCAAATCATCACCTATCAGCAGGCCAAAGTATAAAGGGATACAACGAAACATTAAAGCCCTGAAAATGAAGTAGCCTATTTGTTTTTGCCACCTAACATAGGTACAAAGCTAAAATCGCCCAGCGTTTCTTCGTGGATATTTCCCTCTTTATCTTTTGTAATACGCATCATCTTCTGGCCATTATCGTCGCCTACAGGCACTACTATAATACCGCCGGGTTTCAGCTGTGCTACAAGTTTTGGCGGTATAAAAGGTGCGGCAGCTGTTATGATTATCTTATCGAAAGGCGCATAAGATGGTAAACCTTCATAACCATCGCCGTAAAAACGCTTTATATTAGGATATTTTTTCAGGAAGAAGAAGCCACCCACAAAGTCGTATAAAGCCTTCTGCCTTTCTATGCTATATACCATGTGGCATAGTTCTGCCAATACGCAAGCCTGGTATGCACTGCCAGTACCTATTTCCAGCACTTTATCGAATTTCTTCAATTCCAGCAATTGCGTTTGGAATGCTACCGTATATGGCTGCGAAATAGTTTGATTGGCGACAATGGGGAAAGCACGGTCTTCGTAAGCAATGCGTTCAAAAGCAGGATCGAGAAAAAAATGACGGGGAATAGTTTCTATTGCAGCAAGCACACGCTCGTCTTTTATTCCTTTTTCCCGTAGCAACTGTACCAGTTGTTTTCTTAATCCTTTATGCAGGTAATTATCTTCTTTCGGCTTGCTGTGCAGCATATAGCAAAGTTAGTTTAGCTGCGTGTGAAATAAAAGTTGCAACAAATGCAGCGACAACAGTATGCACATCTATTTGAAATTCATAACCAGGCCCAGCCCCACGCCACCTGGAGCAACTACAGGTTGCATACGCATAGATATATCGCGCGATATATCGAAGTTCTTCAGGTGTGCAGAGGCAACAGCGTCCAGCACCTGTATTGTATAACCAAGTGCACCCAGCAGTACTGTCATATCCAGGTACTGCTTGCTTTGGTCTTGCAGCTGTTTTAGATTGTCGTTGGTATAGTTGGGATACTTATCAGGTTCCGTAGAAGGATCGAGACTAATACGCCTTACATAAGCTTTCCGATAGTTTTGGTAATCGTTCAGGTTCTTTACGAAGAAATAACCAGTAGCCCCTACGATAGCGTACACTATTGGTATTTTCCAGTATTGGCGATTGTATAGCTGCCCCAGGCCAGGTACAATAGCAGAATATAGACCGGCCTTTTTGGGGTTGGGTTCAAAAACATAAGGTTTAAATTTTATGTTGATGCTGTCAGACACAGCAACAGTATCGGTAGCCAATGTTACCACCACTACACTGTCATATTTCCTTACGCTGTCGGCTTTAGCTCTTGCGCCTTCCGGGATCACCTGGTTCAGGCTGGTATCTGGCGCCGCCTGTGCATAGGTATTACTATTAGTCGTGAAGACCACCAGAATAGCTAAAAGTAATAGCCTGTAATATCTGAAACCTGTGAACAAAGAAATTTTATTTGCAAAGCAAAGGTAATGCATGGCTACAATAAAAAAGGTGGTGCTATTTGCACCACCTTTTTTAGAAGGATCACAATTTATTATTTCATGCCAGTACCAATATTCACATTCATGTATTGTTTGGCAAGGTCGTTAACTATGTTCACTGTTTCAGATAAGTAAATATCTTTTTGCAGGTTCTTTATCCAGTCCTTGTTTTTATTTATATTCAAAGAATCCATGTTTATCTTCTGCATATCCTCTTTAGGATTGGTAATGCTTAATACAGCAGCGTCTTTTTCCAATGCTTCCATTTTTTTAGATGTTGCATTTACTTCCTCCAGTTTTTTGCGAAATTCTTTTTCATTCAGTGAATACTTATTGTCTTCTTCCTGTGCTTTTACACGTTGTGCGCTTTCTTTTATCAGTTGGAAGGTAGGATTTGCATTAGTACGGGCTTTGCTTTTTGCTTCAAGTGTGCTGATGTTTACCGGGTTTGCCACCTTGCTATAATTTGCTGCTGGTATCTCATCCCATTTCAAGGCAGCTTTATCACGACGTTCACCCATATCTATCAGTTGATAAGGGTCGGGTAGTGTAATGTCAGGCGTTACACCTTTTAACTGGGTAGAACCACCATTGATTCGATAGAATTTCTGAACTGTCAGTTTAATGGAGCCTATCGAATTATCAGATATCGCATCGCCATTTGCAGCTAAACCTATTTTCTCCATTATCCTTGCAAAGTCATCCAGCGAAA
>CAMLFX010000058.1 GCA_946479435.1 uncultured Sphingobacteriales bacterium | reverse complement strand
GCAAGGAAGAGGTATACCTGGTAGAAAAGGAGAGCCTTCCTGCCGATACTGCCATTAGTGTTGATACTCTGGTGAAGTATAATAAACTGCTCAGGCGCGTATCGTTCAATAACGATGAGCTAAAAAATAATTATTTCGTTATTGCATATCCATAATGCTATTCGAATAATATTTTACCCGAATAATTGGCAGTACATGTGTTACAGCTAATGCGGTAATAATAAATGCCTGCATTCAAAGCAAGATTATTTACCCTTATTGTTTGTTCGTTTTCTATATTGTGTACATGTACTATTTGCCCTATACTATTAGTTATAGCAAGTTGGCCATTTAGTGTTTCCGGCAGTTGAATGGTGAACTCTTTTTGTGCAGGTTGCGGATAGATAGTAAGCTCTTTTGTTTTGCTTTCTATCGATGCGACACCAACTGTTTTACATGCTGTCAGGTTAAAGCAGTGGTATTGTGTTGGCCTTGTATCTATAATTATTGGAGTTCCAGCTGCATTTGAAAAACATATAATATGGCTACTTATAGCTACACTACCAATCATTAAACTAAAAGGGAAATCAATATTCCCAAAACCTTCGATAATAGTACCCCATACATTCCCATCATATAAATGAAACACTTTATGATTAAATCCATTCACTTCAATAGTATCAATTTCTCTAACGTACGTCTGGTCAACAACTGTATCCCCTATTTTCCAATTATAGTCATATAACAATACTTCAGGATGATTGCCATATTTTGAATAAACCATGTTGGCAGTAGTATCTTCACGGATGTAAAAATCACTGTCCTTCAATTTGCTATATGTATAAGGGCCAATTTGTACAGTAGTATTGTAAGACCAATTATTTAACTGCGTACAATAACATGGATGAGGTATATATTTTGCTATGACGCACTTATTCGTCGGGTCGCTGATGCGCACTTTTTGTGCTGAAGCTGCTTGCACTACTACTAGCATAAAGATAGCTGTGAGCATCGATTTCATAGTAGGGTTGATTTGTAATGTAAAGTACATTAATGAGCGTAATAGTTATATATATTATTTGTCATTTTGATGTCATGAAATAGCGCATTACTTTCACACTATGAACAAGCCCTATCTATCCGTGCAGTATCCAAATGCGCAAAATTTAGCAGGCAGCACACTACCGTCTCAACTATATGCTGCTACCTTAGGCAATACCAATCTGATAAGGCATCCTTATAATCCTACAATATAAATAACCCTCAATCCTTCAGTAATGAAAAAATTATTAACTGCGTTTGTTTTATTAAGCTGCGTGTACACATCAGCTAGTGCCCAGAAATTCTCAATTGGGCTGCGTGGTGGGTTAAATTATAGTACTCCACCACTAAGGTTGCGCGATAACAGTGCTGCCCCAGGTCGTATTCATACCGATTTCAACGGGGGCGTTGATAGAATAGTGGGTATTAAAGCTGCGTTCAATATAAAGCACTTTCAATTCGGCGCATCTTACGATCTCGGTCGCTTGCATTACAATTACCAGGATAATTTCGACAAGATTGGTACCATAAATTATTCATCCCGTCAGGGTTTTAGTCAGTTTATTGTATTCGTAAATTACAAGAGCCTGCTACGAAGATCCTATATTTATTATGGGTTAAATGCTGGTTTAATAAATTTGCCCCATACAAGATCTGCTACTAAGTTTAGTTCCACAACGCCTCCACGTACAACGCAATTTCCTCTTGGGGCTAACTATTTTTTTGAAAAAGTATGTATAACATATGGCATGCAAATAGGATATAATTACAAACTCAACAAACATTTTAGTTTAGAGGGCGAGGCTGGTTTGCGTCTTGCAAGGCAATATGTGTACGTGAATTCATATCATCCGCAAGGAGGTGTTATAACCCGATCTGCTACGCGGGGTATTGCTTATTTCCCTGTGACTGCTGGTATCAATTATACATTTTAAAGAACGCTGGCTATTTTATTTATGAAAAAACTACTATTCATCACAACTGTTTGCTGCATCTTGTCGGTGCAAGTATTTGCCCAGGGTGCATTATTAGGCATTAAGGCTGGTCCTTCTTTCAGCTCAGCACCATTCAACTCTAATGGAGGCGCCAAGCCTGGCCTTTATGCTATGGCTGGTATACAGCTAGGCTCTGACGGAAAGAAAGCCCAATTTGGGCTTGGCTTCAATTTCGGCAGGCAAGGGTTTACCAGTAAATCCTATGTAGCACATTTCAATGATAATTTCTTCACTACCTATATTTATGCAAACAAAAAATTCAATTTTGCAGGATCATATGTATACACCGGTGTAAATGTGGGTTTAACTATTGTGCCGCAGAAGGGACGTACCTATGTGGGCGAGTATAAGCAAAATGGCTTGCAGCTGGGTATTCAGGTAGGGTACAGTGTACCCATAGGTAAAAAGTTTAATTTCTTTACCGAAGCTAATGCCGAATGTTATTTTATAAATTATATGGGCGGCAGTACAAACGCTCGTACCGCAATGATACGTATACCGGTAATGGTGGGTCTTAGCTTGAAGATATAATATGCCTTTTGGTGTATATCACCCTGCCAAATAAATTCTCGTTACTTTTGCACTTCCTAAAAACGTTATATGAAACTGAGTAAAGTGCTCGATACCCTCGGTATAGATAAAGTAAATGAAGGTGCATCTACAGGTACCAAATGGCTGAAGGCCGGCGATGGTAAAATAGATTCTTATTCGCCGGTTGATGGTAAGCTGATAGCATCGGTACGTGGTGTGAACCGCAAAACCTACGATGCGGTTATTAGCCAGGCAGAAGCTGCTTTCCCTGAATGGCGTATGTGGCCTGCACCGCGCCGTGGCGAAGTAGTACGCCAGATAGGCGAGGCTTTACGTAAAAATAAAGAAGCGCTGGGCCGTCTTGTTTCTTACGAAATGGGTAAAAGCCTGCAGGAAGGTTATGGTGAAGTACAGGAGATGATTGACATTGCCGATTTCGCAGTAGGCCTTTCTCGCCAGTTATATGGCCTTACCATGCACAGCGAGCGCCCTATGCACCGTATGTACGAGCAATGGCACCCATTGGGCGTTGTAGGTATCATTAGTGCGTTCAACTTCCCCGTTGCCGTGTGGAGCTGGAACAGCTTTATAGCATGGATATGTGGTAATACCTGTGTTTGGAAGCCATCTGAAAAAACACCGATGACGGCTATTGCCTGTCAGAATATAATAACCGAAGTATTCAGGGCCAACAAAGTGCCGGAAGGTGTTTGCGGCCTGGTAATAGGTGGCCGTGATACCGGCGAATGGATGAGCAACGATACGCGCGTACCGTTGATATCGGCTACAGGTAGTACCCGCATGGGTAAAGCCGTAGCAGCCGCTGTAGGTAGCCGCCTGGGCAAAAGCCTGCTGGAGCTGGGTGGCAACAACGCCATCATAGTATCGGAGCATGCCGATATGAACATCGCGCTACGTGCTGCTATATTTGGTGCGGTAGGTACTGCGGGTCAGCGTTGCACCACTACACGCCGTCTTATTATACACGAGAATGTGTACGATGCATTTAAGAAGAAACTGGTAGCTGCCTACAAACAACTAAGTATTGGCGATCCGCTGGATGAGAACAACCACGTAGGTCCGCTGATAGATAAAGATGCCGTGCAAAACTACCTGGATGCTATTGCTGCCCTGAAGAAAGAGGGTGGTAAAGTAGTGGTAGCGGGTGGTGTACTGGAAGGTAAGGGCTATGAAAGCGGTTGCTATGTAAAACCATGCGTGTATGAAGCAACCAACGATATGGCTATTGTGCAACATGAAACCTTTGCGCCTATACTGTACATAATGAAGTACAGCACACTGGATGAAGCGATCGCTATGCAGAATGGTGTACCGCAAGGTTTATCTTCAAGCATTATGACGCTGAACATGCGCGAAGCGGAAACATTCCTCTCGCACCTGGGTAGCGACTGTGGTATAGCTAACGTAAACATCGGTACCAGCGGCGCCGAGATAGGTGGTGCATTTGGTGGTGAAAAAGAAACAGGTGGTGGCCGCGAAAGTGGTTCCGATAGCTGGAAAGCATACATGCGCCGCCAAACCAATACCATCAACTGGAGCGACCAGTTACCATTGGCGCAGGGTATCAAATTCCATGTATAGTCATACAATTGTAATAATAGAAACGAGCGGTACACTAGTATCGCTCGTTTTGTATTAAGGGTATTGACAAGTATGAAATTTAGCATCATATTTGTGCGTAACTGTATAAGCCCAACCACCAGACCTATGAAACGATTATCCCAATTATTGCTGTTTATTTCATTTGCCATTACTGCTAATGCACAATTGCAACTTGATGATTTTTATACCAAGGGTGCTACCTGGTGTCAGTTGGAACTGCACGAAACAGGTCATGGTGTGAACTGGGGCTCGCATCCGCATTACGAGATAGGCGATGACACCGTATTTAATGGCCATACTTATCATAAGTTCCTCATGGATTATTCGAGTGATATGAAAGGTGGTATTCGTGTGTCAAACGATACGGTGTTTTTTGTTCGTACTTACGATTATGGTAATGATACTATTGAAAATTACATACAAACATTTCAACATACACCACTAAATACCGAAACCATACTCTACAAATTTAATTTGCAGGTAGGTGATAGTCTTGACTGGAAGTCTGCTCATAAAACAGTTACAAAGATCGATACTGTGTATCTCTCAAATGGCCAACCGGTACGGGGATATTATTTTGCAGGGTCGCGCGAATGGATAGAAGGTCTGGGAGGTACTATGAGCTTGTTTTCTTCGTTTATGTCTTATTGCCCTTGCTCTATGACGATGGTTGCGTACACCAACCACAGCGTTGGGTATAACTTTGTCGAATTACCTTTTAATAATAGTGTTTACCCTATTACTTATTACGCAAGTGAGTGTTTCCCGACAAGTATTAACAATACCCAACTTCCCAAATCCCAATTCAACATCTATCCCAACCCCTTTACTGATAACACCCTGCATATTACTTCCATTGGTATAGAGAAGCTTAGCCTGGCTGATATTACGGGTAAAATAGTATATGCAACATCAGGCATACCTTCCGGTGATATTGCGCTTGACATCGACCTGTCACCAGGCATGTATATACTGAAAGCGCAGTTGGCTGATGGAAGTATCAAAATGCAAAAAATCGTTAAGCAGTAAATTATTTAACCCATTACACTCTATGAAAAAGATAGTCATATTTAGCATGCTCATATTTGCCGCTCATTCAATAAAAGCTCAAATACAACTGGATGATTTTTATAAACAAGGCACAAGTTGGTGCGAGAGTGAAAGGCTGGGAACAGGACATGGCGTATATGTTTACGCATATCATTCGTTTTTCATAAACAGCGATACAGTTATCAACAATATATTATATCACAAGCTGAATTACTATAATCAAACTTTAGGAGCTATAAGAGTATCTTCCGATACCGTTTTTTTTCTGAGATTAAAAGAAATGGATGTATCAGATTGGACATATACGCCTGATTTTATTTGTAAGCACCCGCTTGGCACAGAAAGTATTTTGTATAAGTTCGATTTGAAGGTAGGTGATAGTTTAGATTGGAAAAACGAGGCTAAGACAGTTACTGGCATAGACAATATCACTTTATCGAACGGAGCAATTGTAAAAAGGTATTTGTTCGCCAATGGTTACAATGAATGGGTATGGGGTATTGGCGGTAATAAAGGGCTATTCGGTGGTCGGTTTAGCTTTGGCTTTCCTACACAAGCAAAATACTATTATAGTCATTGGGTGGCATATAATTTTGTTGCCAACGAAGAGGCATCCTGCATACCTAATTCAATGGAAGAAATATTAACACAAACAAAGTCAGCTTTCAACATCTACCCCAACCCCCTTACTGGTAACACCCTGCACATTACTTCTATTGGTATTGAAAAACTGGTTGTTACAGATATGACCGGCAAAGTAGTGTACGCAACAGAGCACTTACCTTCGGGTGATAATATTCTTACTGTTAATTTACCACAGGGAGTATATATTCTGAAAGCGCAACTTATGGGTGGCAGCACTGAAGTGCGTAAAATCATTAAAGAATAAAACCTGCGAATCGGTTTACAGGTACGGTTTTTTACTTTATTAGTTTATAAAATGATAAACTATGGATAACCGCAATTTTGAGCAGCAATGGCAGGAAGCAAGAATGAAAATAAAACAGGAGCACCCCGATATAAAAGATGAAGACCTTGAATATAAGGCTGGGGAAGAAGAAGAGCTGCTGAAACGCCTGCAAACTAAACTTGGGAAAACTAAAAAAGAGATACGTAACTGGCTGCACCTGATGGGTTAGTTGCCCTTTAAAATAGTATTAAAATTTATTAGGCTTTACAGATGTGTGACTTATGCTGCATGGAAATGTACATACTTCACATATCTTTACGCCATGAAACGTAATCCCTATTTTTTATCCCTGCTTGGTTTTTGTTTTATACTCGCTATTGCAAGCTGCAAAAAAGAGGAAACCAAGCCTGATACCTCCTCCAACACCGGCAGTACAACAACACCTACTCCTCCTACCCCAAGCCCGGTAGATACTTCTACTCCGCTTGACCCCGACCCGATTAAAAACACCATAGGCAATTATTTAGGCTCGCTGCATGTATATAAATATGTGCGGAATACTGCCGGTAAAATGCTGGATAGTGCCGATGTTACTTACGATTCGCAACTGAAAATAACCAACCCTGAAAGCAACCACCTGTTATGGGAGGCGGATGGCAGTATTTTCTTCGCAATGGATTTTAAAGATTATGTGACCAATTTTGCCGACGATGAAGAGAACCGTAAATACGTGGTGTTTCATGCCAAAGAAAGATATGTTGACTACTTCGACCGTACCATTATAAAAGATAAGGCTAAGGGTACTATCACTACCTCAGGCACAGAAGGCACTTGGTACAAACAATCTAATTGACCGGATCTGATACCCTTGTAACACCTATATCATGCCCACCCTGCGATCACTTTTTACAATTACCGCATCAGGTGCACTTTGCCTTTTACTCAGTTGTAGTAAAAAAGAGCCTGTTGCCATAGTTCCTTCTCCACAGGTTGATACTGCCGATACTGTAGTTGTAGATACTGTAATAAAAGATCCGATGCAAAGTCTTTTTGGTGTTTATGATGGGATTGAGCACTATACAAGATATTCAATTACTAATTATAGCAACAGAACATTGATCCTGGATACACTTGTCAGGTCGCATGTAAAGGTTTATCGCTATGGGGAAGGTGAAGTTATCGCAATGGTACATACTTATCTTGATCCTTCATCAGGCGACTACGTGTCAAGTAAATATAATATTGAGGGTAGTATGCAGTATTTTTACATCGATATAAAAACATTTGGAAATGAAAAGGTGTTTAGTATCCCTAACGTAAGCGGGAATTATCCTGAATATACTTTTTATGGTGATAGCCTTCGTTTTACTAATAATTTCAGAGGTGTTTCAGGAAGCACAGGAAACGGTGGAGAATCGCATAATGTAGGTCACTGGAAAAAAGTGAAATAATTATCCCAAACGCTGCACCAGCCCATCCAGATAGTTTACAGCCTGCACCATCCGGCTGCCATACCAGCTAAACATTTCACCGTCCACTAGCATTACCTCTGCATTGGGCAATACTTGTTTTACTTCCTCTATATGCTGCTCTTTAAAAGGAAAAGGCTCCGACGAAAGAAGAACCAGTTCAGGCTTATAAGCTTTTAGTTCTTCTAATGTTATTTCGGGGTAGCGGTTTTTATCCTGCAATACATTTTGCCAGCCCATCGTCTGTATTACATTGCTGATGAAGGTGTCTGTGCCTATGCCCATCCATGGGTTGTACCATATCATGTACGCCACTCGCTTTTTGCCGGCGTGCTTGCTAAGCTTAGTAAAGCCCTGTACAATTTCTTCCACCATTTCAGCAGCCCTGGCGTCGCGGTTGGTTAGCTGCCCTACCACTTGTATCATTTGCAGGGCCTGTGGTATATTGTGTATGTCGCTTATCCATACCGGGCAGTGTTTGGCCAGTTCTTCTATCTGCTCCTGTTCGTTTTCTTCTTTATTGGCTAGTATAAGGTCAGGGTTCAGGTTTATGATCTCTTCAATACGCAGCTTCTTGGTGCCACCAATGCGTGTTTTATTACGAAACCAATCTTCAGGGTGCACGCAGAATTTGGTGATACCCACCACCTCATCAGTCAGGCCAAGGTCGTATAACAGTTCTGTTTGCGATGGTACTACAGATACTATTCGCTGCAGGTTATCAGGCAGCTCTGTAGTGCGGCTCATCATATCGGTAAACACACGCATCACTCAAAACGTTTAAAGTAAAACAACACAAAAAAGCAAAATAATATGTTGATGGGGAATAGCATATCGGTGTACATATCCTTAGCGTATCCCGCCTTCAGGGTAAGTTGCAGCACTATACTCAGCGATGTAAGGCCTATGTAAGTGAATGCCGCCCAGCGTTTCAGGTCGCATATATACAGCCAGCTGGCTGCGTATAGCAGCATATATACCGGTTGCAGCCATAGCGGCGAAGATATGGGTTCGCTGCCTGCGTAGTCCAGTATCAGGTATATAAACAACCCCGTATGAAACAAAGCCACCCATGGGAATAACATAGGTGGCTTTTTTAGTATTCTATTTAAGAAATTCAAAGTCAAAATTCAAAAGTGAAACAATACACTTATTCTCCTCCAATCATTACCGCCAATATCATACCATCAGCTAATTATCACATTGCTAATTAAGATATTATCCTTTGCTGAAAGCGTTCAGTATATCGTATTTGGTAAGTATATGGTGCTGTCCGCTTTCGTCTTTGGTAAGTATGGCGCCGTTGTCTTTGGTTATATAGTGCGTCAGTCTTTCCAGCGGTGTATTCATATCTACCTCAGGTAGTGCGGCCTCTTTTACATCGCCTATGTTATAGTCTTTCACATCAGCGTTCTCTATCAGTTTTTTAAACAGTCCGCTTTGTGTTATGGCTCCTGTCATTGCGCCATCTTTCATTACCGGTATCTGCTCTATATCATATTTCTTCATCAGCTCCAGTGCGTCGCTTACTTTGGCGTCTTCATCTATAGTTACCAGCCTGCGGCGGCCCAGGCCACCAATCAGGTCTTTCACTGTATCTACATCCAGGAAACCACGGTCCAGCATCCACTCATCATTATATACTTTGCCTACATAACGGCTGCCATGGTCGTGAAAGATGACCACTACCAGGTCGGTAGGTTTCAGTTTGCTTTTCAGTTGTTTTAGGCCCGCTATTACAGAGCCTGCCGAGTAACCCGCGAATATGCCTTCTTCTTTGGCTATTTTACGCGCCATTACCGCACCATCTTTATCAGTCACTTTCTCAAAATGGTCCATTGCCTCTTTGATGTAGTTTTGCGGTAGAAAATCTTCACCAAAACCTTCCGATATATACGGGTACACCTCGTTCATATCCAGCTCGCCTGTTTCAAACCATTTCTTCAGCAGCGATCCGTAAGTATCAATAGCCCATACCTGTATATCAGGGTTTTGTTCTTTCAGGTACATGCCTGTACCAACTATAGTGCCACCGGTACCCGCAGCTACTACCAGGTGTGTTATTTTGCCTTCAGTTTGCTCCCATATTTCAGGGCCTGTTTGCTCGTAGTGTGCCTGGCGGTTAGCAAGGTTATCGTACTGGTTTACATACCAGCTGTTGGGTATTTCAGTAGCCAGTCTTTTTGATACTGAGTAGTAGGAACGTGGGTCTTCAGGTTCTACGTTTGTAGGACAAACAATAACCTCAGCGCCCAGTGCTTTTAATATATCAGCCTTCTCTTTCGATTGTTTATCGGTAGTAGCGAATATGCATTTGTAGCCTTTGATGATGGCTGCCATTGCAAGGCCCATACCTGTATTACCCGATGTACCTTCTATTATAGTGCCGCCCGGTTTTATCTTTCCTTCTTTTTCAGCTACTTCCAGCATCTTAAGCGCCATACGGTCTTTAATAGAGTTGCCGGGGTTGAAGCTCTCTACCTTAGCATACACAGGGCATGGCAGGTCAGAGGTTACTTTATGCAGCTTTATCAGCGGGGTATTGCCAATAGTTTGCAGTATGTTGTCGTAAACGCGTTTCGATTGGTTCATAACTGAAAAATATAGCCGCGAAGGTAGCAAATTTGCCTGAGAGGGGTAAGCGATGTGACCTTTGTATTTTTTGTAAATCTATATGGCTTATTTAATTTCAGCTGGCTGCCCTATATCCCTCAGCAGGTTTTTTAGCTCTGCTATTATTTGCTCTATAGTATCGTTCAGTCGTTTACTATCCCTGTCCGATAGCTTACGGACGTTCACCTCAGCGTTATCGGTTTGTTCCTTTATGGCCTGCAGTTGTTTTTGCAGTACAACAAAAGTCTGGTCTTCCATTTTTTTCACTTCTGCTGCAGACATGTGCTCAGCAGCGTGCAGGTGCAGCGATATCAGTTGGGTATATAGCTTAAACAAGCCCCTTATTGCAGGTGTGTTCAGTATAGCCGGGCCGGGGTCTATAGCGCAAAGCGTGCCCCAAAAGCTACCGTCAGCTCCAAATATAGGCACCGATATATAGCTTTGGAAACCATATTGCATAGGTGTGTGGTGCAACCGGTAATATTCATCTTCTTGCGCGTGGTCAATAACAATCTCTTTACCCGTTTGGCGTATCTCGTGGCATAAGGTAGTATCTACTTTCAATTCACCACCTGGCAGTAGCCCGAACTTTATCTCATCCTTCACGGCGCAGGCTACCCATTTTTCAGGTGTTACCCTTGCTACTGCTGAAAAGCCCAGGCCCGTAGTACGGCATATCACCTCCAATATAGTAGGCACAATCGACATGCGGCTTATATTCTCTACGTCGCCGTGGTAGATTTTATCCAAATTTTCCATAAATCAAATCAAAAAATAAGAGGAGGACCGAATACTTGCAATTATTGGGGTAATAGCCTGCAAACGAAGGTAGTACTATAAAATATACTTTTGTTACATTAATTGTATTGGTAATGTTTGGTGTTGTTCCGTATTACTCTTAGAAATCTAAAATCAGCTATCTTTGCACCCGTTCTCTCATATCTTAACTCAAAAAACGAATCATAAAATGAAGATCACTGTAGTAGGTGCGGGTGCGGTAGGTGCAACATGTGCCGATAACATTGCCCGTAAAGAACTTTGCGAAGAACTGGTACTGGTTGATATTAAAGAGGGTTTTGCCGAAGGTAAAGCGCTTGATATCATGCAAACATCATCTCTGTTGGGCTTCGATACACGCGTTATCGGCAGCACGAACGATTATAGCAAAACTGCTAATTCAGATGTTTGTGTTATCACTTCAGGCATACCGCGTAAACCGGGTATGACACGCGAAGAACTGATTGGTACCAACGCTAAAATAGTAGAAGGCGTTGCTAAAAACCTGCTGCAGTATTCTCCTAACGCCATCATAGTGGTTATCAGCAACCCTATGGATACGATGACTTACTTAACGCTGAAAGCTACAGGCCTTCCTAAGAACCGTGTAATAGGTATGGGTGGTATACTGGATAGCGCTCGTTTCAAATGCTACCTGCAACAATCTTTAGATTGCTCGGCTAACGACCTGCACGCAGTAGTAATAGGTGGTCATGGCGATACTACCATGATACCGCTTACACGCCTTGCTACACTTAACGGCACACCCGTTAGCAATACTTTAAGTGCTGAACAACTGAAGAAAATAGCTGACGATACAATGGTAGGTGGCGCTACACTTACTAAGCTGTTGGGCACTTCAGCATGGTATGCACCGGGTGCTGCTGGTGCTGCACTTGTTGAAAGCATTGTTCGCAACGAGAAAAAAGTGTTCCCTTGCTGCGTAGCGCTCGATGGTGAATACGGACAAAAAGATATATGCATGGGCGTGCCTGTAGTTATAGGCCGCAACGGTGTTGAAAAAATAATAGACTACAAACTGAACGATGAAGAACAGGCGTTGTTCAACAAATCGGCTGAAGCAGTACGCAATATGAATAGCGTACTGGATAGCGCAGTTGCGTAAGGTTTAGTAAATACATTCATACCCTCAAAGCCCCGGTTGATACCGGGGTTTTGTATTTCTATGCCCGTTTGTCGTATTTCAAATACTTATTTAGTTTATTTGTATTTCTAAATCCCCTTAAATGAAAAGATACCTATACCTATTAGCGTTTACATTCTGTTCGCTAACTGCAAATGCCCAGGGCAGTGCAGGCCTGGTAGGCCACTGGAATTTTAATGGCAGTGCCAACGATGTGAGTGGCAATGGGCTTAATGGTAGTGTGATAGGCGCTAGCCTTACAACTGGCTATTCAGGCAATGTCAATACTGCGTATAAGTTTAAGGGTACAACTATGCCCGGGGTATTTGATAATATTACTGTACCATATAATTTGCTAATGAATGTGCAAAGTTTTTCTATTTGTGCTTTAGTTAATGCAGATAGTTTTAACGTTGACCAATGTCAGGGGAATAGCATTGTATGGAGAGGTACGGAAAGCGCTTCGGATTATTATTCCATGGAGTTCTGCGACAATCCTAATGATGACGACTGCTTTATCGCGACACCCAATAAGATGGCATTTCAGTCGCAGGTTACCGATATTGGTCGGGCTTATTCCCGTACTGATTTTGCACCTCATAACAACTATATAAGTAAAGGAGTATGGTACTGCCTGGTAACTGTTTACGATGGCGCTGAATTGAGAAACTATGTAAATGGTGTTTTATACCATTCAATGCCATACACCACTACTTTACAGCCAGGTATTGAAGATATGCGTTTCGGTGCAAGTATGTTTAACACAGCTTCTTCCGATTGGAGATCTTATCCCTTTTATGGTTCTATAGACGATATTAAACTATATGGCCGGGCACTTTCAGCTTTAGAAGTTGATATGTATTGCGAAGAAGCGAAAAGCACTGGTGGGGGCGATGGTGGCAACGGTGGTGGTACAGACTGGCCTACCTCAGTTCGAAACGCAAATAATATTGCAGGCATCATAGTTGCCCCTAACCCTGCAGGTGCGCAAGTACAGGTATTCTTGCAAAACAGCACTAGTGGAAAAGTACAATTGTTAAATCCAATGGGCCAGGTGCTGTCTGAAAAAACTATTGCTGGCACTACCGCGGTACAGTTTGATTTGAGTGGCTATGCTACTGGTGTGTATATGGTCAGTATACAATCAACCAATGGTAAAACATTTGTTAGCAAATTCATTAAGAATTGATGTTTTTTAAAAAGTATTTTTATTCCTAATTCATTTAAACCCTTATTATGAGATCTTTGTATCTGATACCGGCTTTTATTATCTGTTCATTAGCTGCCCATGCCCAGGGCAGTGCAGGCCTTATTGGCCATTGGTCTTTTAATGGTAGTTCCCTGGATGTAAGCGGTAACGGCCTGAATGGTACTGTTACTGGTGCAGCCTTAACCACCGGCTATGGTGGGTTGGCTAATACGGCTTATAAATTTTCAGGTCCCGGCGTTTCGGGCGATGTTGATAACATCTTCGTGCCTTACGATAACCTCATGAACGTACAGCAATACTCTATTTGCGCACTAATGAAATTCGATGATTTCTCCGGCGATCATTGCCAGTCATCAACCATATTCTGGAGAGGACAACAAGGTTCTTCCGACTACTATGCGCTGTACGCCAATGATAATCCTTACGATCTGGATTGTTATACCGTAACAAAGAATAAAAACAACTTCCTGGCCGACCAGGGCTATTCTGCATGGGCCTTATCGCCTACCACCAGGGGTTACAGCTCCTATCTCGATACGACCCAATGGTATTGCGTAGTGTCCACATTCGATGGCGATAGCATGAGGCTATATATAAACGGGCAGTTAATTAAAACATTAGGTTATAATGTGCCCCTTACCACAAGCACTGCCGATATGCGCTTCGGGGCCAGTATGTATACTACCAGCAATAACGATTGGCAGTCTTATCCCCTATATGGTTCAATAGATGATATACGCTTTTACGACCGCCCGCTGAATGGGAGCGATGTATTGGTGTATTGCGATAGCGCTAAAGGAATCAATCACGAAGGAGGCGGAGGTGATGATGGTGGCGGAAGTACCGACTGGCCTACATCAGTTCGCAGCGTAAATAATACTGCAGGCATCATAGTGGCGCCTAACCCTGCCGGTGCGCAAGTACAGGTATTCTTGCAAAACAGCACTAGTGGAAAAGTACAATTGTTAAATACAATGGGCCAGGTGCTGGCTGAAAAAACTATTGCTGGCAATGCTGTACAATTCGATCTCAGCAGTTATGCAACAGGTATGTACATGATACGCATGCAATCGGCTGATGGTAAAACAACTGTGAGCAAATTCCTGAAACAGTAACACCATTTCTAATATTAGAAGCCCCCTTGTTTTAAAACAAGGGGGCTTTCTTTTGCAATCAATTTGTTAATCAGGCAGCCTGAGGTTCTTTGTGTTCAATACTTACTGTATTTTGCCGCGCAAATTACCTATATGAGAAAACAATACCTGCTGTTAGCTTTCATTGCAATGCTTACCAGCACGGCTGCATTTGCCAAAAAAGAAAAGAACGAAGCCACTAACGATAAGGTTGCGTACGGGAATGTGAAATTTGGTGCGTCGCCTGCTGAATATAACAAGGCTGTTCCCGATTCTATGCAAAAAATAGGTAACTATACTTACATATTCCGACCTATGTTTACAGATGGTGAGCTGGTACAGCTGGATATAGTAACACCACCGCAAGACGCTAAAGAATTTAAAGAAGGTGGCGCTGTAATGTTAAACGCATTGGTTGAGGTGTTGACTGAAAAAATGGGTACACCAAAACATTTCTGGACCATACCCGCTATGGGCGCTTTCGAGGTAAACAGGAAAGAACTGGTGGCTGATTGGGAAACGGGCAGCAAAAAAGCAACCGCGTATGCTACCAAAGATTATTACCAGAGCTATTGGGGCATTTGCAGCATTGCTACCACTGCAAAATAGATACATTAGTAATAGTATAAACGAAGCCTACATAAATGCAGGCTTCGTTTATTATTGTGTGTACTATTTATTATTAAACAATTCGCTTCAACGCCAGTACATAGCCCATGTGCATGCCATCATGAAAAGGCAGGAATTGGATCGCTTCGTTGATATTGTTTATGTCCACCCCATATCGCGTTGTAAATGCTGTGTATGTTTTAAAGATGCCGTTACTATAGTCTTCTTTTAGTTTGTCTATCGAACTTACCAGTAACTCTTTTATCTCTCTCAGTTCCTGTTCATCCACATCGTGTTCCGGTTTCGATTCCGGTTTGTAGCATTCAAAATATTCATTGCTTACTGTTATTGGTAGGCCCGATCTTTTGTAGCAGACACCCTGCATAGCCGCCACCATATGCGCTACGTTCCATATTATATTGTTATTAAAGCCTTTAGGTATTTTGTTTAGTTGTGTAAGCTCAAGCCCGTCTATAAGTAACAAAGTTCTGAGTCGTAGTTTCTCCAGTGTTTCGAAGGTTGTATTCATGCTTGCAAAATAAACAGTATTGTTTTACATATTTTATATGTAATTCGTTAAAGTTTATAAACCCTCTTATGAATACCTGTTTACCTTCTTGCTTTTAAAACTACATCCCTTTCTATATAGGTACAGGTCATAAGTTAAAAAAAACAAAAGCCGGCACGAGGCCGGCTGCTGTAATTGAAAAAATAAACTTCTTTATTACCAGATCTTGTTGCGCGATCCTTCAAAGTCTTTTGGTTTTACAATGGTAAATACGCGCGATATATTGAAACCAAAGTGGATGCCGCCATCAAAAAAGTCGTCCAGGTTTTGGCCTATAAATGCACGCTCGGTAGTAGCAGTACCATTAGTGAACATCAGTTGGAATACGTGGCCACCGGTTTCTATATCAATACCTACCGATACTGAATTGTGGTAGGGTTGTGTAGTAGTTCCGTCGTTGATGCCATCCAGTTCGTTGAAGCGGTAATAGTATTCACCTGTCAGCGATATCCTGTTCGATAGTTTTATACGGCCACCAATACCCAATGCTATCATGTCGTTAGGCTCGCTGGCAGTTGGCACCAGGTTATAATGCACGTGCGTAGGCATCAATTCCAGCGAAAAAGAACGGCTGAATTTACGCGCTATCAGCAATTGGTTGGTATAGAACAATCGGTTGCTGAAATAATACTCAGCTTGTTTTGTTGTGCCATCAGGCATGGTTACCATTGGTAAGTTAGTAGGTGCGGGCAGTGTTTGTACCGACATGGCACCCATATAGCTTACCGAGAAAGGCATTCCCTTGCCATCTACCTGGCGCAGCAGTTTTATTTTGGTGAAGCCCTGTATTTCTTTTTGATAGGTGCTGCGGTTAATACCTACCATTAGCCAGTCGGTAACACCATAATCAAACCCAAGGCTTGTATTAGCGGCATCCAGTCCAAAGAAATCACTAATGCCATTGTTTACGGGCCCAAAACGGTGCATGATGCGAAAGTCGAGTACGCCCTTGCCTACGTTTTCAATACTATGCGAGTTGATGATACGTGTGGCTTTAAAAGTGGCGGTACTATATTCTTTTTTGGGTTTGTTTTCCTGGTTCAGCATTTCCATCAGGTCTTCGCCGTCATCTTCTTTTTGCTGTGTATTGTTGTTTTTTTGTGGTTGTGCCGCGGCAGGTAATGAAGCCGCCAGTAAAGTGGTAAGCAGTAATGCAGGTATAATGCGCATAATAGTTTTTTAGTGTGTGTGGTTATCCGCTTATTTTTGTTCCAGTATTGTGTTTACCGTTACTTCTATATTTTTTGCAATTTTCCCTTCCACCAGCTTGGGTATCGATATATTGTAGTCGGCAGTTTGTACGTTGAATTTGGCATTAGCTGTTACCGTGCCGCCTTTTACTGTTATAGTACCGGGGATGCTTACTTCTTTAGTAACGCCGTGTATCGTCATTTTGCCACTGATAGTTACGTTGTATGTGCCATCTTTCGCAAAGTTTACCTTGCTTATATCTGTTATCTTGCCTTTATAATCTGCACGCGGGTACTTATCGCTTTCCATATAGTTTTCATTGAAGTGCTCCTTCATCAGCTGCTTTTCAAACTTAAAGCTCTTTATAGGCACCTGGAAAGCAATATTTCCACTTTTGCTGTCAATTGCAGCTGCAGTTTCATTATTTATAGCTTCAATGTTTTCCAAAGGTGTAGAAGAAAAGAATACTACTTTGCCCGTGCTGGTTGTATATTTTTGTGCGTAAGCAATACCGCCACTCAACAACATCACCACCATCATTAGTTTTTTCATGTGTCTCTTATTTATATAGTTCTTGTTACGTTTATTAGTTATCCTTTGCGCCATCGTTTACCCATTTGGTTACTTTGGCTATAGAGCAGTCGTCCAGTTTATTCATGCCTTTAGGCATTTGCGAGTAGCCCGATGCCCAGTTTATAGCACCAATCAAACGGCCTTTCGCAGCATTTACACCACCATATGTTGTAAAGTTATAACCACCTGCAAGCGTGGCTGCGTCGTGGCAACCGGAGATAGCGCATTTGCTATCCAATATAGGCTTTATGGTTTGCGAGAAGGTTACATTGCTTGTATCGCAGGTAGTGCCGCCTGTTGTGGTTTCAGGGTATAGTTCATCGTACTTATCGTTATAGCAACCCGCCAGTGCAACTATACCTAGCAGGATCAATAGTTTCTTCATTGTTATGTGCTGTTATGTTATAGTAAGTTAGTTCATTTAGTTGTTTTGCGCACCTGCGGCCACCCACTTCTCTATTTGACGTATCTGGCAGGCCGAAAGTTTACTGCCCCCCTGTGGCATTGCCGGGAAACCGGGGTTATGATTGATGACATTCACCAGCTTTCCGTTCAATGCCACTACGCGGGTGCCATCGTAAGTATCCAGCGATACGCCACCCGATGGCGATATACTGCTGTGGCAGCCCTTACAGTACTTCTCGGTTATGGGCTTGATGCCGGTTGCATAGCTGATGTTGTTGCTGTCGCAGAGGGTGCCGCAATTGCCGCGGTTCTGCGCCCCTTCATTGATCCACCTGCGGATGAGCGCTATCTGCTCGCTGCTAAGCGGCGGCAACGGGCTTTGTGGCATGCGGTCTTCGGGGTCGTTATCGGTTATGGCTTTGTACAGCTTGGTAGCATTGGCGTTGCCTGCCACGAACTCCTTGCGGGTTATAGTCTCGTAGCTGGTGAACACAAAGCCTTCTTCGGCCGAGTTAGCATCGTGGCAACCCGCCTTAGCGCAGTTGGCTATGAAGATGGGCAGCACATCGCGCGAGAAGCACAGTGCCGTATCTTCCGTGTTACCGCCGCCACCGTTGCCGGTAGTGTCGGTTGGCGGGTTGGTGGGGGTAACCGGTGCGGGCGTATTGCTCTTGTGCTTGCAGGCTACTACTGCCATAGCAGCAAAGCAGGCCATTGCGAGGTATTGTATCGGGCGCTTCATCATCATCATTGGTTTACAACTATGCAGTCAGTCAATAGGATGTCGAACATGGTACTGCCCGAGCAGAAGCCTTTGACCGTAGCCGTGCCACCCTTTGTAGTGAAGGCGTTGGCATCGCGCATGGTGCATTGTACGGCCATGTCGTCAGTGCCCTTCAGTTTGATGACCACCGCGCCATCCTGGCTCTTGCTTACCTCTTCAACCACGCCTTGTACCTGCAGCACCTTGCTGAGGTACTTAGCATTGGCAGTGTCTTCGTTCTGGGCATAAGCGTTGCACAGCTGGGTAGTGGTTACCACCAGGCCGGTATGGTCTTCGGCTTTGTCGTTGGGCTTGTTCCAAACCATGTAGCCAATACCTATGGCTACCAGGATGAGCAGAGCGATGGCTACTAGTATACGGCGGGTCTTCTTCATAGTATCAGCGTACCTGGTTACAAAGGTATGTACCCACAAGATAGGCTATGACGCCAACATGACGAAACGGGAAGACCTGAGACCCAAACGGTACTAACCCACGGCTATACAAGGAGTTAGGGCTACTTGCTGAAGTGATCCCACGCGAGGCGGGCTACCTGGGCTATGATGAGCTCGCCATAGGGCGTGTCGCCCTTGAAGTCGCTGACGAAGACCACCAGGGCGAAGTGGCGGCCATTGGGTGTGGTAACGATGCCCACATCGTTGACGGCGCCGTTCAGGCCATCGGCATTGATGCCAGAGGTGCCCGTCTTGTGGGCAACGAGGGCGGCTTTGGGCAGCAGCCCCCTGATGCGGTTGGTACCGGTAGGGCTATTGGCCATCATGTCGTAGAGGAGGGTGGTGCTGGCCTTGCTGACCACCTTGCCCGTGTACCATTGCTGCAGCAGCTGTGCCACGGCGATAGGCGTGCTCCAGTTGTTGTACGCCAGGTGCCAGTCCTTAGCCACTTCGGCTTCGGTGGCGGCTATGGCCATGTCTTTGATGCCCAGGCTGTGTATGTACCTGTCGACGGCCTGGGTGCCACCAGCCTCCCGGAAGAGGATGTCGCAGGCGTTGTTGTCGCTGAGGCCGACGGAGTAGGCCAGGAGCTCCTGTACGCTGAGGCTGAAGAAGCCCTGGTTGGGGTGGTCTTTGAGCATGGGGCTCCAGGTAAGGGTATCGAGGGTGGAGGCGGGTATGTACACGGCGTTGGTGAGCCTGAGGCTGCCTTCATCGGCCATGTGGAGTATGGCCAGGGCCAGGGGGAACTTGTAGGTGCTCTGCATAGGGTAGTGGTGTGCGTTGCCTATGGTGAGGGTGTCGTTGGTCTCGAGGTCGAGGAGGGCGACGCCTATGGTGCCCTTAGCGGTATCGGTGATGGTGTGGAGGGCAGTGCCGAGGCTGCGGAGGGCGGGCGACTGTGCCCTTGTGGCTGCCGTGCCCAGCAGGGCCAGGGCTATGGTAAGGATGTAACGCATTGATGCAACAATTGTGCTGCAAGATAAGGCGTTTTAGCATTATGTTTTTCTGTATCTGTTGTTCAATTTTGTTGAAAAAAATAAAAATAAAAAAAAATTCCGTGCGGCATTTGAGGGCTGAAACCACTGCCTGTGGCTGCTTTGAGGGCTGAATTGCAGCAA
>CAMLFX010000057.1 GCA_946479435.1 uncultured Sphingobacteriales bacterium | reverse complement strand
GAATTGAACCCCCGACACAAGGATTTTCAGTCCTTTGCTCTACCAACTGAGCTACCACACCATTCCCGAATTGGGATTGCAAAAATAGTATTATAAACCAAATTTCCAAAAACAGTTAATATCTAATGTTTTGTAATCTTTCCGCTCAGGGTGGCGCCTTTGGCATCACGTATTTTTATCAGATATATACCAGCGGGCAATGTACTTATGTCAATAGTATTGTTATCTGATGAAAGCGAACCGTGCAATACCATACTGCCTGTCATATTACTAATAGTATATGCCTGCTTCTCATTTGTAAGGGTGTTGGTTTGGATAGTAACAATATCGTTGCCTGGGTTAGGATAGATAGTAACCTCATTATTGTGTAAACCTGCTACGTGCGTATAAGATGGGTCGTAGATTTCGATGATCTTATCAATTTGTGTACTGCCGTTAGCATTGGAATTGCTGGTGCTGATGAATATATTACCATCGGGGCCAATGCAAATGGCACGTATGCGGTCGCTGGTAAGACCTGCAATGGTACCAGTACCGGTAATGCCATCTAGGGTACGGTTCAGTTTCAGCTGATATAATTTCTGGTCTTTTAGCGTAGCCATTATCAAAGACTTTTGCAAGGTGGGGAACATCGGGTAGTCGTAATAATCAATGTCTGATACCGCAATAGTAGGTGTCCATGCCATAATGGGTTCTACAACGCTATTGCTATTGCAGAAAGTTATCTCTGAAGAGGTATTGCAGTAGCCCTCTACATTAGGCCAGCCATAGTTACGGTTGGTTTGTATAATGTTCACCTCATCGTCGTTACTAGGACCATGTTCCGATTCATAAAGTTTATTATTGGCATATACAATACCCTGTGGGTTGCGATGACCGAAAGACCATACCGGGCTACCTGCCATAGGATTGTCTGATGGTATGGTGCCATCTAAATTAATACGCAATATCTTACCGTTTATGACATTTACATCTTGCGCTACACTAGCAGTTGTAGCATCGCCGGTGGTAATGAATAGTTTGTCACCTACTATTAGCAGCCTGCAGCCATTGTGGTAATTGGCCCCTTTTATATCATCCAGTAATATGGTGTGGCCCGACAGGTCATTAGTACTTGCGTTGTATGTATAGCGCACTATCCGTTCGGTATAGTTGCCACCATTTATGTACTCATAAGCTACATACACATAGGGACTATTGGTAAAGTCAGGGTGCAAGGCTAAACCTAGCATACCACCTTCGCTTTGTATCACTGTATTCGTTTCATGGTACAAAGTATCCATATCGCCTGTAGCGGGATCAAGGCGGCAGATGTACCCGTTCTTTTGCGTCAACCAGAGATGGTTATCAGGACCATACACCATTTCCCATGGTATGAACAAGTTGTCTTTAACAATGCGCGTGGTCATTTGCGCATTTGCCATAGCAGGCAGCAATAAAAATAGTGCGTATAGTATTTTTTTCATGGGTATGCTTTATTGAAGTTACCACATATATAATGCCATCAGCGCAGATATAGCGTGTACTTGCCTATTTTTGTCCGCTCATGGATGCAGCTATATTCTTACAGGAAACCATCGTACAACTGAAACAAACCACATTGCTGGAGGCTATAGCAGTGGTGTTTGGTATGGCAAGTGTATTGCTGGCCAATCGTAACCATGTGGCTTTGTACCCTACAGGTATCATTAGTACGGTGATATACCTGTATATCATGTCGAAGCCAAGTGTAGGCTTATATGCTGAAGCCATGCTGAATTTGTACTACCTGGTAATGAGCATATATGGCTGGGTGTTATGGAATAAGCGGCATGAAAGCGAAAGCCCGGCAGCCATAACACATAATAATAATAAGGACTGGCTGATAACCGGCGCTATAGTTGTAATAGGCTGGATTATCCTGTACACAGTACTTAGTCAATTCACCGATTCTGATGTGCCGGTGTGGGATGCGATTGTATCAGCCACAGCATGGGCAGGTATGTGGTTATTGGCAAAGCATAAGGTTGAGAACTGGATATTGCTCAATATATCGAACCTCATAGCGATACCATTACAAATACACAAGGGCATACCTTTTACCGCCATACTTACTATCTTCCTGTTCATTGTGGCAGTGTCAGGATATTTCCGCTGGCGCAAAATGTACCAATCGCAACATAATAAAACCGCAGCTTGAGTGTAAAGAAAATAGTAGTAATAGGGCCTGAATCGACAGGTAAAAGCACTTTAAGCGAAGAGCTGGCTAAGGCATTACATACAGTATGGGTGCCTGAATATGCGCGTGGTTATTTAGAAGGACTGGGCCGTGAGTATAATGAAACAGATCTGTTAGCCATTGCTAAGGGGCAAGTTATTACCGAAGATGAGCTGGAGATAAAAGCCAATGAATATCTTATCTGCGATACTGACCTGTATGTATTAAAAGTATGGAGCGAAGCAAAATATGGCTATTGCCACAAGAATATACTAGAGGCAATAGCGCAAAAAAAATACGACCTGTATCTGCTTACGTATATTGACGTACTGTGGACGGATGATCCGTTACGCGAACACCCTGCGCCACACGAAAGGGAGTATTTCTACAAGCAGTATGCTGAAATAGTACAAAATAGCGGTGTGCCCTGGGTAGATGTACGGGGTAATGAACAGGAACGTTTATCCACATCAATAGAAGCCATTAAACGCCTCGGCTAGGTTTTTGTAACTTTATATATATGTTACTCCATATACACCCAGACGATCCCCAACAACGTAATTTGAATACAGTTATCAACTGTTTGAAGAACGGCGGGATCATCATTTACCCTACCGATACTATTTATGGCCTGGGTTGCGATATCTACAACACAGCAGCTATAGAACGCATTTGCCGGTTGAAAAATATGGACCCTAAAAAAGCACAGTTCTCCTTTATTTGCTGCGATCTGAGCCATCTGAGCGACTATGCAAAAAGCGTGGATACACCTACTTTCCGGCTGCTGAAAAATGCCTTGCCTGGCCCATATACATTTATATTAGAAGCCAGCAAGCAGGTACCAAAGCTATTGAAGACTAAAAAAGATACTGTGGGCATACGTGTGCCCAACCATAAAGTTTGTCATGAAATAGTGCGCCAGCTGGAGCACCCTATCATGAGTGTGTCACTGCCAATGGAGGATGATGTAGAATACTATACCGATCCTGAATTGATGCATGATATGTTTGGTGATAAAGTAGATATAGTAATAGATAGTGGGATAGGTGGTATGATACCCTCTACGGTTATCGATTGCAGCCAGGGTACACCTGAGTTAATACGGGAAGGTGCGGGTGAATGGGAGCATCTATTGTCTTAAGTTTTTCATTTTCTTTGCAGCATGTACACCAAGCAAGATGAGCAAAACCTTTACAAGGATGCTAAGGATCTATTGAAAGCAGAGGCAACAGATAAGCATATTGAGCAATTGCGCAATATCATTAACTATGCCGATTGGAAATATTATGTACAGAGTGAACCTGTGCTGGCCGATGAAGAGTATGATAAGCTCTTCAAAAAGCTAAAGGCACTTGAAGAAAAATATCCTGAACAAATAACTGCCGATTCTCCAACACAGAGAGTAGCAATTGGCCTAAGCGAAAAATTCCCCGCTGTTAGTCACCTGGTGCCCATGCTAAGCCTGGATAATACTTACAATGCGGAAGACCTGCGCGATTGGGACAAACGCTGCCACGATTTTATTGGCGATGGTGTAATAGAGTACTGTGTAGAACCTAAATATGATGGTGCCAGTATATCGCTGATATATGAAGATGGTAAGCTGGTGCGTGGCGCTACACGTGGCGATGGTGTAATGGGTGAAGAGATAACGAACAACATCAAACAAATACGCTCTATACCATTGTCCGCTGCTTTCGTTAAAGCCGGTATTTCACAGATTGAGATTCGTGGTGAAGTGGTGATACATAAGGAAGTATTTGCCGCTTATAATGCACAGCGTGTGGCAGACGGTTTATCACCACTGGCTAATCCGCGCAATGCTGCATCGGGTACATTGAGAATACTGGATACTAAAGAAGTAAGCAAACGTAAGCTATCGGCTGTGCTCTATCAAATCAGCGATTATACACTGAAAGGGAATGAAGTCCCGCAGGCATTAAGGTCTCATTTCGGTTCTTTGGAATGGTTGTATCAATTAGGTTTCCCTACGCCCGTAAAAGAAATGAAGCGCTTCAAAAATATCGATCAGGTAATTGATTTTTGTGTTGATTTTGAACTGCGCCGCGACGACCTGCCTTTTGAAGTGGATGGCCTTGTAGTAAAAGTGAACAATTTTGAACAGCAAGACCAGATGGGCATGACTGCCCACCACCCGCGTTGGGCAGTGGCATATAAATTCAAAGCAAGGCAGGCAACCAGCAAGCTATTACGCGTTGAGTTCCAGGTTGGTCGTACTGGTTCTGTAACCCCCGTGGCTAAAATTGAACCTACTCCTATTGGTGGCGTAACCGTTACATCCATTTCTTTATTCAACGAAGATGTAGTGCGCGAGAAAGACTTGCATATAGGTGATACTGTATTGGTAGAGCGTGCAGGAGATGTGATACCATACATTGTGAAACCATTGGCTGAATTGCGTACAGGTAAAGAAAAAGCCATAGTGTTCCCAACTGAATGCCCCGTATGTGGCGAACCATTAGAGAAACCGGAAGAAGAAGCCGTGTGGCGCTGTATCAATATTAGTTGCCCGGCACAGGTAGTGGAGCGGATTATTCACTTCGCAAGTAAAGATGCTATGGATATACGCAACCTGGGTGGTGCCAATATCCAGAAGTTTTATGAGTTAGGGTTATTGAAAGATATACCCGGCATATACAAAATCAATTTCGATGCGATCCGTAAGCTGGAAGGCTTTGGCGAAAAATCCATAACCAACCTGCAAACTGCCATCGAAAATTCTAAAAAGCAACCTCTGAACCGTGTAATATATGGTTTAGGCATACGCCATGTGGGTGAAACGATGGCCAAAACTTTAGCCAATGCGATAAGCCATATTAAAGACCTGTACGACTGGACAGAAGAACAACTGGTATCGCTGGATGATGTAGGGCCTAAAGTGGCAGCATCGGTAGCGCACTTTTTTCATACACACGAAAACCGCCACATGATCGATCTGCTGGAAGCAGCAGGTGTCAACCTTGCTAATCATCATAAAGGCCACTCAAATGCCGATGGCGCACTTGCAGGTAAAACATTCCTGTTTACAGGTACACTCAGCAAATTCAAGCGCAGTGATGCTGAGGCTATGGTTGAAGAAAAAGGTGGTAATATACTTGGGGGTGTAAGCAGCAAACTCAATTACCTGGTGGTAGGCGAAGACGCAGGCTCAAAACTGGAGAAAGCAAAGAAACTGGGTACTGTCGCCATACTTAGCGAAGATGAATTCCTTGAACTGATACAATAAGGAATATAAAAAGTGCAATTGCCAACCAGCAATTGCACTTTTATTTTTTAGTATTGGATGTTAAATCGTTATACTGGCAATAAGCACAGCAAGGAAAGATATAACCGCAACGATAGATATATCTACAATACCTAATACCAGGCCTGCTATACCCATACCTTTCCCTTCTTTACGGCGTACTGCCTTAGCTCCTGTAATAAGGCCTGTTAGGCCCAATGCAAAAGCAATCACCAATAATGGAAGCACTACAGCTGATGCAGTGGTGCTGGCAACAATGAATGCCGCTACAATAGATGCCATGCCTACAGAGCTAAGTATAAGCGATGTAGCGCCTAATGCATTGTTTTTATGTGGTTCAGCAATAGGTTGGCTATCTATCTCGTCTGCTTCATCCTCATCATCCATTATTTGTTTTTTCTTAATGGTGTCAGTTGAAGTAATGTTGATGTGGGGAGCTTCGATGCTGGTTTCATTTGTGCTGTACTTCGGGAAAGCTGCATAGCTAAAATTGGTGCAGGTAATAACAGCTAATAGGGTTAATAATGTACGGATTTTCATATAGTTAGTATATTGCGGGCAAGATAAAAACAATTTTGTGAATCGTATAGTGTTGAAAGGTTTTCTGGTTTTCTTTTCTTGTATTTGTTACGCTTTTATTACAGTTGCCCAATCAAAAGAAACTATTCTTATAGGCACCTTAATAGTAAAGGACGGTAAAACATACGCTTATAAACTACAGTTTAAAGATTCGCTTGGTAAAATAAAAGGCTTTTCTATTACTGATGTAAATGGTCCCGATCAAACCAAGGCTACCATTACAGGTACTATAAATAGCGGACGAAATGAAATAAGGTTTTCAGAAGGGAAAATAACTGCCAGCAACAGCAGTTGGGATAAAAAGGATTTCTGTTACCTGGATGGATTCTTAAAATTAGAATCTGGTAAAACCAGTATATGGAAAGGTAGTTTTACCAGTCGCACTGCTGATAATAAGCCATGGGTAAAAGGTGATATTATGGTAATAGGCTCGGCAGCCCTGGTTGAAGAACTAAATAAAATAGTTGTTCAATCGAGGTCCGACACGGTAATAAAATTTGTAAACAGGCTAAAGGAAGCTATCGCCGATACGGTGAAGGCTGCACCCCTCAAAGTGCGCAGAATGCTGCCGGGTTCTACTTACGAAATACAAGGGAATGGCAAAACTGCTGTGCTTGAAATATGGGACGATAAAATAGTAGATGGCGATAGAGTAACCATAACCCATAACGGCAAGCAGGTGTTGGATAATTACACATTGGCTAAAGAACATAAGCAGCTGGATATAACCCTTTGGGCCGACGCGCCTGACCGTATTACAATAACTGCTAATAACCAGGGGGCTCAACCACCCAATTCTGCAATGGTTAAGCTGGTATCGGGTGAGGAAGAATACCTGATAAATGCAGAAACGGAGCCTGGTAAGCCTGTACATATAATATTGAAGCCGAGTGGGCGGAATTAGGGCATTAGTTTCTACCTTTGACACGCTATTTTCCCGAGTATATAACTAATGTCAGAGATAAAACCATTTTTAAGATTAAGTGGGCTGGAACCATTAGTGGTGCGCCCCGAAACCAATTTTGTGAATGTAGGTGAACGTACTAACGTTACCGGTTCCAAGAAATTTGCAAGGCTTATAAGAGAAAATAAATATGAAGAAGCACTATCTGTTGCGCGCCAACAAGTAGAGAGCGGTGCGCAGATACTGGATATAAATATGGACGATGCACTGCTGGACGGAGTGCAGGCCATGACTACGTTCCTTAACCTCTTGCAAAGCGAACCGGATATTGCCCGGATACCCATTATGCTCGATTCATCGAAGTTCAGCATCATCGAAGCTGGCCTGAAGTGTGTGCAGGGTAAGTGTATCGTTAACTCCATATCGCTGAAAGAAGGCGAAGATAAGTTTATAGAGCAGGCACAGATTTGTCGTAGCTATGGTGCTTCAGTTATCGTTATGGCATTTGATGAAAACGGACAGGCAGATAGCCTTCAGCGGAGGATAGATATTTGCCAGCGTGCTTACGATATACTCACGCAACAAGTAGGTTATCACCCTGAAGATATCATCTTCGATCCTAACATTTTCGCAATAGCAACAGGTATTGAAGAGCATAATAACTATGCGGTTGAATTCATTGAAGCAACACGTATCATTAAACAAAAAATGCCACTTACCAAGGTAAGCGGAGGTGTAAGCAATGTATCATTCTCCTTTCGTGGTAATGATACGGTTCGCGAAGCAATACATAGCGTATTCTTGCTGCATGCTATTAAAGCAGGTATGGATATGGGTATTGTGAATGCCGGTCAGTTGCAGGTGTACGATGAAATAGAGCCACAATTGCGTGAGCTGTGCGAGGACGTTGTATTGAACCGCCGCGAAGATGCTACGGAGCGCTTGGTAACATTTGCCGAAACTGTGAAAGCAAAAGGCAAAGAAGAAAAGAAAGATGAGCTATGGCGTAGCAATACTGTTGAAGAGCGTTTGAAACACGCCTTGGTGAATGGTATTACCGAATATATAGATGAAGATACCGAAGAAGCCAGGCAGAAATACCCGCGTCCGCTGGAGGTAATTGAAGGACCGCTAATGGCAGGTATGGATGTAGTTGGTGACCTCTTTGGCAGTGGTAAAATGTTTTTGCCACAGGTGGTGAAGAGCGCACGTGTTATGAAGAAGAGTGTTGCTTATCTAACACCATTCATAGAAGAAGAAAAGAAAACAAACCCCAATGCAAGGCAGGGTGGCGCAGCTAAAATCTTGCTGGCAACTGTAAAGGGCGACGTACATGACATTGGTAAGAACATTGTAGGTGTAGTTCTAGGTTGCAATGGCTATGACATTATAGATCTTGGCGTAATGGTACCTGCTGATAAGATATTAGAAACAGCAGAAAGAGAAAATGTTGACATCATCGGTTTAAGTGGGTTGATAACACCATCGCTGGATGAGATGGTGCATGTGGCCAAAGAAATGAAACGCCGCAGCATGAAACAGCCATTAATGATTGGCGGCGCCACCACATCTCGCACGCATACTGCCGTGAAGATAGCACCTGAATATAATGAAGGGGTTGTGTATGTATTAGACGCCAGCCGCAGTGTAACAGTGGCAGGTAACCTTTTGAGTAAAGAGAACAAAACAGCTTTTTTGAGCGATATAGATACCGAGTATACCAAGCTAAAGGCAGACTTCGCTAACAAACGTACTATAAAGCAATACATACCTTTTACTGAAGCGCAGAAGAACCACGTGAAGATAGACTGGAGCAATTACACTCCGCCCGTGCCTGCATTTACAGGCAGCAAAGTGTTTAGCGATTACGACCTGAACGAGATACGCGCGTATATAGATTGGGGGCCATTTTTCATAGCATGGGAGATGAAGGGTAAATATCCCGATATATTAAAGGATGCACATGTTGGTGTGGAAGCAACTAAGTTGTTTAATGAAGCCAATGCAATGCTTGATAAGATCATTGCTGAAAAATGGCTGACTGCAAAAGGTGTAGTAGGGTATTGGAAAGCAGAAAAGACAGCACCTGATACAGTAGTAGTGAAGGATGAGAATGGCAATGTGCTGCATCATTTAGAGTCGCTTCGTCAGCAACAAAAGAAAGCAGCCAATCAGCCTAACTTCTCGCTGGCCGATTTTATCAGCGATAGGCAGGAAGATTATATTGGTGCATTTGCTGTTAGCATACATGGTATCGAGCCACATTTGCAAAAGTTCGTTGATAATCACGATGACTACAATAAGATAATGCTGCAAGCCTTAGCTGACAGGCTCGCGGAAGGTTTTGCAGAGGTATTGCACAAACGTACGCGTAAAGAATTTTGGGGTTATGCTGCAAATGAAGATATGAGCAATGCTGAATTGGTAAAAGAAGAATACCAGGGTATTCGCCCTGCACCGGGCTATCCCGCTTGCCCCGACCATACTGAAAAACACAAATTGTTCGCATTGCTAAACGCAACAGAAAATGCCGGTATACAACTAACAGAGTCTTTAGCAATGTACCCCGCCGCTTCGGTATGCGGCTGGTATTTCAGCCATCCGCAAAGCACTTATTTTGGCGTTGGTAAAATAAGCGATGACCAGCTGCAAGACTATGCAAAGCGCAAGGGCATGAGTATAGAAGAGGCAACAAAATGGCTTTCACCCATATTAGATATGTAATGTTTGGAGATCAACAAGAAAAAGAAGTAATAGCAGAAGAACCTAAGGTTAATACTAAATACAAGCCCGTAGCCTGGCTGGCGCACCTTATATCGTTTGTTTTTCATCCGGTATTTATGCCCACCATTATGGCCTATGCTATGTACAGGTTTGTGCCTGCTTACTTTGCCGGAACTTCTTTGAATGAATATTCATTCAGGTTCCTGCTGCCCATTTTCATTATTACCGGGTTCTTTCCTATCCTCAGCGTGCTTATTATGAAAGGACTGGACTTCATTAAGAGCGTGCATATGTACGATCCTAAAGACCGTATCATACCCCTCATTACATCTATGATATTTTATTTCTGGCTGTATTGGGTGTTTAAAAATATTAGTGCTCCGTTTTTATTGCGTGTACTGGCGCTTGGCAGTTTCTGGGGGGTTATTACTTTATTCATGGTCAACATCTTTTATAAGGTAAGTATGCATACAGCAGGTGCCGGTGGCATGCTGGGTATGCTGATAGTATTGATGATGCTGAGCCCAGTCAGTCTTACATTGCCGTTATTCCTGGCGCTTATTGTGGCTGGTATCATAGGTACCGCGCGCATGTTGTTAGGCGCCCACCAGCCATCAGAAATATGGTTGGGTTATATACTGGGTATATTGGTGCAGGTAGGCGCTTATCTTTACCTTATATAACATCCAAATGCTTTTTTAGATAGGCTTATCAGCACAATTAGCAATGTGCTTATCTCTATATTCTTTTACTTTGCTGCGCATAAAAAGTAAGGTTTATAACATATTTATTACTTGGAAAACACTAACACATACGGCGCGGAAAGAGCTGTGAAGAAAAATTCTGTTGTTCTAGTACTTATACTTGGCGCGCTAACTGCCGTTAGTCCTTTTTCTATAGATATGTATTTGCCTGCATTTCAGCAAATAGCTACCAGTTTACATACTACCGTTCCTAAGGTCTCGTTATCGCTTAGTAGCTATTTTATAGGCATGGCCCTGGGTCAGTTATTATACGGCCCGTTGCTGGATAGGTTTGGCCGTAAGCGCCCGCTGTATGCCGGCCTGGTGCTGTATATAATAGCAACCATTGCCTGCATCTTGTCGCACAATGTTGAAATGCTCATCGCATACAGGTTATTGCAGGCATTGGGTGGTTGTGCAGCAGGTGTAGCTTCTGTTGCTATGGTGCGCGATTTTTTCCCCGAGCAGGAACGGGCAAAAGTTTTTTCCATGTTAATGCTGATACTAAGTGTATCGCCCTTATTTGCACCAACTATAGGTAGTCTTGTTGCTGCGGCTTGGGGATGGCAGGCTGTGTTTGTTGTTTTGGGCATTATTATGAGCCTTATTTTATTGCTCGTAATATTTGTATTGCCTGAAGGGCATCTGCCCGATGCCACCGTTTCGCTCCGGGCACAACCAATTATTCAAAACTTTCTATCCATATTCCGTACGCAGCAATTCTTTGCCTATGCGCTGTCAGGGGCTTTTTCATTTGCAGGTCTGTTTGTGTACCTGGCAGGCGCGCCTTCTATCTTTATGAATACTTTCGGGCTTACTGAAAAGGAGTTCGGTTTGGTCTTCGCCTTGTTGTCTATCGGGGTAGTGGGGGGCGGACAAGTGAATATACAGCTTACAAAGCGTTATAAAAGCGAACAGATATTTAAGATAGCCCTTTATACACAGGTATTAACAACGCTTGTTTTTTTACCGGGTGCTATTATGGGCTGGTATGGGCTAATTGCGCATATTGTATTGTTTTTCATATTCTTATCGTGCATTGGGCTTACATACCCCAACGCTGCATCGTTAGCTTTGCAGCCATTTCAAAAAAATGCTGGCGCCGCCGCATCGCTTATGGGTTTTCTGCAAATGGGTACGGGTGCTGTTAGTTCTGCGATATTTGGCCTGCTGTCTTATTCGGCAAGTATCTCGGTTGGTGTTTTATTTATTATTACGGGTATTACCGGGCTGGTCCTTTCAAAAATAAAGCCCAGCAACACAGTTCGTGAAGCAGGGCTGTAAAGTAAATCATGGTGTAGGCTTTACATAATGAAAGAGCCTGCAAAATACTGTTCCAATTCTATATAAGGCCACCGTGTTTTAACCCCACTTTTTAATATGTACGCGCACTATTTGTTTCCCGTTTTTTATATTACATAATTATATTTAACATAGTAAATTTATTCTATTTAATAGTAAATAATTTTTAATGATAAGTGTAATTTATTGCTTATTATAAATTTAGGGTGATTCGTATAAATACCGTTAAAAAACGGTGGTAATTGGCATAGGTTTGATATTACTTTTGCCGTATGGATCGTGAAATATTTGAAATAGAGACGGGCCTTGTTGCAGAGGAGCACAAAGAGACTTTTACCCAGTGGCAAATAAAAAAAAGCATGGAGCACCTGCAAGATGCTTTGAGCGACATGTATGCCCTGATGGATAAGTTTATAGCCTACGTGCAGGAGCAGGAAAATTAGAAGAGCAACATGTCTTGATAAATGCAGACTTATTTCACCGCATTATAACCAACAATACCTATTACCAGCCATATAATACCTTTTACCAGGAAAAAAAGAAACCCCCACAGTCCCAGCTTCTTTATCCATTTTATTGCTTTCGATTGATTTTTCATTGTGGTTTCCATGCCATTTACATTTCTATGACAAAGGTAATTTCAATGATTGCCGTTATATTTTGAAAACGGGAAAACGATTTGCAGAAACAGAAATGAATGTGTACGCAGCTAGCCTTCCAAATGAATAGATATCACTATCATGCGCGTGCTGAGTGTTTCTATGGCATTACTTAGGGGTATGCGGCTATCTTTATAATGCTGGTTAAGCAAACCCTGGCTAATTTTTATTTCAGGTGAAAATATAAAGTTGGGATAGTAAAATTCAAAACCGGCACCTAGTTCATATCCCGCATCTAACGGGCGTACTTTTATAAATTCATCGGCCCTGCGAGAGCGTGCATTGGCGGCAAGGTCTATATCTACCTTACCACCCATCAGCGCATAAAACCTGAAATTGCCAATACGGTCGCTTTTAAATTTCAGTTGCAATGGCAAGTGCATGTAAATAGATTCTATCGACTTGTCAATGGTGCTATCGCCACCCAGGCTCGATGCTAAAATCACCATTCTTTTTTCTGCAAAAGCAAGAGATGGTACGAAACGTAGATCGAAACGACGGTTGAGCCTGAGATTGCCCATCAGCCCCAGGTTGAAACCCGGCCTGAAACGCGGGGTTATTGAAATAAAAGTATCCGTTTCAACAAAAGACTTGGTGTAGCCTATTTTATAAGTAGAAAAGTTAGTGCCAAAAGTGATACCAAAATAGTATGCTTTCTGGTCGTGCTCTGCCATATTAATGACATGCCGTTGTGCAAGGGTATGCTGCGAAGAGAACAACAGGCAGGTGAGTATCAATAATTTGCAACAGAAACGCATGAATGCTACAAGATATGTATATAAACGTAAAATACGAAGATACAGTATGTGCAACTTGAAACAAGCTACCGTGAAAAAACGGTAGCAAAAATTTTGAAAAATTGAAATTTCCTGAATATTTAAATCTTATCTTCGCAGTCACACTTAGAAACACTATTAAAATCTAGATAAGAAATTTACCCGCCAGCATGAAAAAGAGAGACCCGCTTCATTTTGAAGCGGGTCTTGATGTTATAAGAATCTATTATGTAGTTTGCCTGGTTATATACTTGGTTTTTTCCGGGGCTACATAGTTGTTCATCATATCCAGCAATTCATCTACCAGCGGGCTGGTAAGAAGCATGGTACGGGTACATTCATCCAAAAAGCCTTCACTAACCATATTTGTACACAGGGCGGTAAGCGCATCATAGTAGCCATTTATATTTAGTAATGCAACGGGCTTGCTATGTAAGCCGAGTTGCCCCCATGTCAGCATTTCAAACATTTCTTCCAATGTGCCAAATCCGCCAGGCAGCGTGATAACGCCATCGCACAGTTCGTTCATCTTCAATTTGCGCTGGTGCATGGTGTGTACAGTTATGAGTTCGGTAAGTCCTTCGTGTGCTATTTCCTTGGTTTTCAAAAAATCAGGTATTATCCCTATTACTTCGCCGCCATTGGCCAGCATAGCATCAGCTACTACGCCCATAAGGCCCACTTTAGCACCGCCATATATCATACGTATATTACGTTCGGTTAGTTTTACTCCTAGTTCATAGGCGGTATCGCGGTGCACGGGGTCATATCCTTCACTTGAACCACAAAATACTGCAAGGCTTTTCATAAGCATATAATTATGTAGTATAAAGATAACGGCTAATTGTATTACCCCGCTGTTTACTAATTGTAAAAACTGCAATTACTTTGCATTAAAGTTTCAACAAATGCAGTACACTGCAAGCACAAGGGGCTATAGAAAATTTGATTTGCTGGATGATACAGCTACTATCATTGGACGCCTCGACTATACCTCGTTTTTCTCAAATACAGCACATATCATTATCAACGAATTGCCGGTATATGATGTAAAAGTGGCGGGGTTTTTTAATAATGCCCGGCATATATACAGGAACGATGTTCTGTTTGCACAGGTAAGGGTGAATTTACGTGGAGCTGAAATTTATTTTGAAACAGGTAAAACTCTTTACTTCAGGCGAAGGAATCTTTGGCATAATGAGTATATACTTACCGATGGTGCTGAACAATTACTTGCCGATTTAAAAGCTGAATTTAAATGGGCAAGGTTTGCTTTCGATTACCACATAGATGTGTACGACAATATGCTGGATAGAGAAACAAACTCGCTGATACCTTTTTTAATGCCTTACTGTGCTATGTATATACGCAGAAGACGTGCAGCAGCTGCATCAAGCTAATAAAAATAATAAGAGCCGCATATCGCGGCTCTTATCTATAAAACTTCTAACTGATTTTTTAACAGGTCTTCAAATTCATCGCGCTTGCGTACCAGGTGCGCTTTCCCTTCTACAATTAATACTTCAGCAGGCTTCAGTCTTGAATTGAAATTGCTGCTCATTTCAAAGCCATAAGCACCTGCATTATGAAAGACCAGCAAATCGCCTTCACGCACTTCATTCAGTACCCTGTCCCACGCGAAGGTATCTGTCTCGCAAATATTACCTACTACGGTGTAGATGCGTTCTGCACCATTGGGGTTAGATATATTACTGATGCGATGATACGCTTCATAGAACATTGGGCGTATTAAATGGTTGAAGCCTGAGTTGACACCAACGAATACCGTTGCTGTAGTTTGCTTGATAACGTTAGCCTTCACCACAAAGCTGCCAGCTTCGCTTACTAAATATTTACCCGGCTCAAACCATACCACTAGCGGGCGGCCATATTCTTTTTCAAATTCTTTTACGGCTGTAGTTAGTTTACTGCCTAATGTTACCACATCGGTTTCAGGGTCGCCCTCTTTGTAAGGAACTTTAAAGCCACTGCCCAGGTCAATAAAATCAAGCTGTTTGAAATGCGTTGCTACATCAAACAATACATCAAGCGCACGCAGAAAAACATCTACATCTTTTATTTCGCTACCCGTATGCATGTGCAAACCTTGCACGTGTATGTTGGTAGTCTTTACAATACGCTCAATATGGCGCATTTGGTGTATAGAGATACCAAACTTGCTATCGATATGGCCGGTGGATATTTTGTAATTGCCACCCGCTTCAATATGCGGGTTGATACGGATACATACCGGGTAACTGCCGCCATATTTATTGCCAAATTGTTCCAGTATCGAAATGTTGTCAATATTGATATTAACACCCAGCTCTTGTGCAGCAACTATCTCGTTAAAGTCAACACAATTGGGTGTGAACAATATTTCCTTTGCATCGAACCCTGCCTTCAACCCCAGCTTCACCTCGTTGATGCTTACACAATCGAGCGATGCGCCCAGTCCCTTTATATACTTCAATACGTTGATATTGGTCAGCGCCTTGCAGGCATAAAAGAACTTGGTAGGATGGCCATTGAAAGCATCCTGTAGCTTTTGGTACTGCTGAGCTATTTTTTCAGCATGGTACACATAGACCGGCGTGCCAAACTGGTTGGCAATGTCTATTAGTTGTTGGTTGGTTATCTGCTCGTACATAAGGGTGCAAATGTAAAGACAAATTAGCTGATTAATTGATGTGATGATTAGCCAATTATTCTATTGGCTAATTGTCTTTATTCATCCCGTCAATCCATTCCACAGTGCCCTTTACATAGTATTTCTTCACCTGGTAGGGATAGGTTTCATAAAAAATGCTATCCTCGTTCATGGTGTTCCCTTTATCGCAATCCTGCTTGGCTTTATGTATTACTATAGCTGCCTGCTTATAGTCTTTTAGTTGCATTAGTGCTAAAGCTTTATAGTATTCTGCATCGAAAAAGTCAGGGTAGTCGATCAATGATTTATTCAGGTATTCCAGTGCGCCTTTGTAATCTTCCTGCTCGTAACGGGTTACACCCAAATAGTACCAGTGTATATAATGCACCCAGCTTTCACCATTGCGCCCAATAGTGTAGTCAATACATTTTCTTATGTAGTTTTCCGCACTATCAAACCTGTTAAGCTGCAAATAACATAAGCCTGTGTAAAAATCGTAAGGATGGTCCATAACACCCGAGTTGCCATTGATACTACGTGCCAGATTGAAATCGTCAATTGCGGCACTATACTCTTTGGAGAAGATGCATTTGCAAAAGGCGCGGTAAGGTACCCATACGGGTGGGTCGTATTTTGCGGCACTATCAATGAAAGGTGCAGCCAGCTCATATTTGTTTTGCTTAATAAGTGGCATGCCACGTTGCTGCCACAAATATGCATTTTGCGGTAATATAGCCAGCGCACTATCAATATACCTTTCGCGTTTTCGTGAGAACAATGGGCTTTTCCAGGCACCTTCGCGCATGTAATGTTGAAAGACAGAATCTTCCTGTGTCATTGGCTTTTTTACTTCTTTGGTTTTCTCATCTTTCGCCAAAACAGGCATAGCGTAGCTAATAGCCACCAGCAGTAGCGTACAAATTTGTTTCATACAGTTTGTTTTAGTGTGCGTATGAAAGACCAGTATATAAAACTAAATGAAAGGGCAGGTATTAGTTAATAATTAGCCAAAGAATAAATTACACTTTACCATTCTTTATTTCTTCCACAATAGCAGGGTCAAGCAAGGTAGATGTGTCGCCAAGGTTTTCTGTTTCGCCCTCAGCTATTTTGCGCAGTATGCGGCGCATTATCTTACCACTGCGTGTTTTAGGCAAACCATTTACAAACTGTACTTTATCTGGTTTAGCAATAGGGCCTATCAATTTACTTACGGTTTGTAGTATGTCAGCCCTGGTATCGTTATCAATTATATGTTGAGGGTCGAAGATTACATAAGCATAAATTCCTTGTCCTTTCAGGTCGTGCGGGTAGCCAACCACTGCGCTCTCAATAACACCTGTATGCATATTAATGGCATTCTCTACTTCTGCAGTACCTATGCGATGGCCGCTTACATTCAGTACATCATCTACACGGCCTGTAATACGGTAGTTGCCATCTTTATCGCGCAGTGCGCCGTCGCCCGTAAAGTATAAACCGGGGTAAGTAGCGAAGTAAGCCTGCCTGCAACGCTCATGGTCGCCATAAGTTGTGCGCATCATACCCGGCCAGGGAAAGCGGATACACAAATTGCCTGAAACACCATTGCCCTGCAGCTCGTTGCCTTGCTCATCTACCAGTATAGGCTGCACGCCCGGCAATTGTAATGTAGCATGTGCAGGTTTGGCCGGTGTAATTCCCGCCAGGTTCGATATCAGTATGCCTCCTGTTTCAGTTTGCCACCATGTATCCACAATAGGGCAGCGGCTTTTGCCAATATGTTCATGGTACCAATACCACGCTTCTTCGTTTATTGGCTCGCCAACGGTACCCAGCACTTTCAGGCTGCTGAGATCATGTTTATCTATCACATCAGTTCCATGCGCCATCAAACTACGTATAGCAGTTGGTGCAGTGTAGAGTATGTTCACTTTGTGTTTATCAACAATATCCCAAAACCTGCCCGCATCGGGGTAGGTAGGTATGCCTTCAAATAAAACTATTGTAGCAGCCGCGCATAACGGGCCATACACAATATAGCTATGGCCCGTTATCCAGCCTATATCGGCAGTGCAGAAGTACACGTCACCAGGCTTGTACTGAAAGACATTGATAAATGAATAGGTAGCATATACCATATAGCCGCCACAGGTGTGTACTACACCTTTGGGTTTACCTGTGGATCCGGAGGTATATAGGATGAATAAAGGGTCTTCCGCATCCATTTCAACAGGTTCAAAGACGCCCTTCCCTGCATTTTTTACATTTTGCATTTCATCTTCCCACCAAACATCCCGCCCCTTTATCATACTGGCGGGGGTAGAGGAGTGGTTGACCACCACCACTTTTTTTACAAAGGGGCAACTTACTAAAGCGTCATCAATCACATCTTTCAGGGCAATCGCTTTATTGCCCCTGTTCGCGCCATCAGCCGTTATTATATACTCTGCTTGCGCATCCAGCAATCTGTCGGCTATGCTACGGGCGCTAAAGCCTCCAAATATTACCGAGTGGATAGCGCCAATACGTGCACAGGCTAATATTGCTATAGCCAGTTCGGGTATCATACCCATATATATGCAAACCCGGTCTCCCTTTTGCACGCCCATCTCATTCAGCACATGTGCAAATGCGTTTACTTCATCGTACAGGTTTTGATAGGTAAGTATGCGGCCGGGTTGTTGGGGGGCATTCGGCTCGAAAATGAATGCGGGTTCATTGGCTTTTTCCGGCAAATGCCTGTCAAGGCAGTTTTCGGTTATGTTCAGCTTGCCATTAATAAACCATTCAATACGAGGCTCAGTGAAATTCCAGTTTAGCACACTATCCCATTTCTTTCGCCACCTGAAGTTTTCAGCAATCTCGGTCCAGAATGCCTCAGGGTCATTCACACTCTTGTTATATTGGTCTATATAGTTTTCCTTATTGGTTATTTGAAATGGATAAGACATAGCTGACCGGAAATTTATTTATGCTTTAATTTATAGAAAAATCATTACTACTAAGTACCTACAAAAAAAGCGGTGTAGCAAGTCTTACCTGCATTTTTGAGATTATCTGCATATAAGCGTCATTCATACCTTGTTTTTCTTCTATATACAATGATATTCGTCAGCTCCTTATCACACATGTTTACGGAATATCATTTTTATATTCGGAATAGTTTAACTAATAGTTAAACTGCGGAATGCAATAACAGAGCAGTTTTTAACGGGCGTTTAATGCCATTTTAATGTTCGTCATTTTAAGGAATTCTTAACTTTAATTGTTTTTTATAATATATCACAGAACCCCATTTTAACCTATGGCCGTAGTCAACAGATTATTGTTACTAGCGCTTATTCTATTTGCACCCATTGTTGTGTTTGGACAAGCACCTGTAGCTAATTTTACCGCAACCCCAACCGAAGGTTGTGTACCCCTTGCCGTACAGTTCGATGCGGGCCCACCGGTATCGGGGGTTAGCTACAATTGGTCAATACCGGGTGCCGGTACAATACCTACTACCAATTCTACACCATCAACTATATTCACCACGCCGGGTACAAAAACAATCACATTAACAGTAAGTAATACTTCGGGAAGCAGTAGCAAAACACTTACGGTAATTGTACATGATACCCCTTCGGTCAATTTTACTGCATCACCTACTTCCGGTTGCAATCCGCTTACTGTTCAGTTTAATGATGCATCTGCATCGCATGCCACGGGTTCCAGCACTTATTCATGGGCTTTTGGCGATGGCTCACCCTTCAATAACAGTCAAAACCCATCGCACATATACACGGCTACGGGTTGTAAAAACGTTACCCTGCAATTGACTAATAGTAATGGTTGCAGCCAGTCAAAAACAAAAAACAACCTGGTATGTATCAACCCCACACCCGAGGTAAGCTTTACTGTTACCGTGCCCACTTTTTGCAGGTTTGGTGGTACAACAACATTTAACTCAACTGTTGCCAACGGTACACCTCCCTATACTTACGACTGGGACTTTGACGATGGCAGTACCCATGGCACTACCGCCAACCCTTCGCATACTTATACGGGCACTGCCCCCAGAACTTATAACGTAAAACTTACGGTAACTGATGCCAATGGCTGCCAACAGGCGACAACCTTAGCGGCGGCAGTAGTAATAAAAGATGTAACGGCATCTTTTACTGGTGGTAGTAATGCATGTGTGGGTACTTCAATGACACTTACCAATACCAGTACGCCAAGCTTTACCGCCAGCGATTGGGACTTTGGCGGAGATGGCATTAGTAATTTAGCTGTTACAAACCATACTTTTTATACCGCAGGCACTTATAATATCCGCCTGATAACTTCTGATGGCCCTTGTAAGGATACTGCGTACAGAAGTGTAACTATATATCCCCAGCCAACTATCGATTTTACGGCCAATCCTACCGATCCATGTCCCGCGCCTGTTACGGTAGCTTTTGCTGCAACCGGCAATGCAAGCAGCTATGCCTGGGATTTCCACCCCGGTACCGCTACAGGGCAAACACAAAACCATACTTATACAACCAACGACTTTTACGATGTAAGCATGATAGGCACTGACAGCCACGGCTGTAAGGATACTATATATAAAACCAGTTATGTAAAGGTGAGAGATATAGTACCTATAATAGAGCCGGATAAAAATGGCGGATGCATACCTGCAACAGTTACTTTTACGGTTAATTTATACAGTAATATACCTGCACCGCCGCCTGCTGGCTTATGGACATACCCCTTCCCTACAGTTAGCTACGACTGGGATTTTG
>CAMLFX010000056.1 GCA_946479435.1 uncultured Sphingobacteriales bacterium | reverse complement strand
TATTCATGTAGATGATCTAATGCAGTATTGCGGTTAAGTTTCTGTTCAGCAGATAAATTATCAATATTTCTGGAACGTAAAATCTGTTCTACTAACGAAAGGTGTAATTGTATCCATTCTTGTGAAGTTCTTTGCTTATTCTTAGGAAATTGGATACTAGCTACATCATTTTCCTCCCAAAGCTTATTGACGTCACAAAGCTTATCATAAACAGATGCATGGCCGTTATAGCAGAATGAAAACAGCAGAAGAAAAGTAAATAGATATTTCATAGATAGAGCGGTTATGTAAGAAGACCTGAAAAAAAGTAAAATAGTTGGTTTATAGCTTAATCAGACAAATCATTATAAATTTAATGAATATATTTAGGGCTTTCATAAAAGAAAAGCAATGCCAGGAACTGCATTGCTTTTCTTTTAATACTTGTAGTTTAAAATACTACTAATCACTTACTTAAAACAAGTCTAAACGATTTACCCAAAGCTCCGGTACCTTCAGCAGATAATAGTGAAATATTGTCGAAGTAAACTGTATCGCCAGCTTTTGAACGGCTGCGTATATTTTTTAGCAAAAATGTGGTCAAAGAATCTCCATAGCAGTATTCGGGCAAATAGTCTGTAACTACCATTAACTTTCCAACGGAATCTTCATACAAATTTCTTTCGCCGTATGTAAAGATAAATCCATTCACTAAATAATTTTTACCCGTACTGTCTCTAGAAGTTAATCCTTGCCCAAGCAAAGAATCAAAATTTTGCTTTGTAAGTGTACCACCATTTATATTTGATTTACCTAAATAGACAGGTATAGGTATCACCTTAGGCTTTGTAGCTTTTGGTTTCTCTGCAACTTTTTTCTCCTGCGCCCATACGCTAATGCTTATGACAGAGAGCAGTGCAAATACAAAATATCTGGCTTGTTTCTTCATTAGCTTAAAGTTACAGTAAACTTAGACTTTCTTCAATAGCTTTTATTTTGGCCAAAGCATCGCTTTGTTTTTTACGTTCTACTTCTATTACTTCAGGCTTTGCATTTTGCACAAATAGCTGATTACTTAGTTTTTTATCTATACTTACCAGGAAACCTTTCAAGTAATCAAGATCCTTTTGCATTTGCTCTTTCTGCGCGCCTGTATCTACATTGGCGTTTGCACCTTCAATATACAATTTATCGGTCTGTACCACAATAGATATACTACCTGCCTGTGCTTCGCTGGTGAAGTTAATTACCTCTGCATTCACCTGCCTGCTGAGTATTGAGAGTATCGTATTGTAAAAGTCCTTATTCGCAGTATCAATATGAAGCTTAATGGTGTCCTTCGGCTTCATCTGATTTTTGTTACGTGTATCGCGTACAGCGGTTATCAACTCTTGTAATAGCGCGCCATAATTCAATATGCTTGCGTTTACCGTTGCAGTAGCCGGTAGCTGCATTAATATCAGATCATCACCCTCTTTACGTTCGCGCAGTTGATGATATATTTCTTCTGTAACGAATGGCAAGTATGGATGCAGCAATTGCAACAAACGTTCGTAGATATCTAAAGTGCGCTCGTATACTTTTTTAGATATTGGCTGGTCTTGTGCGGGTTTTACCCATTCCAGGTACCATGAGCAGAAATCATCCCAAATCAACGAATAGATAGTTTTCAGGCCTTCGCTCAGGCGGAAGTCTTTTATCATACTATCAATATCGGCGGATGCACTCGCTAAACGTTGCTCCATCCACTCTATAGCAAATTCAATATTCGATCCATCCACATCCGCTACCCTTTCTTCCCACATTTTTATCAGCTTCAGGGCATTCCACATCTTATTGCTAAAGTTGCGGCCTTGTTCCAATGCACTCTCATCAAATAACAAGTCATTACCCGCAGGCGATGATATAATGATACTGAAACGTACCGCATCAGCACCAAAGTCGTCTATAAGTTGCAATAAATCAGGAGAGTTGCCTAATGATTTACTCATTTTACGGCCTTGCTTATCGCGAATGATGCCGGTAAAATATACTTTATCGAATGGCTTTTGGTTCATGAATTCGTAGCCAGCCATAGCCATACGCGCTACCCAAAAGAATATGATATCAGGACCAGTTACCAATGTCTGGGTTGGGTAGTAATATTTCAGCTCCTCATTGTTAGGATCGTCATTCCAGCCAAATACCTGCATGGGCCACAACCAACTACTGAACCATGTATCCAGTACATCTTCCTCTTGCCTCAGTTCAGGATTCTTCGCAGCTAATTCAGGATTAGCATTGCGGTATTGTTCATGCGCCTCTTCAGCAGTTTTTGCTACATATATTTTACCATCAGTATCATACCATGCAGGTATGCGCTGACCCCACCAAAGCTGGCGACTAATGCACCAATCTTTGATGTTCTCCATCCAATGCTTGTATAAGTTCTTAAACTTAGCAGGGTGAAATTCAATATTATCGTTCAATACATTTTCTAATGCAGGCTTAGCCATCTCATCCATCTTGCACCACCATTGCATTGAAAGGCGTGGTTCTATAACAGCATCGGTACGTTCAGAAAAACCAACCTGGTTGCTGTAATCTTCCTGTTTTACAAAGTTGCCGGTCTCCTTTAGGTCTTCTACTATTTTCTTACGAACTGCAAAACGATCTTCACCAATATACATACCTGCTGCTTCGCTCATCGTACCATCTTCATTCAAGGTATCGACTACCGGCAGGTTGTGTTTGATACCCAAGTTATAGTCATTTATATCATGTGCAGGGGTAACCTTTAGTGCACCGGTACCAAATTCTTTATCGATGTATTCATCGAAGATGATAGGTACACGCCTGTTGATAAGCGGAACAAAACAATACTTACCCTTCAGGTGCGTGTAGCGCTCATCATCAGGGTGTACACATACAGCAGTATCGCCTAAAATAGTTTCGGGCCTTACGGTTGCTATAGTTATATACTCTTCTTTATCGCTATCAATTTTATAACGAACGTATGTAAGCTTGGAATTGGTTTGTTTATGTATGATCTCTTCATCGCTAAGTGCGGTCTTTGCCTTAGGATCCCAGTTGATCATTTTTACACCACGGTAAATATTGCCTTTATTATATAGTTCTACGAATACACGAATAACAGCAGCATAGTAGTCATCATCCATTGTAAAGGCAGTACGGTCCCAATCGAGTGAACAACCAAGCTTTTTTAACTGTTGCAGGATGATACCACCATACTTGTCTTTCCACTCATAAGCATATTTCAAAAACTCATCGCGCGAGATGCTGTTCTTATCGATACCTTTTTCGCGTAGCATACCTACGACCTTAGCTTCGGTTGCAATAGAAGCATGATCGGTACCTGGTACCCAACAGGTATTGAAGCCTTGCATTTTTGCACGGCGTATCAGTATATCCTGAACAGTATCATTCAATGCATGCCCCATGTGTAGCACGCCGGTAATATTTGGTGGCGGAATCACTATAGTATATGATGGCCTGTCATCAGGCTTCGATTTAAAATATCCTGAATTATCCCAATGCTGATACCATTTCTGTTCGGCCTCGTTATGCTGAAAATTCTTAGTCAGTTCCATGTGCTTGCTAAATCGAAAAAATTATAAGTCTGCAAAGATAGTATCTATATAGTCTGTAGCATAGTAAAGAATGGCTATAAAAGAAAAAAGCACCGGGACAAAACCGGTGCTATCATTTAACCAAAACAACTACAAATCTATAAGCCGGATTCTGTAAATCTTTACTTACGTAAAGACCGGTCATCATTTATCTTGGATGCTGCTCGCGCAACAACTCTTTCTGCCAACCCACGTACATCGGGCGAGCCGCCCTCAAACGCACGCCTATTTGACATTTCAGCACGCAAGGTTTACCCCTTTATATTGTTACCAATATATAGTGTAGGCTCTTACCCTACATTTTCACCCTTACCTCTTGTGAGGCGGTCATTTTCTGTGGCACTTTCTGTATTCCGTGGTTAGCGGAACCCCACCCGTTAGGTGGTGCGTTGCTCTATACTGTCCGGACTTTCCTCTTTGCTGTAAGCAAAGCGATAACCCAACCTGTAGTGAATACAAAATTAACTAAAAAAAGCTGAGGTAGCCAAAGTGCAATACCCTACAAAATGTTATTTTTAACAGCTCATTTTTACTTTATTATGACATATCAAAAAACTGCGTTATTAGTCATCTGCTGTATTTCATTATTTGCTTGTAGCTGTAACCGTTATTATTATAAACCCAACGCTGTAAATACACCACTTTTTACCGATGGCGGCCAGGCACATTTGAACGCTGCGGGAAGTATTGGGGATGGGGATGGTGCCGGCAAGACCAGCTTTTTCGATCTACAGGCATCTTATTCACCAATAAAACACTTAGGTATAATAGGCAACTATAGTACTTATTCTTTTACACCCGATAATTTTGATTTTGCAGGTGGTAATGTGCCTGCGAAAGCACACCTGCTGGAAGCAGGTATCGGCGGCTACTACCCTGTTGGAGATAGAAAATTTAAGATGGTAGTGGAAATGTACGGCGGCGGTGGTAGTGGCACAATAACCAGCGATGTAAATATGGATGTTACAAAGCTATTTCTTCAACCGGGTATTGGTGTAACATCGCCATGGTTTGATGCTGCATTTAATATGCGTATCAGCAATATAAATTACAACAACCTGGATGATAATGGTCGTGGCAATAGCTACCTGGCGGACAGGAACCTTATAAACGCTTACAATGGCAGGCGCATAGACGAAGGAACCTATACTTTCTTTGAGCCATCGCTGACGGTAAGGGTCGGTTACAAATTTGCTAAAGCCCAGTTTCAGTCGGTATTCGCTAATCCAGTAAGCAGCTTCCCATGGAAGTATAATGGCGCACGATTCACTGCAGGGTTTTACTTTAGTCTTGAAGGAGTATTAGATGCGGTAAAAGAAAACAGAAATAAGAATACCCCGGAATAATAATAATCTCTTTAAAACAGGGTTGCTTGTATATGTTTGCCGCTATGTTTGGCTTCATGCTCAAGCAACCATTTTTTTCGTGGTAAACCGCCGCCATAACCTGTAAGACTTCCATTGGTACCTATAACACGATGGCAAGGTACAATAATAGCAATACCATTCTCACCGTTAGCACCTGCTACCGCTCGTATAGCTTTTTCGTCTCCAAGAAATATTGATTGCTGCTTATAAGAGCGTGTTTCGCCATAAGGAATAGTTAATAATCCATTCCAGACACTCTTCTGAAAGTTGGAACCCACCAAATGTAAAGGCACATCAAAAGTTATACGGCTGCCTTGTAAGTATTCATTGATCTCGTCTTCCACCTGGTCGATAAACTCATTATTACCTGGTTGAAGTGTTTCCTGTAAGCCTGTTTCTATACGTTTTACTATGCTATCTATCATGCGCCTGTATTCGAAATCGAACAGGCAAACACCCTGATCGGTAGCTGCTGCGCGCATTACCCCTAATGGTGTATCTATATTCCTGGTGACTAACATAGTAGCATAAAATTATAATTTTTTAAGACACAATAATACTGTTGAGGATTATGTTAATCTCTTCAGCCCTATTATATATCATGATATGAGTGCCTTCCTGCAACCAATAATCAGGTCTAATAAAACCTGGTGGTATGATGCGATCTGCAGTGCCATGAATGTGGATTATGTTAGTGGGAACTGTTTCATTTTTCCACAAAGTAACCATACGCATAGCGTTACTCATAAACCGGCCATCAGAATTCTTAAATATCTGCCGTATGAGCTCTTTTTCATCTTCTGTTTCAGCACCAAAATATTCAAACACATATTTGTTAGCGCTTGTAAACAGGAAATGAGGAATAAGACGGTGAGTAATAAACCAGGTAAGAATGTTATTAAAGTCAGGTATCTCATTTCTTGTTTTTGCAGATGAGATGAGGACTACTTTGTTTAGTGGCTTTATCTTAGCTATTTCAACTGCAAGCATTCCACCAAAAGACAGGCCTATGAGATTGCTATTATCAGGTATTTGTTCACTTAGTTTTCTTGCATAATCTGCAACTGTATCATCTTTATCGAGATGAACCCATTGTACATGGTGTAGTGTATAACCTTTTACCTCTACGTTTTTAAAGATAGAGCTGTCGGCACCCAAACCACTTATACAATATATATTCTTCACCTGCTCCATAGGAACAGGTGAAGTTAACAACAAAATTTATTCAGGAAATTGATTAAGCTACTGCGGGAGCAAAATGCCTTTTAATAGCATCTACCAAGTTAGCTTCTACTATACGGCGGGCAACATCTATCATGTTCTTAAATGCAAGCGCATGAGAAATGCCATGGCCAATGATAACGGGGCTATTGATACCTAAAATTGGCGTACCACCGTATATCTCATAGTTAAAATTATCAAGGAAGCTATCAGATACACCACGAGCAGAAAGCAATGTGTGTACCGATTCAGCAGCTTTTAAAACAATATTACCTACAAAACCTTCGCAAACTATTACGTTAGCTTTTTCGAGGAATATATCGCGTCCTTCTATATTACCTACAAAGTTTATGCTTTGCTGCTCTTTCAGCATAGGGTAAGTAGCTTGTGCAAGCAGATTGCCTTTACCTTCTTCTTCACCAATGTTTAATAACCCTACTTTAGGATTATTGATACCATAAACGTGTTCAACATACAATGAACCCAATTGAGCAAATTGCACCAAATTTTCAGGTTTGCAATCAGCATTGATACCTACATCCAGCATCAGGTTGAAACTGCCATCAGGACGAGGTACTGGCGTAGCAATTGTAGGGCGTATAACACCTTCAATACTCTTAACAGAGTACATGGCACCTACCATCATTGCACCTGTGTTACCCGCACTGATAAAGGCATCAGCCTTTTTCATCTGCAACAGGCCAAAGCCTGTAGCAATACTTGAATTTGGCTTTTCTTTTAATGCTTTGGTTGGATGCTCGTGCATTCCAATAACTTCAGGCGCCTCCACAAACGTGTAGCGCCCGGTATATGATTCTAATAAAGAAAGGTGTGGAGTACAGGCTTCTGCATTACCCAACAGCAGCAAATGCACTGCAGGATCAGAATTCTGTTCAAAAAACATTTGAACACCTTTTATGGCTTCAAGGGGGGCATAATCGCCACCCATGATGTCAAACCCTATCTTCATTGGATATGAGTGTTAGCTTATGCGTTTGTTTCTCCTTCAGTAGCAGGTGCTTTGTCGATTACCACGTTACCGCGATAGTACAATTTACCTTCTACCCAATGAGCACGGTGACGCAGATGGCTTTCACCAGTTACTTTATCAACGCTCCAAGTTTCAGCTACTGCTTTATAGTGAGTACGGCGTTTAGCGCTTCGCTGTTGTGAGTGACGTCGTTTTGGATTAGGCATTTTATTTAAATTTTAATTCGATTTACGTTTATTTTCTTCTTTATTATCTTTCAAAGCCTCAAGGCCTTTCCAGATGTCATTTTTCGGTTTATCCTCAGGCTCTGATAACTGATCAAGTAGTTTCAAGGCCTCCTGGTTGCAGCCCGATGTGCCATCAGGCTTATCGGGGTGTACACGCTGCAATGGAATACTTAATAAAACAAATTCGTATAGCCAGTTGCTTATGTCTATCACTGTTTCACTACGTGGTATAAAAACCACATCTGCATCTTCATCTATCTCATCCCCCTCATCTCCGCCGGTTAATTTTATTACAAGGTCAAATTCATCCCATAACCTCATTTTAAAATCATCTCCACAACGGTCGCAAGGTACGGTTACACTTCCATCTATATCGAAATGACACAGGAAAAAGTTACTTTTTTTATCAAAAGTTAACGTTACCAGTGCGTCAAGATCTTTAAAATCCCGTTCGCCTTCACGCCCTTCTAAAAACCGGTCGTTGAGGTCATATTGAAATTTATGTACACCAGGCTTTAAACCCTGCCATGCAATTTCAAATTCCCGGTTATGTTTCATGCTTCGTCCTCCGTTTAAAAAACTCTAAATATTAAGCTTATCAACGAGAAATAAATCACAAATTAATATCATGAATTACCCCTAACATATCCCGATCTACTTGTCAAAAAACTTCAATGGGGTGCAAAGTTAGCTATTTTTTTATGATTTACAGCAATTTATTTCTCTTTAATAAAAATGAGTAAAGCAGTTGCTCTACTGGCATTGACAGGCCAACAGAAACACGTTCTATCTTGTATTGATGGCAACGTTCCTCTATCGTTTTCTGAAAACCGGACATCTGTTTTACATATTGCTCTTTTACCTGTGCAGGTTGTAGTTTTATACGTTCCCCACTTTCCATATCCACAAATTCATATGGCCTGTTTTCAAAATTAAAAGCAACCTCTTTGCTACCCTCTGCCATATGGAATAATATCACCTCATGTTTATTGTACCTCAAGTGTTGCAGCGCTGCAAAAAGCGCTTCAATATTTTCAACATCATCCATCATATCGCTAAACACCACTATTAAAGAACGTTTGTGCATTTGCTCAGCCACCTGGTGCAAGGCAGCAGCTGCATTAGTTTGCACACCGTTAGTGTCAAGCCTTAATATATTTTCAAGCTCATGTATTAATAACCTGTAATGGCTGTGAGATGAGCGGCAAGAGGAAAAATAATCTATTTGCTGGCTAAAAGCTGCCAGCGCTGCAGCATCCAGTTGTCTTTTTAAGAGTTGTAATATACTGGCAGCCGCAATACAGCTATATTGAAGTTTAGTGTATTTACCGTCTTCTTTAGGGAAGTGCATTGACGAAGACGTATCTACAACTATACAGCATCTTAAATTTGTTTCTTCTTCAAAGCGTTTAACAAATAGTTTATCGGTACGGGCATACACCCGCCAGTCAATATGCCTTAAAGGATCTCCCTGGTTATACAGCCTGTGTTCAGCAAATTCAACCGAAAACCCATGAAAGGGGCTCCTGTGCAAGCCTATAATAAACCCTTCCACGACCTGATTTGCTATTAACTCCAGGTTTTCGATAAGGGGCTGGTGTTCGATCATCTTTATTACTTTACAGCAATAAAGTTAATTAAAACAGGGTGTTGATGCGTTAAGGCTTTCTTGTATTTTAAATACCAGATGTTTGCGGATTTGAAATTTATCTTTTATCTTCAACCCGTTCAAACTATACGCAATGAAATTACGCCCCGGTTTGGTAGTAGCCGCTGCATTTTTTACAATAGTATGTATGAGTTCCTGCATTCGCAGCTATACTTGCGAATGTGAAATTACATACAGCGGTCAACCCGGTTTACCTGACACTATCACAAGAGAATATTCTGTGAAGGATACTAAAAAGAAAGCTGAGAGCGTTTGTAAGGGTAACTCTTCCACTTCTGAAAATAATGGTATAAAAACGATTGAAGATTGCCATTTATACTAAAATAGTGCCCTATTTTTGAGCCTGTAACATAATTGCTTTCAGACATGGCAAACGGGCAAAACAGGAAGGGCATATTTTATATAAAACGCATAACAGGTTTGTTACTGCTGCTGGTGCTTGCAGCAGTTTTTTTATTTAGTGCATACAGCAAAGTAGCAGCACTTGAACCATTTGAGTGGACCTTTTTAGATTTAGGTGCGCCGGGTATGGTCTCCGCCTCAATTATAGCACACTTATTTATTGGCATTGAATTCACAATAGGCCTATTCCTCCTCTGCCATATATATCTAAAATCAGTTACTTACCCTATTACTATTGGTTTACTTGTATTGCTAACTGGATACCTGATACTATTGATTGTACAACAAGGCAATAACGGTAATTGCGGTTGTTTTGGCGATTGGATATACATGAAGCCACTGGCAGCAATATGGAAGAACCTTGCAATGATTGCAGTAACAATACTCCTTATATATATATACCCTATTAAACCATATAAAGGACAAGAATGGCTTGCTGCTTGTCTTGGTATGGTTGCTTTAGTAACTCCGTTCATCCTTTCACCCCTTGAGTTGGATAACGAACCCAAAAGCATGCACCGCGCCATAGATCTAAGTGCGCTATATGAAGGAGAAAAGCAACCTCATGAAGACCTAAAACAGGGAAAACACATAGTAGCATTCATGAGTTTAACTTGCCCGCATTGTAAAAAAGCTGCTTATTTGCTGCATATCATTAAAAATAAACATAATGATTTGCCTATTTATATGGTTCTGAATGGACATAAAGACCAATTAAAACCATTTTTTGATGAAACGCACGCTAACAATGTTCCTTATCTTTTTTACAGTGACAATGATAAATTCAAAGAAATGGCTGGCGATTATGTGCCTGCCATATACTGGATAAACAATAGCATTGTTGAAAAACAAAGCAATTACTTACAACTAGATGCGGGGCGAATGAAAGAATGGGCAAAAAACTAACTTTGCACTATGCTGGAAGAAATAGAAATTGAAGACAATTGGGAAGATGATGAGGATCCCGAGCAGGAAGAAGGTGCGGAAAGTAACCTTCCGGTTGAACGCCTAAAGATAGTGACAGATAAAAGGCAGGTTCCTTTACGTATAGACAAGTTCATAATGAACCGTCTGGAAGGCGCTACACGTAACAAAGTACAACAGGCGCTGGAAGATGGGCATATTATAGTAAACAATGCCACAGTAAAACCAAATTATAAAGTAAAAGCAGGTGATGAAATAATTGTTTACGAAACCCGTAATCCCGAACATTCTGAAATAATACCTGAAGACTTACCACTTGATATAGTTTATGAAGACGATGATGTAATGATCATCAATAAAAAACCCGGAATGGTAGTACACCCCGGTTGTGGCAACTATTCAGGCACCCTTGTAAACGGCCTGGCTTATTATTTACAAAACCATGATGTAGATACTACCGGCTTGCCACGCGTAGGCCTTGTACACCGTATAGACAAAGACACCAGCGGCCTTATCATCATTGCTAAAACTGAAAAAGCAATGACCGACCTTGCGGCGCAGTTTAAAAAGCACACCGTACACCGCAGATATATAGCTCTAGTTTGGGGAAATCTTGAGGAGGATGAAGGAACCATAATTGCGCATATAGGACGCAATCTTCGTTTCAGGAAAATAATGGCTGCTTTCCCTGATGGCGACCATGGCAAGGAAGCTATAACACACTATAAAGTACTGGAGCGCTTTAATTATGTGACCCTTGTAGAACTAAGGCTGGAAACAGGGCGCACTCACCAGATACGTGTACACATGAAGTACCTGGGGCATCCGCTTTTTAATGATGCTACCTATGGGGGCAATACAATTGTAAAAGGAACTGTTTTTGCCAAGTATAAACAGTTTGTTGAAAATTGTTTTAAGATATTGCCACGCCATGCTTTACATGCCAAAGAACTTGGTTTTACACACCCTGTAACCCGCCAGTGGACGCAGTTTGACTCAGAGATACCGGATGACATGAAGCAGGTCATAGAAAAATGGAGGGTATATACGGGTGGTATGACAAAACAACTCAGAGAACAATTAGATTAATTATCAATATATTTAATTGATTGACTTTTAGTTATAAGTTGCGTTCAAATGTTAAAACTGATATACCTCACTATTGATTATCATCTGAAACCCTTAAGTTTGTACATTACTTTAATAATTTAATTGATTACAATGTCATTACTATCGTTGAATCCGCAGCTTTTACTCTCTATGCCAAGTGGTGGAGAATGGATAACTATCCTGATCGTAGTTATAGTGCTTTTTGGCGGAAAGAAAATTCCGGAATTGGCAAAAGGTATTGGTAAAGGTATCAGAGAATTTAATGATGCTAAGGAAGGCGTAAAAAGCGAAATTGAAGCTGGTATGAAGGAAAAAGAAAAACCCTCTGTTACCAACACAACTAACAACGCTTAATCAGCCTTTAAAGTAGGAGCCCACACCATATTTTATTTAAAAGCTTCCCATTATGGGTTGCATGCTTCACCGCTTTAACAACGATAAAACATGCAATACAGACGTATTTTTGTATTACCGGCACTTTTGTTGAGTTCTTTGTGCTTTGCACAGAAACAACAAAATTTCACGATGCGTCCTCAAATGAGAACCATCAAAACCGATACGATTATCATGCCTAAGGCTACAACTAAAATTGTAGCTGAAACAAAACCGGCTCCAACAAAAGCTGCATATAAACATGTGCCACTAGCAGGAGAATCTTCTTATTATGGTGCGATGAATGACTACGTTACTGATTTTGTACGTAAATACCTGGCTGTACATAATAGAACGCTTAGTGTGGTTATGGATCGTGGCGATTCCAGATTTTCATTGATAGATAACGTATTACAGCAACATGATATACCAAAAGAACTGAAATATCTGGCTGTTATCGAATCAGCTTTAAATAATAATGCGGTATCTAAAGTAGGAGCAGTAGGCCCATGGCAGTTTATGGCATCTACAGCTAAACTTATGGGCCTTACAGTAAACGGACGTCGCGATGACCGCCGCGATCTTTACAAGTCGACAAATGCTGCTGCTAAATACCTGGCTTATCTTTATAGTCAGCTAAATGACTGGCTATTGGTAGTAGCCGCATATAATAGCGGACCTACACCTGTTCAGCGAGCTATTACCAAAACAGGTAGTACCAATTTTTGGGATATAAAGAAACACTTACCTAAAGAAACGCAAGGACATGTTTTGGCATTTATCGCCACAGCAACCATATTTGAAAATTTGAGCAAATTTATTGGTATAGGCAGTATACCTACTGATTTTAATTTCGGTAATGATCCTAAAGCTGCTATCGTTGCGGAAAAAAAGCCACAAAAACCACAGTTTACCGATGAAGAATTGAGGAGCATGGCAATTGTACGCATATCTCAACCAATAAGCATGGATCTTCTCTGCCAGGAGTTGGGTATCGACCGCAAAACATTTGATAGATGGAACGAAGATTACGACATGTTCGAGTATGAAACTTACCCATCAGAATATTATAGCTTACGTATCCCCAAAAACAAATTGGACAAGTTTATAGAAAAGAAAGAATATCTGGGTAAGCGATCTAAACAGATTTATGCGCAGATGACCATGTAATTATCAGTTTTTTTTTTGTTTATAATATTTTATATTACCTTTGCAGCCTTAATTAACAATACGACAATAAATGGCAAATCATAAAGCTACCAAAAAGGATATCCGTCAGAGTGAAAAACGCCGTGACCGCAACCGTTATTATGGTAAAACTACCCGTAACGCAATGCGTAAATTGTTGGCTCTTACCGACAAGGCTGTTGCTACTGAGGAATTGCCAAAAGTTATCTCTATGATAGATAAACTTGCAAAACGCAATGTTATCCACAAAAACAAAGCAAGTAACCTGAAATCGGGTCTTGTAAAAAGATTGAACGCAGTAGCTACAGCTTAAAGCTTACAGATATTAATTAGAGATCATCGCTATTATAAAATAGCGATGATTTTTTATTTACTGCCTGCAGCATATATGCGTTCTATCATATCCACTACATGATAACCTTCCAAAGCAGTAGTAGTAACAGATGCATTACCATTTAGCACACTCACAACGTTATCAATAATATATTGATGGTTCATCGCAGAGCCATGATAACTACCGTAGCTATTCCCCGGATTAGTAGGTGCTAATGCAGGCATTATATAATCTTTTATAGAACAGTACTCCACCTTATCCATATACTGGCCACCGATCTTTATAGACCCATTTTCAGCAATTATGATAATAGAGCTTTCCATATTATGCTCCCATACGGAGGTTGAAAAGTTCATGGTTCCTACTCCACCTTGTTTAAAGTCGAAACTTATAGTACCTGAATCTTCAAATTCAGTAAGTAATTGATGGTTGAAATTCTGGAAACGTGCATTTATATGTTCTATATCGCCCAGCAGCCAGTACATAATATCGATAAAATGCGAAAATTGGGTAAATAGCGTACCGCCATCCAATTCTTTCTTTCCATGCCAGCTACCGGCCTTATAGTAGCGGTTATCCCTATTCCAAAAGCAGTTTAAGTGAACTGTAAATATTTTACCCAAGCGACCAGACTCTACAATTTCTTTTAGCCATACTGACGGCGGCGAGTAGCGATTTTGCATTACCACAAAAACCTCTTTGCCAACTTCAGTTGCTTTATTAATCACAGCCTGGGCATCTGCTGCAGTTAGAGCCATTGGCTTTTCTATTACCACATGTTTGCCTTTATTAAGGCACTGAATACCCTGGGCGCTGTGATATGCATTAGGAGTACAGATATTAATTACATCAACATCTATATCCTGTTCAAGAAATGATTCAAGAGAATTATAAAATGGAATATTGACATATTGGTTGATATTGAGTGTTTGCTTATCCTGAACATCAATCAATCCCACTAGATCTGCCCCAACATGCTGCTTAATGATCTCAGCATGACGCTTACCTATATGCCCGCAACCAACTACGGCAAATTTTATTTTTCTATTGCTGACGGCCACTTATACAGCCAAAGAGTTAGCATTAACCAATAGCCTATCCATAACAACAAATATGCGGTCCATATCTTCCTGTGTGAGGTTAGAACCTGAAGGCAGGCAAAGACCTTGTTCGAATAGTTTTTCAGCTGTACCATCTCCATAGAATGGACTATTGCTAAAGACAGGCTGCATATGCATTGGCTTCCATAGCGGACGAGATTCGATGTTTTCTTTTTCCAATGCAAGCCTTAATTGCTCCCTGTCAAAACCCGCCAGTTGAGGATCGATCAGGAAAGCACTTAACCATCTGTTAGAATAAAAGCCATTAGGCTCGGCTACAAATGTGATCCCTTTTTTATCAGAATAGCGTTCTACATATTGGTTATAAACAGCCCTGCGTTGCTCTACCCTTTCCTTCAACACTTCCATTTGCCCACGGCCAATGCCTGCACAAATATTACTCATGCGGTAATTGTAGCCAATGTGAGAGTGTTGGTAGTGCGGAGCTGCATCACGTGCCTGTGTAGCCAGGAAAGTAGCTTTCTGAGTGACTGCTTTATCTTTTGATACAAGCGCACCACCACCCGATGTAGTAATGATTTTGTTACCGTTGAATGATAGAATACCTATATCGCCAAATGTACCACACATTTTACCATCGATAGATGAGCCTAATGCTTCAGCAGCATCTTCCAGTACAGGGATGTCGTATTGTTTAGCAATATTCATTATCTCAGCCATGTTACCACAAGGCATACCATATAGATGTACGGGAATAATTGCTTTAGGCTTTTTACCGTTAGCAATGCGGTCTTTTATTGCTTCTTCCAGCAATGTTGCAGATATATTCCATGTACCGGGTTCACTATCTACAAAAACAGGTTTAGCGCCTAAATAAGCTATAGGATTTGCCGAAGCAGAAAATGTCATACTCTGGCAAATAACTTCATCGCCAACTTCCACACCTAAAAGTATAAGGCCAAGGTGTAATGCTGCCGTACCCGAGCTCAAAGCTGCAACATGTACATCACCACCCAAGAAAGAACTCAGGTCTTTTTCAAAACCATCAACATTAGGGCCTAATGGAGCTACCCAATTAGTATCAAAAGCTTCGTTTACAAAGTTTCTTTCGTTGCCGCCCATGTGCGGCGAAGAAAGCCATATTTTCGAGTTCATAGTTGTACAATTTTAATATTGAAGAATTGTAGCGCCCCAGGAATATCCTACACCAAAACCAGCCAGCAGCACTTTATCTCCTTTCTTTATTTTTCCTTCTTTCATTGCCTCGTATATCGCAATAGGTATAGTCGATGACACCGTATTACCACAATATTCCAGGTATAAATAGAATTTCTCAACAGGTATTTTGATCTTTTTGCGCAAATACTCAAGCATATATTTATTTGCCTGATGAAACACAAACACATCGATATCATCCATTGACAAACCGTGCTTAACAAGGGTATCATTTACTAGAGATGGGACTGATTCAATAGTGAAATTGAATATTTCAGGCCCATTCATATATAAATACTGCCCCGGAAATTTACCTTCTTCAGTCTTCTCTGCTTCTTCCTGCTCGTCTTCCGGCTTTCTTAAACCTCCGTTTTCTACAATCAGGTTATGGGCGCCTTCACCATCTGTACCCAGTACGAAATCGCCGATACAGGCATCGCCATCTGTAGTAATTAAAGTAGCAGCAGCCGCGTCACCAAATATCGTTTTGTTACCTCTATCTTTTGCATGCAGAAACTTCGAGTAGGTCTCAGAAGTAATGAGCAATATATTTTTAGCAATACCCGCAGAAATAAAACCCTTCGCTATAGCCAACCCATAAATATAACCGGAGCAACCAAGGTTAAAATCGAATGCACCGGCAGTGGTTGGTAAGCCTAATTTATGCTGTAAAATGCAGGCTGTAGTAGGTAAAAAATAGTCAGGGCTTTGTGTACAAAGTATAATGAAATCTATTGTGTTTCTATCAATATTATGTTCGGTAAACAGCCTGTTGGCTGCGTCAATAGCCATATCCGAAGATAGCTCCTGCTTACCTGCAATATGTCTTGAGTGTATACCAACTTTCGAAGCAACTTTTTCAACAGACCAATCAGGGAACTGCTCTATTAGTTGCTCATTCGATAATTCAGTCTCGGGCAGATAATATGATATAGCTTTTATATAAGGCTTCATAATTTTTTAAATAACTGCTGTTCTACCACCATCTAATACCATTACTTCACCTGTTATCCATTTAGCAGCATCAGATAGTAAGAAACATATTGGGTATGCTACATCTTCCGGTTCACCATAGCCTAAAGGATATTTTTCTTCGTCACTTTTTATCTGGTCTTCACCAAGCGTTTCTATTGAATTTAACGTGATTTGTGTTTTCACCATGCCGGGGGCTACAGAATTAACACGTATCTTTTGCTTTGAAAGTTCGTTGGCATAAGTCTTAGCGGCAATATTGAGTGCCGCTTTGGTCATACCATACAAGCCATTACCTTTCATACCATATAAACCCGAAATAGAACTCAATAAAACTATTGATGCTTTATTATTGATCTTCTTTTTCTTCAGCATTGCATTCATCAGGTAGATGAATGAATCAAGATTAGTTGTTCTTATTTGTTCGTATAGTTCCGGTTTAAAAAATTTGATGGGATTGATATCTACAACACCTGCAGAATGCACATAGCCATCGATATTGTCCAGCCCGTCAACAAAGCTTTGTATTTCGTTTAGCTTCATCAGGTCGAAAGACAGGAACTTATGTTGTTGTGTCCAGGTACCTTCCTCAAGCGCTTTCAAATTACGACCTACACCAATAAATGTGCCGCCCATCATATCAATGGCTTTACATACTGTTAAGCCAATGCCTGATGTAGCACCTGTAACTAATATATTTTTCCCCTGAAGAGAAAAAGGATTATTCATATTTACTGATGGTTAATGTCTGAAAAATAATTTTTGTAGAAGCTATCGATCCTGAATTCTTCTTTACCGAATATGGGTTCGCGATCTATCTTATGCACTACACTTTGTATGTTCTCCAGCACCACTTTATCTTCCTGTAAAACAGTTAAAGCTGAACCAATAGACGCCTCAAAATATGCCTCAACCAGAAAATTACTCACTTTCACATCTTCAGGTATCTCTAATACCGGGCTGTAAAAACGCACTATTAGGTCTGTATGTGTAGGTGAAGTGGGTGTAAAGCTACCCACATACAAAAGGTTGCCCTCTGTACTTGAGATAAACAGGTTAGGATAGATATACAAATGATGATAAGATTCGTGTTTGTATTTCTTATAATTAAGAAAAGCCAGCTTATTGGCTTTTGCCTCCAATTTTGCTGATTGTACTTTAGGGTATTCGCAATCGTTATGTTTACTAAAGCTCCTGATATTGATTGGCAAAGCCATACCAATACCCATAGGTATAAATGTTTCAGAATGCACTGTTTTACAGTGGTAACATTCCAATACATTTTCAATAAGTAGTTTCCAGTTAGCCTCATGAGGCATTACTTCGTTGTATATTTCCTTACCAAAATTTTTACTGAAGTCTTCAAGTATGCTGTAATACTCACCCAGGAAATCTTGTAGTGTTTGCTTATTCTCTGTATTCAGTTTTACGAAATAGAAAGCACCGCAAGATGCTACTTCGTAAGTATCCAGTTTCAGGCAATCTTTAGGGATCGCTTCATCCTGGAATTTTGGGGGCACTATTGCAGCGCCATCAGGTGTGTAGGCCCAACCATGGTATGCACAGAAAAAAGGGCGGTTGCCCTTACGCTGCGTTTGTATTTTACTAAACCGGTGCAGGCATATATTTTTATATGCCTTTACATTCCCTCTGAAATTTTGAACAACAATAGCTTGCTTGCCAATATCTAACGTTACGAAGTCATTATTATTTGCCAATTCTGTTTTTGTAGCAACAAACAACCAATTATCATAAAATATCTTATCTAGCTCGGTAGCAAGGTGCAGTTCATTATGATAATGATTTGAGGAGATCATTTAGTATTCTATTATATCGGGGAGTAAAATATCTTTTGAATTGAAGTAGCAAATACCCCATGACAAGCCTACCCCAAAACCACAAAGCAGAAAATTTTTTGATTGCCCTTCTTTTTTATCGTCTTTAAAACGGTAAGATATGGTAAGTGGTATAGTTGCCGAACTGGTATTACCATATTCAGGCAGGGAGTATGGAACTTGTTCTTCGCTAAGGCCTATCTTCTTCCTTATTTTTTCATTCATGAACTTATTGGCCTGATGAAAAAATGCATAATCAATATCGCTGGTTGTAACGTTGAAATGCTCTGCAAATTTTTTGAATTCGGCAGGCACAACACTAATACCAAATGTAAATACATCGGTACCTATCATTACAGTATTAGTACGCATACGCTCGATACCCTCTTCTATCTGGCTGTATTGTAACGATTGTGCTGTAATTGGTTCGCGGTAGCCACCTGCAGGAACTATGATCGATTCATAACCTGCACCATCTGAGCCCAAAAGGAACTTCAGGTTATCTTCCGCTTTACCGGTAAATTCTAAAGCAGTAGCAGTAGCCGCATCGCCAAACAAAGGATATGCACTTTTATCTTTAGGAGATGCTTGTCTCGACAATGTATCCCCAACTAACAGCAATCCCTTCTTTATTCCCGTTGCAGATAGCATTGAGGACATTGCAAATAAACCGTACACATATCCGCTACAGCCCAACGGTATATCGAATGCTATACAAGAATTCGAAAGACCCAAACGCTGCTGCATAAGGATGGCCGTATTAGGTGTAAGATAATCAGGGGTCTGAGTTACCATGACCACTATATCTATATCCTCTTTTTTCCATCCTAATCCATCAATAAGCTTGTTTGCAGCTTTTTCGCAAAGGTCTGAGGTACAAACCCCTTCATCTACATAGTGCCGGAACCTGATACCAGTACCTTTCACAAACCTCTCAGCATCTTCAGGCGTGCCCAACAATGCTGACTCTAAGTTGTCGGCTTTGTTTTTAGGTACGCACGATGCAATGCCGGCTACGTGAACCCCTGAAACACTTGTTAAGCTCATTAGTTTATTTGCTTTGTACTATATTTTGTAAATCTTGTATGGTTACGGCAGTTTTAATTTCATTGCCTGATATTTTCTTACCATACACTTCATCAACCATCGCAATGATAGACAAAGCTGTCATTGAGCTCCACTCGTCCAGATCTTTAAAATTGGTATCGAGTGTTACTTCTTCAGGAGCAGTTTCGTCCAATTGTTCTGCGAAATGCTTTAAAAAATTATCCATGACGTAAAATTATTATATATTTTAAATTTCAATTTTAAGAGCTGGTGTACCGAAATACATACTATCGTTTCTTATATTCCTAAGCAATAATGAATTGGCACCAACTACATTATTATTTCCTACTGATTTATACTGAACAATACTGCTGTTCATTCCAAACTCATTCAATTCACCAATTTTCACACCACCCGAAATAGCTACTCTTGGGTTGAAAGTGTTATAGTTACCAATAACTGCATCGTGCCCAAAGCCTGAATAACTATTCATAATATTAAAATCGCCCAATGTAACATTGTAAGATACAACACTAAACAGAAATATTATGTTGCCTTTACCCAGATTGCAAGTATCTAAATATGCTATTGCAGTTGGATGAATGATATTTGGAAAATTAAGATTATGGTTTTGCACTAACTTTTCCGCTATTTTCTTTCTTGTTGAAGGTTTGTTTACCGCTATTACCACATTAACAGACTCCTTATATTGTAGTAAAGTTTCAGTATTCCCTATCACATCTATTCCGGCAAAACTCTTATCACCCAGTGAAGCATCATCATCTATAAAACCTATCAGATCAAATTGTTGCGTAGCTGATTTAGCATTTATATCGTGAATTGCCATGGCTACTTCTGCACCAAAACCACCTGCACCAAAAATTATTGTTTTGTTCATAAAATCTGACAATTTCATTGAACAGTGCGGTGCTTAATTACCTTTAAATGCCTCCATGGTAACTGTGTCTGAAGCATTTATATCACTGCCTTTAAAAACTTTGCGCAAAGTTATCCAAATTATTCTTAAATCGAG
>CAMLFX010000055.1 GCA_946479435.1 uncultured Sphingobacteriales bacterium | reverse complement strand
AATATCATTAGGTCTGCAGTCGCTTTTGCTTCGCGATCTGAAGATTATCATCAGGCCACCTATTATCATCGCGGCCGGCACTAAAAGACTGGCCGATGAGGTTCCGTTTATTTCAAATTCCGGTATAAGATGGGCAACCCCAATAAGAATCAATATCCACCATGCATGGTTATGAAAGCGCTTTTTAAGGCCAATCATCAGTCCAACTGCTATTAATGCTATAGGCCATATCAATTGCCAGTCCACATAGAAGAAGTGCAGTTTTTTAAGAAGGATAAAAACACCAGCTAAGATTACTATCAGCCCAAAAAAAGTCTTATCTCCCCTTCGGCGCATGCGCCGTTCACGAAACCTGTTATATTGTTGAAAATCGCGTTGCATACTATAATTTACTTTGATGATGTAAAAGTAGCACGCATTATAGGGTTACTAAAGCCCCATTAGGTAAAAAAGGGGGTAAGGTCGGTGAATGGCAGCAATGTGTCGGTAAACAAATGAAGAAAGTTACTCAAGTCGTCCTGGTTCCCATTTCAGCTTCGAGAATACTTTTTTCCCGAGCACAAAATAGTCCCACACTACACTTCTAGGGCATATTCCGGCTTCATTTCTGTGTGTAATAAGTTTTTGTGCAGCTTTGCGTCTGCTAAGCCATTTACCAAGACTGCCATAAAAATTGAAATGCGCTTTCATTATAGTAGCAGTTTCTTTGAAACGGCCGCTAATAAACAGCTTAAAACCAGCAATACCATCTAATATCAACCTAAATGGCATTAGCCACAGAAGCCGGGAAGTTTTCTCGTTTTTAAGAAGCAGTATGAGGCTATTACGGAAATTGTAATACAATTTTTGAGGGCTCCCATAGCTAATAACACTACCACCCACATGATATACAGTTGACCCAGCAATGTAGCCAATTTTATACCCCGCATTTTTCAATCTCCAGCATAGGTCCACTTCTTCCATATGTGCATAAAAATCGGGGTCAAGCCCTCCCACCATATGATACAGGTCGGCACGTACCATAAGGCATCCACCCGATGCCCAAAATATTTCTATGTCATCATTATATTGACCATTGTCCTTTTCCAGGTCGTTAAATAGTCTGCCCCTGCAAAAAAGATAGCCGAATTTATCCATGAAACCACCTGCTGCGCCAGCATATTCAAAATACTCACGCTCTTTCCAATATCTAATTTTGGGTTGACAGGCCGCAAGGCCCTGGTAACGGCCCATTGCAGTAAGTAGTGGTGTAAACCAGCCTGACGTTACTTCAAAATCGGCACTTAGCAATACATAGTATTTAGCCTGTATTTGCTTTAGCGCTTCGTAGTAGCCATGAGCAAAACCTTTATTTACAGCTATTTGTAACGTTTTTACCGTTGGAAAATTTTCCACTAAATATTGATGGGTATCGTCGGTAGAAGCATTGTCCACCACAATTACCTCATAGCCGGTATTAGCATCGGCTACAATACCAGGTAAAAAGAGTTCATGCCACTTTCTACCATTGTAGCTGAGAATGACTACAGCGGTATCTTGTGTGCAGGTTATCATTGTTTAAAAAACAATGATTTATTTATACTTAGGTTCGTATTGCGTATTTTCCGGAACCGGGATATTATCGTTCTTCTGGAACTTATGCTCATAAAGGTTGTAGCAACCTGCCCATGCAAATATAAAAAAGCCAAAAAAGAACAAAAGAAATAAAAAGCGCGATTTAGACGGTTTATTTAGTTCTATATCCGCTTCATTTTCTATGTGGGTGTCCTGGTTGTGTTGTTGCATGTCTATTATGAAGAAATTTGCAGTGGCAAAAATAATAGTTATTCGGTCAAAATCATAATATTTTTACCTTGATTTCGTTTTTAGCCTTTTGAGCATTTATGCGACAGTATATTAATTGGAAAACATATTTGATTCTTGTTGCCTTATGTATAGTAGGCGCATCTTTATTTTATACTAATCAATTGGCAGGCAAGCTTGCCGATCAGGAAAAACAGAATGTATTACAGCTTGTTGAAGGATTAAAAACACTAAGCACCACTACCGACCCTAATGCCACAAAGTATATATCTACTATATTGGAAGAAAACACGACCATTCCTCTTATCCTTACCGATGAAGATGGAAATATCGTAGATCATAAGAACCTGGATACAATTCGAGCTGAACGAAACCCCAATTTTTTTAAAGATCAGCTCAACGACTTTAACGCTATACATGCTCCTATCGAATTCGACTATGGTTATGGCCGGCAATACGTTTCTTACGGTGAGTCTTATCTTTTACGGCAATTGCGTTTATACCCGTACGTACAATTAGGCATAATATTCCTGTTCCTATTCATTGTACTTATAGCCCTCAGCGCAGCACACAGGTCAATTCAAAACCAGGTTTGGGTCGGGCTTTCGAAAGAAACAGCTCATCAGCTAGGCACGCCCCTTAGCTCTATAGAAGCATGGCTTGAGTTACTAAAAGACAATGATGCAAATACAGAGGCGGTAGCCGAAATGCAAAAAGACCTTGACAGACTAAAACTGGTAGCTGACAGGTTTGGCAAGGTGGGCAGCATACCAAAATTGGAAGAAGAGAATCTTATTGTGCGCCTTCAAAACATGGTAAACTACATGCAAAAAAGGGCGCCTAATAAAGTTGCCATAACACTAAAGACCAATCATGAAGATATACCCATAGCCATCAGTGGCCCCCTTTTTGACTGGGTTATTGAAAACCTTATGCGCAACGCGCTTGACGCTATGGAAGGAAAAGGGAATATAGAACTAAAGGTTGTTGACCAGCCACAGCAGGTGGTAATAGATATATCGGATACAGGCCGTGGAATACCAAAACACCAAATAAAGAAAATCTTTAACCCCGGTTTTACCACTAAAAAACGGGGTTGGGGGTTGGGCCTGTCATTGTCTAAACGTATTATTCAAAAGTATCATCATGGTTCTATTATTGTAAAAAGTTCGGAAGTAGGTATTGGCACTACCTTCCGCATTACATTAAAGCGGTAAAAAATATATCTTCCTTTTTTTGACATTTGCTTTTAACTTTTACCTTTGCAATCCTTCAAAGAAACATGCGGCGGTGGCGAAATTGGTAGACGCACTACTTTGAGGTGGTAGCGCCTGTAACGGGCGTGGGAGTTCGAATCTCCTCTGCCGCACCAAATAGGCAAGTATGCGAAATGCTACTTGCCTATTTTTTATACATATATTTAATCTCAACCCATACTTAGCAACAATATTTTCAGCAACTTTGTTTAAAATATTGTTATTATGTCTTGCACCTTCAACCTACCCATAAACGGCACTCCTGAAGCATTTGAACAAAAAGTGAAAGCAGCAGTAGAAAAAGTGGGCGGCCAGCTTACACAAGATAATGGACTTGCCGTATTTACTATAAACACCCCAGTAGGCCGTGTTGTTGGCAGCTATGCATTGCAAGGCAATGAAGCAAAAGTGGATATTAGCGATAAGCCATTTTTTCTCAGTTGCGATAAAATAAAAGAAGTATTGGAAAACTACCTTTAATTCTTGCCTGCTAGCCCTTAAATTATTACAATTCAGTTGTATCTTTTCTGAAATATCTTATTAGTAAATGAAATTATCTGTAACAGGTAAATTATACCTGGGTTTTCTTAGTGCCGTCATTATCACCTTAATCATTGGTATAGTTACCTACAGTTCCATCCAAACCCAGCAAGAAAATGCACGATGGGTAAAACACTCTTACAAGGTCATTAACCAGGTTGATGATATACAGAACATATTGGTGGATATGGAAACTGGCAGGCGTGGTTTCCGCGGTACCAATGAAAAAAGATTTTTAGAGCCTTACAATAATGGTTTGCTCCATATAATGCCGGCTATAAATGAACTAAAAAGCCTGGTAAATGATAATCCAACACAGGTAGATAATGTTCAGGCGCTGGAAAGAAAAGTATTAAGCCTCATCCAACTATGGCGCATGTTTGGGCAAGATGCCAGGACTTATACAATGGATACTGTTATAAGAATGACAGGAGAAGAGCAGGTGAAGATGGATGATATTCGCTTGCTGATTACTCAAATGGTAAATATTGAGAATGATCTGCGTGTGCAGCGGGAGGCCATAAATAAGCAATCACTGAATTTCACATCTAACATCTCAATAATCGGTTCTACGGCTGTACTGATTATTATATTAATTCTAATTTATTTTATTATTTCCGAATTCAATAACCGCAGAAAGGCCGAAACAACTGTACAGGAAAACCTGCAGGAAGTGAAGTTGCTGAATGAAGAAAGTAACAACCAAAACTGGCTGCTAACAGGGGTTGCCAATGTAAACGACGGCCTGCAGGATAAAGATGATATTGCGTCATTATCAAAAAGTGCACTGTTTGTAATTTCAAACTACATTAATGCTATTGCCAGCGCCATATATGTTTACAAAGAAGATGAGGATGCTTTGATACTGCAAGCATGTAATGCACTACCGGAAAATGCGCAAAAACGCTTTACAATTGGAGAAGGCCTGATAGGCCATGCAGCGCAGCAACGCGAGGCAGTTATTACACGCGATGTGCCAACCCCATACTGGACAATCCAATCGGCCACCGGCGCTACTACTGCTGGCGAGATAGTTTGTATTCCACTTTGGTATAATAAAGAACTGAAGGGGGTGCTTGAGTTTGCAACATTTAGCAAATTTTCACCTTTGCAAATACAGTTCCTGAATAATATTGCTTACAGCATTGCTACCGGGCTTAATGCCGCCGATTCGCGTGAAAAGGTAATGCAACTATTGGAACAAGTTCAACTGCAAAAACTTGACCTCCAAAACCAACAGGAAGAATTAAGGCAAACAAATGAAGAACTTACACGCCAAGCCGAAGTGTTACAGGCTTCGGAAGAAGAGTTACGCGTACAGGAAGAGGAGTTAAGGCAAATAAATGCTGAACTTGAAGAGAAGAATGAGGCGGTAGAAATGTCAAGGCAAGCACTTTCGCAAAAAGCAAGCGAACTGGAGATAACCGGTAAATACAAGTCGGAATTCCTGGCAAATATGTCTCACGAGCTTCGCACACCACTTAACAGTGTATTGATTCTCGCTAAGATATTGTCGGAAAACAAACAGGCCAACCTTAGTGGCAAACAAATAGAGTATGCAAACATCATCCACAAATCCGGTACAGATCTGCTAAACCTGATAAATGACATACTTGATCTTTCGAAAATAGAGGCTGGTAAAATAGATTTCAATTTCGAAGATGTAAAGGTTGATAGTATTCTTAGAGATATATCACAGACCTTCCATGTAATAGCAGAAGAAAAATCAATTACATTCAAACAAGAAAAAGACGAGACGGTACCTGATAATATTTATACCGATAAGCAACGTTTGGAACAGGTTATAAAAAATCTCTTGTCCAACGCCTTTAAATTTACCCCTGCCAGGGGTGCTGTAACCCTCTCTTTTAAAACAACTGAAAATACAGCTAACCTAACCAACGATCTTTTAAGAAATGCAAAAAGAATATTGGTTATTGAAGTAAACGATACAGGTATAGGCATACCTGCAGAAAAACAACAACTCATTTTTGAAGCTTTCCAACAGGCCGACGGCTCTACCAGCCGTAAATACGGTGGCACCGGCCTTGGTCTATCAATAAGTAAGGAACTTATAAAAAAATTGGGCGGCGAAATAAAGTTGGAAAGTAAAGAACAAACGGGTAGCAAATTTTCATTATACCTGCCGCTTAACAAAGCAGCGTTTGCAGAATCTGAAACACAAAACGGTGAGGCGAAGGATGATACCGAAACGGAATATGAACTGACTGAAGTTGTAGAACAAACAAAAATAATAGACGACCGGAAATTCATTACACCGGGAGATAAGACAATGCTTATTGTTGAGGACGATCCTCAGTTTGCATATATAGTACAGGATTTTGCCCGTAGCCGCGGGTATAAAACAATTGTTGCTCTGCAAGGCGATGAAGGCTTATACTACGCCCGTAAATACCGCCCTTCAGCTATTACGCTTGATATTCAATTACCCGTTATTGATGGTTGGACCCTATTGAAATTATTGAAATCAGATGAGAAATTAAAAAAGATACCTGTACATGTTATATCGGCCACAGATGTTGATAAATCAGGTGGTGCGGCCCTGGCATTCATCAAAAAACCAGTAGAAAAAGATGACCTTGAAAAAGCATTCAATCTTATCAATAGGAATATACATTCCGGCCTGAAGAAAATATTACTGCTCGCCAGTAATAACGATATCGACACTTTCATGAAAAAGGTCTTCAAGGAAAAGCATACCGATATTGAATACGACGTTGTAGGCACCGAAGCGGAAGCAATAATTAAAATAGAGGAAACGAAATATGATTGCATTATTATAGATATGGGGCATCAGCTTGAAAAGGGCAAAAAAGAATTGAAAGCAGTACACGCCACAGCTAAAAGCAACGAAACGCCAATTATTATATATCTCGATGAAGACTTGTCTAGCAAAGATGAACTACAGTTAAAACGACTGTCAGACGTCATTATTCGCGATTCTTCGCAATCGAAAGACAGATTAATGGATGAGCTGGAATTATTTTTGTATAAAGTACAAGAGGTTGAGAACGCCCCTTTCCCAAAGGCATCATTTGCAAACAACTTGAACAACGAGACAACCTTACAAAACAGGAAGGTACTGTTGGCAGACGATGATATGAGGAATGTATTTGCATTGAGCAACCTGCTGGAAGAAAATAACATGCAGGTAATAACAGCGAATGATGGGAAAGAAGCCATAGCATTGCTGGAAGAAAACCCGGATATTGACATTGTACTAATGGATATTATGATGCCGGAAATGGATGGTTATGAAGCCATGAAACTGATTAGGGCTAACAAAAAGTTCGCTCATATACCCATAATTGCTTTAACGGCGAAAGCGATGCAAGGTGACCGTGAAAAAACACTGAAAGCAGGGGCATCGGATTATATAACGAAACCGGTAGATAATACCCGCTTATTATCATTGATGCGCGTGTGGCTAACAACATAATATGCCTGACAGACACTTGAGTGACGTAGAATTAGAGGAGATATTGCAAGTCATAAAGCTGCAACACGGCTATGATTTTACTGATTATGCCCATGCATCCATAACACGCCGCATACAGAGATGTATGGAAATGAGCAAAACTAAAAATGTATTTGAACTCAAGTACAAGCTAACCAATGAACCTGATTTTTTTAATTGGTTTATTGAATCAGTAACGGTGAACGTAACAGAAATGTTTCGCGATCCGGAATTTTATAAAGATATACGTAGTAAGGTAATACCTAAACTAGCATCCTACCCTATCATTAAAATATGGCATGCCGGTTGCGCTACGGGCGAGGAGGTCTATTCTATGGCTATTCTGTTAAAAGAAGAAGGCTTACTGGAGCGTACAAGAATATATGCCACCGACCTGAATCCTGCTAATCTTGAAAAAGCACGTAAAGGTATCATCCCCTTGTCGTACATGAAAAACTATACGCAAAACTATTTATTATCAGGTGGTAAAAGCGATTTTTCAGAATATTACACAGCACGATATGGCAACTCAATTATCAGGAAGGAACTTTTAAACAATATCCTTTTCTCGCAGCACAACCTTGTAACAGACCAAGTGTTTAACGAATTTCAGTTGATCTGTTGCCGGAATGTGCTGATATATTTCAATAAAAGCCTTCAGGATAGGGTACTGAAATTATTTTACGATAGTTTATCACCACTGGGTTATTTGGCACTAGGTATAAAGGAGAGTTTATTGTTCTCACATATACGCGACACTTTTCAAACTACCAGCGCTAACAATAAAATTTTCAGACGGAAAGCATAGAAAATGACGGAACTATTGGTTATAGGAGGTTCTGCTGGAAGCTTACAGGTATTAAGGGAGCTGCTTAACGCTTTGCCTCAAAATGCCCGCTATGCCGTTATAGTTGTCATTCACCGCCTTAAAAATGTTTCCAGCGACCTGGAGCGAATAATATCTGATAACAAAACCATTCTGGAACCTGTAGATAAGGAGCCAATAAAAAATGGCCACATTTACCTGGCCCCGCAAAACTATCATTTACTTATAGAAAACGACCGCACTTTCAGCCTCGACTATTCTGAGCCAATCAATTTTAGCCGCCCTTCTATAGACGTTACATTTGAAAGTGTAGCCGCAGTATATGGGGCATCGGCCGTAGCTATACTACTAAGTGGCGCAAATAATGACGGAGCTGAAGGAATAGGATATATTTTAGAAAAAAACGGCACTGCAATTGTTCAGGATCCGGCTACAGCAGAGTACCCTGCAATGCCTAAAGCCGCAATAGAGAAACATAAAAACAGGAAATTGCCGGCGCATTCCCCTACTTTTATTGCAAATTATATCAGGGCCTTGAATCTTTTTGAACTTTAATTTCGTATTTACACGTTATGAAGCACCACAATTTACCTGCAACTTTTAAAATATTGTTGGTGGATGACAGGGAGGAAAATCTCATCTCTTTAGAAGACATACTTGAAAAAGATGGCCGTAGCTTCATCAAAGCTACTTCAGGCAACGACGCACTTAAAGCTGTGTTGCGTCACGATGACATAGGCCTTATAATGCTTGATGTTCAAATGCCTGATATGGATGGCTTTGAAGTAGCCAGGCTGCTTAAATCGAACCCTAAAACAAAAGATATTTCCATCATATTCGTTACAGCTATTAGTAAAGACGAGCAATATATTCTTAAAGGATTTGAACAGGGCGCCGTTGATTATTTACAAAAACCGCTTGATATCAATATTACAAAAGCAAAAGTTGCTGTATTTGAACAATTATATTTTTATCAGCAAATTTTAAAAAATACTTCTGCAGAACTGGGCCGTATCAATAAACAGCTCGAACAATTTGTATATATAGTAGCGCACGATCTTAAATCGCCTCTTTCAGGCATTATGGGTATGCTATCTATAATGAATGAAGAACAAGATATTTCAGACAACAAAAAGCTAAAGGAATATATCGATCTGCTATTCCTTGCTGCTAACCACCTCTCTGAAATGATCACTTCAATTCTTAATTATTCCAAAAAAAGCATCGACGAGCAATCTATTGAAGAAGTAGATATACATGATATGGTTAGCCAAATAGGCCATTTATTATTCCCGCCGGGTAATATCAGTATCACTATAAATGGAAGGCTGCCTGTATTAAAAACAAAAAAACTAAAGCTGCAGCAGGTTTTCCAAAACCTTTTAAGCAACGCCATAAAATATAACGATAAAGACAAGGGAATAATAGAAATTGGCTACGAACCCCGTAACGATTTCTTTGAGTTTTACGTTAAAGATAATGGTCCCGGCATAGCTGGTGAAGACGAAGAAAGAATATTCCGCCTGTTTCAAACTGCCGGCAATAAAGCTAAAAACGACAGTAGCACGGGGGTGGGACTCAATATACTTAAAATGCTGGTGGAAGAGCAAGGGGGTAAAATATGGGTAAAATCGGAACCCGGCAAAGGAAGTACATTTTACTTTACATGGAACAATAGCGACGTCCTGGCTTCTACCACTGCACAGTAAGATAGTCTGCCTGGCCATGTGTACCTGCTAAAACAATAAAGCCCACTTTCGATCCACCGAATGACTGTGCTGGTATTTGGAATATCTGGCTACCGTTGGCATAACCTGTCCAGTAACCGTTTATTTGCTCCAGTTCAATATTGTTCCACCCCGTCTTTATAGCAGCATTATAGGTCCAGTCAATAAGTGTGCGTACAGGTGTATTAGCATCACCCTCCTTATATACGGCATAATAGCCTTGATTATCAATAAAAAAAGAATAACCATAATCATAGTTGGAAACGCCAAATGCTAAGCCCATCGCGTTGTCTGATGCTATACTTGTTTGTATCAGAAAATCATACGAAGTATTAAGGCCGGTGTTCACTGCCACTGTATTAGTACCATCAACAGACGGTGTGTAGGTATAATTAAGCACCCCACTACTTACATCTACAAAAGCAGAATTAACATGGTCGCTAAACGACCAATTGTATGCATCATAGTCAAAATTATCATCAAAAACATTTTGATAACCTGATGGAGGAGCCGGAGTAGTATCGTAGTATCTATCCTTAACACAAGAACTAAGGAGCAATATGGCTATTGCACTTATACTTAAAAAAGATATTTTAATGTATTGTTTCATTGTTGCTATATCAGTTATACCATATAACCAACAAACATGCCATAGGTTTAATTATTGCCTGACCCCATTATGGTTTTTAACAGCCCAATAACATCATGTGTGGAACTTATTACACTCTTTAATAAAAGTAATCCCTTCATTATCAATGAAATCTTTGTCTGGTCTGATATTTTTTAGGTTAGTGAAAAACAACTACTATGAAGAAATTAATGTTTCCTGCGTTTTCGTTAGCTGTAGCAGCTTTAAGTTTCACTGCGTGCAACAATAGCGCTGATTCTGAAATGACAGACAATGATAGCACGACTACAACTACTACCACAACAACTACTACACAATATGTTGACCTTAATACAGGCAATACTGTAGAGCTGAAAAAAGATGAATCTACCGGGCAAATGGTTAGCATGGCTACCGGCGAACCTGTAGAGTTTTATGTGGACATGAATACTCGCGATACTTTTTATGGTAAAACAGGTACCGTTGTTAACAATGCTATTATTCGCAACGATGACATGAAATATGAATTGGATGGCACTAAAACAAAATGGGATGGCAACGAGTTGAAAATTGAATATGCTGACGGTAGCAAAGTAAAGGCTGATGAAGATGAATATAAATACAAATCAGCCGATGGTGATACTAAAGTAAAAGTTGATGGCGATGACAAAAAAATAAAAACACCGGATCAAAAAATAAAGATTGAAGACGGTGAAGTTCAAAAAGTTAAAAACAGGTAATTTTTAAAGCCATCGGCACAAATTTTACTGTATTAATTATAAAAAATAAAAATAAATAGTTATGGATAAATTAGAACTGAAAGGAAAATGGAACGAATTGAAAGGTAAAGTAAAACAAGCAAATGCTGATCTTACTGATGATGATCTGAAATATGAAGAAGGTAAGGATGATGAACTTTACGGCCGCTTACAACAAAAACTTGGCAAAACAAGAGATGAAGTTGTAACATGGCTCAAATCACTGGGATAGGAGCCTTGAAGCTATTTCCTTATTTCAAAATGGTGGCGCACAAGCATCTGATACATGCTGCCACCATTTTTTTATTTTTTCATGTATAGCATAACCGGGAAATGGTCGCTATAACCATTTATCCAGTAAGTTCCTTTAAACGACCGGTATGGAAACCCTCTCCCTTTACTATACTTATCTTGCAATATAACAGGATTGTATATTTCCACTCTATCATACATCCACTTCCCCTGTTGCCCATTCAAAAAAGGTTTTGAAATAATTATTTGATCGAACAATTGCCATGTTCGCTTATAGCGCGATGTCCCTTTGCCGGAACGATAAACATTTACCCAGGGATTGAATAAATTTTTTGTTCGATCACTTGTCGCTTCCAGCCCTGAAGCAATACTCTCATCAGTCGGATTATCGTTTAGGTCTCCCATCAAAATTATTTTGGCACCTGGTTTTGCATGCATTAGTGAATCGATAATATGCTTGTTCTCTTTAGCAACAGATAGCCGCTTACCGGTAGTTATACTTTGCCCCTCCCGTCGCGATGGCCAATGGTTCACCAATACAAATACTTCTTCCCCATTCAGTACACCAGTTACAAACAAAATATCCCTGCTATGTTCATTATAGCCATTTACAGGTATATATACAGGTATAGCTGCCGAATGTTTTACAATAAAGCGTTTGGGATCATATATCAATGCGACATCTATACCTCGCACATCTGGCCCATCATACCATACAAACTTATAATTCCGTTTGCTTATTAAAGGTTCAGCGCATAAGTCTTTTATCACTTTATTGTTTTCTACCTCTGCAAGCCCGATAATAGATGGGCCGTTATTATTTAGAGCAAGGCCTTGCAATACACTGGCTATATTGTGCAATTTCTTTCGGTATATCTCGTTGGTATAATGGTAAGCGCCATTTGGTGTAAAATCATCATCTTCCTTATTGGGTTCATTTTCAGTGTCAAAAAGATTCTCCACATTATAAAAAGCTACCGCGCAGTAGCTTTTATTAGTCTTTTGCGCATGCACATTAAAACTAATAATCTGGCAAAGCAATATTATTGCAACTATAGTCTTACTCCTTAACATTTTATAAATATGCAAATACATCAAACATGTCAAGTTTAAATAATTATTAAGCTTATGGTATTAACCGCATGCCCCACATGCAAAGGCTAACTTTGTAACAAACGTAGTGGTATGTCATTTCTTAGGCAAATATTTCTCCCCGCAGATAATAAATTTTATGCTTTACTGGATAAGGTAACCGCTAACCTCAAAAAAATGAGTGACATTTTCCTGATTGCAACCACGGGTAATACCGAAATACGGGAGCAGAGCATAAAACATTTGCAGGAACTTGTTGATACTAATAGAATCATTACCCGCAAACTACTAACAATGGTTAGCGGTAGTTTGGTAACACCTATTGATAGAGAAGATATACACTATCTGGCATCTGGCCTGAATGATGTTACCACACATACATTGGTTGTAGCCAAACACATTCGCAGCAGGCAAATTGATATCCACTCAAAAACCAATAATACCGTTTTACAAAATATTATTACCATCATCGCCTTACTTAACGAATGTCTCAGAAATCTGAAATTTAAAAACGCATTTCCTGAGATTGGCCTTAAACTGCAGGAGATGAAAAAGCTGGTACACGAAAGCGATGATATGATTGATGACGCCACTTTCAGGGTGCTGAAGAAAGAACTGGCTGTATCAGATCTTATTAAACAAACCGACCATTTCGATACCATGCAGTTCTTACTGGAAAAATATGGTAGTCTTATTAATACGCTAGAAGGTATCGTCTTGAAATATGGTTAAAGATGTAACTTAGCAATAAAGCTTGCTATGAGAACCACATTTTTAGCGCTATTCATACTAGTTACGGCACCTGTTTTCATGAATGCCTCTTGCAAAAAAACGGCAGGCAACAGCAGCAATGGTGAAAAATGTAATCCCAACGTTGCTTGCACAATGATATTTGCTATGGTTACAGCACAAGTAACCGATAAAAATGGAGATGCCGTGAGACTTGATGAGTATTATACACTACGTACATCAACAGGCGAAAAAATAAAAGCATCAGAAAGCATGGAAGGATATTATACCATACTGGATGATAGCTATCAAAAAACGTTGCAACAGTCTTTTGATAAATTTCAGTTTATTGGCATTAAAGATGGTAAGCAGGTAGTTAACGAAACTTATATTATCTCAGCCGACTGTTGCCATATTCAAAAAAAAGAGGGTAAATCAGTAATAGTTATTCAATAGCTATTGTCGGGTCATGGTTGCAGTGCAAGTTTCATTTACAACTTGTCCGCTAACGGTATAGTTGATAGTAATGGTGTTTCTGTCAAACGTACCTGTACCTGAATAAGTGAGCCCCCCAGCCTCTTGCGAAGGAATGCTGAGCGTGCCTTTTGCTACATCAATTATATCTGCACGAATAATTACATTCCACGATGGCGACCAGAAACCAAAAATATTTACACTGGAGCTACTGCCTTCTATAGCCTCAATCTTTGAATTATGCGCAAAGTCACCTGTTTGGGGAGTGCAGGCGCCCGCAGTATTATAGTTGCCAACTAAAGCAGTCGAAGCCTTTTTATATGGCCGTACAGTTAAGGTCATAGGATAATTTATTGCACCTGCTGCTTTGTTATATGCCTGTATGTTGATAGGATAAGTTCCTGTCTTTACCCGGTCTGTTTTTATTTTTACAATGCTGTTAAACGGTGGCTTTGCACTTGCCGGATCAAAAGTTATAGTTGCCCCTTCAGGCAAGTCTGTTGCAGTAAGTTGTACATTATCGGCTGGCCCCGATAGTTTCTCTACTTGTATTACTATTATTACTTCATCGCTTTGCTCCAGCGATGTATCGCGCACATTATCTACCTTATAAGTAAAAGGGCCGTAATCTTCACCGTAATACGGGTTATTATTATTGCCTGGGTTGTCTTTAGAACATCCCCAGAAAAGAATAGTTGATAAGGCGATAGTTGCTAAGGCTGCATTTTTCATTTGTCTATATAATGTTCAGGTGTAATTCACTAAGATACAAATAATATTATGACAGGCTTACAAACCTAGCTGATAAGTAATGAGCGCATAGATATAGAACCTGCATCCATTTTATCGTTGAAAAAAGTCACCTCATCTTTTCTCCCCTTAACTGCCAGTGAATATATAAGAGGTAAATAATGGTCGTTGGTTGGTACAGCCATATCTGCTATACTACCTAGTTTATGATAATTTATTACGCCATTATCATTCCCATCTTCAATAAAGTTCTTAATCTTTTCATCAAACTCATACGCCCAATCAAATTTACGCTTCCCTTCAAAATCTATCATGCGCAGGTTATGTACAATATTACCACTACCTATTATCATTACTCCTTTTTTACGTAACTCGATTAGCTGTATCGCAAGATCATAGTGGTATTGTGGTGTTTGGTAGTAGTCTATACTTAATTGAAAAACCGGTATATCAGCATTAGGATACATGGGTAGCAATACCGACCACGTGCCATGATCTAGCCCCCACTGATGGTCTTCTTTTATAGCAATATTTTTTACCAGGCCTATTGTTGTTGCAGCTACATCAGGCGCACCTGGCGCAGGATATTGTGCGTCGAACAACTCTTTAGGGAAACCACCAAAATCGTGTATCGTTTTGGGCCGCTCCATTGCGGTAACATAAGTGCCACGGGTTAGCCAATGTGCCGAAACTGATAATATTGCTTTAGGCTTAGGTAATTGCTCTCCAAGCTGCCGCCATTTTTCATTAAACTCATTATGCAGTATCGCATTCATCGGGTTGCCATGCCCTACAAATAAAGCTGGCATCAAATCTGTTGCCGGTTGGTCATCTACCCATTTTTTGAATGCCTGTAATTTCATTGCCATTGGTACTAATGCTACGGTAGCAGCTACTTTCAGGAAGTTACCCCTTTTCATAAATAGATTATCTGCAATGCACTTGTATTAATATTTTCATTATTGAAGTTAACAAGATTAAAACGTGTACCTACAATAATTATTAATATTTAATTCTTTAATTAAATATTGATATTCTTTTTTAAGGTTGCTACTATAAACATGGACAAAAAACAAAATATAAAAAATAATAATAATTCGTATTAAATTAATAGGTAAAATTTTAGACAGCAGTTATAAAAATGATTAAAAATATCGCTATAAGTATTAAATTAAAAAAAAATTAAAATTTATATTAGAGAATTAATCCCTCTATTGATGCTAACATTATTCTATTCAATTTTGTTTTTTATTCCCGGGTGTTGTCAGTATAAAGGATACCATTAACTATCCACTGTTGTTTTTCGTATCGATAAATGCTGTGGCAGCATTTATCACCCCCCAACTACGGATACAGTATTATTCAGGTAAATCTAAACTTCAACCTTATGCTAAAAATCAACACTCTACTATTTTGCATATTTTCAACTTTCACTGCGATAGCCCAAATACACCCTTTTAATAATGACACTATAAATTATCGCCTGGCAGGTTTTAGTGTACCTGCAAACAACAAGGCCGATTTTTACAAACTACAAGTTGCTAATGGCGTCATCAACAATAACAGTGATTTTTCAGCAAACATAATTATCGATTCTATATACACTCAAAACAATATGCTGACGCTTTTGCCCGAATATGGTAAAAGCTATACCTGGCGGGTAGAATATTTAAACAATAAAAACAGAACACAGGAAAGCTCACCACTCTACCACGTCACTACAGGATATGCTGCAATTACCGATACAGCAATAAACCGGATGAATATTGTTCAGCATGCTGAACATCATACAGGATTGATGGTATTTATCGACCAATCGAAAGCATTATACAATCTTAATGGAGAGGTGATGTGGTATTTACCACCAATAAAGGGTATTTCCCCAAGGCATCTTCCAATAAGAGATTTGAAAATTACTCCTTTTGGCACACTTACTTTTTTAGCTGCGGGCAATCTTTATGAGGTTGACTATGATGGTAATTTACTTTGGACGAGTGCAAAAACTACCAACTCACAAGGCTTGGATTCGTTTGATACATACCACCATGAGTTTACGCGCCTGAGTAACGGGCATTACATGGCTGCAGGAAATGAGCATGTACTTATTCCATTATACATCGATAGCGCTGAGGCTATAAAAAGACATATACCAATGATGCATGTAAAAAATGGCATAGTATCCAGGCAAATTCCTTTAGGCACTTTAGAAGAGTTTGATGAGAAAGGGAATATCGTTTGGCGCTGGGAGTCGTCAAAATACATAAAAGACGATTCTCTCTTTTTTAAACGTTTGCCTGTTAGCCCCGATGATGTAACACCTTATATGAACAGTTTTTACCTCGATGAAAAAGAAAATGTCATTTACATAAGTTTTAAAAACGCACACCATGTTATAAAGATCAGCTACCCTGATGGTGCTCTACTTGCGTCTTATTATGGCCTTAGCGAAACACCTCCGCTTTTTGCAGGGCAGCATGCAGCAAGGCTTAATAATGCGGGCAACTTGGTTATTTTCAATAATAACAGGAAAGGCGATGTGCATAATAGCCCGGATCACATATCATACCTTACCGAGTTAAAAGAAGAAAATGGTAAAGTGAAAAAAATATGGGAGTTTTCATGCAAGATCGATTCGTTCGCCAAGTCAGGCACCAGTACCGGTGGCAATATTTTACAGATGCAGGATGGCTGTTACCTGGCTTGTGTTGGCAGTACAGGAAGAGTATTTATTGTAAATGAGCATAAAAAAATAATATGGAATGCTATTCTGCAAAAGAAAGATGAACGTAATGTTTGGTGGCCCGATGAAGGATATCGCATAAGCCCGTTACAAGAGCCGGAGCAGATAGAAAAACTTATTTTTCCCTCTGCTGTACATAAAGAATAACGGGCATCATCGGAAACCCGTATAAAACATAGCAATCAAAACGAATTAAGATTTTACTATAATCAAAGTTTAATAATATCAGTTCATGTCTACCAGAATCCTGTTTTTATTTTATTGCTTTTTATTTTTTGCTGTCTCTGCCAAGGCGCAAATACATCCCAGCAACGGTGATACCATTAATTACCGCCTTACCGGTTTTAGCATACCTAAAAATAAAGATGCAGTTGCCTACAAGCTGGAAATAGCAAATGGGTTGATTAATAATAGTACCGATTTCAATAAGAATATATTCTTCAACAATCAGTATAATGACAATCGTATGCTGGTTACGTTACCTGAATTCGGTAAAAGCTATACATGGCGCGTTAGCTATATCAATAAAAAAAACAAACTAAAAGGTTCTTCCCAACTATATCATCTCACAACCGGCAGCCCTGCAATAACCGATACTAATAAATATCGCCTGAGAATATTACATAATGCAGACCATCATAAAGACCTGCTGATATTTCTTGATTATTCCAGGGGTATGTACGATATCGATGGCAACCTGCTATGGTATTTGCCCGATATAGCAGGTGTAACAGAAAAAGATATGAGTGTACGCGATCTCAAGCCTACCCCATTCGGTACGCTGACATTTATTACAGTAAAAAACATTTACGAAATCGACTATGATGGAAATGTTTTATGGGAAGGCCCTAAAAACAAATTCATAAAGAAGTTCGATTCATTAGAAATGTATCACCATGAGTTCACAAGGCTGAATAATGGCAATTATATGTCTGCTACAAATAAATCAGAATTTATTGAGCTGGGACTCGATTGCGCAGAAGCAATAAAAAAAGCCATACCCATGCGGCGTATTATTGATGGGAAGACTTACAGGCGTGTTATTATGGGCGGGCTTATAGAGATGGACAAAGATGGAAACGCTGTTTGGGAATGGAACTCAAGCCCTTATATAGCCACCGATACACTTTTTGTAAAGAAAATACCACGCAGTCCCGAGGAGTTGGGGCCTCATCTTAACAGCTTTTATTTTGATGAGAATAACCATGTTGTTTATATGAGTTTTAAAAACGCTAACCATATCCTTAAAATAAGCTACCCCTCCGGCGACATACTAGCACGCTATAATGGCGTATCTGAAGAACCAGCTATTTTTTGCGGGCAACATGCTGTACATCTTAATAATACAGGAAATGTCATTTTATTCAATAATAACAACAAAGCATATCGGTATAATAATCAGGAACAGGTATCGTCTCTGGTTGAGCTGAATACTGCAGGGAGCAGGGTAAAAAAAGTGTGGGAGTTTCCTCTGGATATTGATACTGCTACAGCGCCTAGTGGGCCGGCGGGTGGCAGTATGCTGCAACTGGCCGATGGATGTTATATAGCTTGTGGTGGAACAACAGGCCGCAGTATCATAGTAGATATAAATAAAAAATTAATATGGAACGCTTTGATGGAAAAGAAGGATGAATTTCAGCACACATGGCGCCCGTTCGAAGAATATAAAAATAGTTTCATACAAGATAGTTCCATGCTGCAAAAGCTGGTCTTTAAAAACTTTACGGATACGAATTAAATATGGATTAAAAGTTAAACCAATGTAAAAAAATATAGGTTAAAACTAGTAATTTGTTAAGGTTTATATAACAAAGCTAATTTTAAAAAGTAACCTCTTATGAATCTAAAATTATTCGCATTCATTTTATTACTTGCCACTGGAATGTCCTATCAAAACATTTCGAACGCACAATGTTCAACAAGTTCTACCCCTTATGCTTCTGTATATGGTAGCTACATGTCGATCAATGCTTTTAGCCTGGCAGGTATTGCATCCAACAACAGTGGTTCGGGTAGTAATGGCTACAATTCCTTTTCAACACCCGTGCGTACACTTACTATTACCCACACTTACCCCTACACGGCTACGGTGGGTAACTCATGGTATGCATTAGCATTTGCTATATGGATCGATTTAAATGGTAATGGCACTTACGAAAGCACCGAACAGGTAGCAACAGTTGCGGGCAGCTATACTTCATCAAGAAGTGGTAATATAACAATACCGGCTACTGCTACACCGGGCCTTAACAGGCGCATGCGTGTGCGTACTGCTTATACTTACAACTCATCTATGAGTGGTAGCGATGCATGTACAAACTATCCTTTATACGGCTATGGCGAAACAGAAGATTATTATGTAAATCTTGAAAATCCTTGCTATCCGCCAACAATTACCACTCAGCCACAAAATACCACTACCTGCGAGGCTCAAAACACAAGCCTTTCTTTAGTTACCAATGGCACTGGCGATACTTATCAATGGGAAATGAGTACTGGTGGTGCATTTGCCCCATTAGCCAATAGTGCTACCTATAGTGGTGTAAATACAAGCATGCTAACACTTAATAATACACCTGCTAACCTGAACGCCAGCAAAATACGTTGCATGACAACCAGCGACTGCGGTGTTTCAGGCTATTCCGATACTGTTGAACTAAGTGTTACTCCCCTTGCTAAAGTTGCTCAGCAAAATCTTGGCGATACTATTTGTACTACGGTTGATAAAACAATTAGCTTTATTCCTGGTGGCAATGTAACCGATTACCAATGGCAGATAGGTACTTTGAGTAATGGATTTACAGATCTGCAAAACACTCCCCCATTCGATGGTGTAAATACACAATACTTACAGATTCATAGCACACCCGACTCTTTGAACGGCCAAAGCTTCCGTTGCATATTTAATGGTGTATGTAACCAGGCAATGACTGAACCTATATCGTTATTTGTAATATTCCCGCCATTTTTTGTAAAACACCCTGATAATGATACGGTTTATGAAAACACACCTGCAACATTTACTGTAGATGTACAAAACAATACATCTTTCATTTATCAATGGCAGGCAAGTAGCAATGGCGGACAAACATTCTCTAACATCAGTAATGATGCATTGTACGCAAACTATAATACACCAACACTTATAGTAAAAAATTCAATTGCTAAAAACGACTGGATGTTCCGTTGTGTTCTCCGCTCTGATGACAGGCTTTGTGGTAAATTCTTCGACACCAGCGATGCAGGAAAAATAGTTATAAAATATCCTACATCTGTAGCAAGTACAGAAGGCAAAAATTATATTACTGTTGCTCCTAACCCCGTTTCAGATAATATACTTCGCATCCAATCGAATGATGAACTGAAGAATGAAATGGTACAAACTATTATTACCGATAGATTAGGCAGAATAGTACTGAACACTAACCTCACCTTCAATAATAATGCAGGTAGTATAGATATTAGCAACCTTGCTCCGGGCATTTATTATATTAAAATGCAAAACAACGGGCAATTGCTTGAAGGCAATTACACATTTGTAAAACAATAGGTATATTCAATATTAGCGGAAAAAGGTGCGATATATTCGCACCTTTTTTTATTTGTAAACTCACGTAATAAAAGCAAAACCTTTTACTATTTTTGGGCCTCTGTATTTAAAAACATCAAACACCCAATATGGCAAAAATTAAAGTGGCCAATCCAGTAGTTGAGCTGGATGGCGATGAAATGACACGCATTATCTGGAAATTCATTAAGGATAAACTGA
>CAMLFX010000054.1 GCA_946479435.1 uncultured Sphingobacteriales bacterium | reverse complement strand
TACCACCTGTACGAGATGCTAAATGAGCTATGTGAACGTGTTTTTATTTCCTGTAACAAGGAGCAGGCAGCCAATATACCTGACAAATATGCCGTAATAGTGGATGATGAACAATACGGTGATATAGGGCCGATGGTAGCATTACTTACTGCCTTCGATAAGTACCCTAATGTAAGCTTTTTAGTGGTAGGGTGCGATTATCCCTATTTACAAAAAGAAGAATTAAAGCGATTAACTGAAGTATCACTTCAATTCAATAAATCGACCTCACTCTACAATGTTGAAGCTAAATTAATTGAACCATTAATATCTGTTTATCAACATGATATTAAATATCAATTGGAACAAAACTTCAAACAAAATAAATATTCGCTAAGAATGCTTTTAGAAGATGTAAAAGCACACGTAATCGAACCACTTAATTATATGTCAATAATTAGCATAGATAACTTACAGCAGTATCAGGAAGTAATTAATAAACTAAATAATAGATAATCAAACATATTTGAATGGTAGTTTTGTCAGGATTTTGAATAAATATCATGAAACAATCAATAACTAATTATCATATAAAAAAAGTAAATGCGAATGATGCATTTACAGCCGATGACGGACTGGCAACAGAAGAGCCACTTGAAGTAAAACTTCAATACGGCCCCTCCTCTGCCCCGGTTGAAAAGAGCGTTTCAATAACCATGCGCACACCAGGCAATGATGCCGAATTAGCTATCGGTTTTCTATTCACCGAAGGAATAATTAGTAATTATACACATGTAAAATCGGTAGTACATGTGCCCTGCAGCGATGATAATATAATAAAAATTCAGTTGGATGAAAATATTAATTTGAACCTTGGCAAACTGGAAAGGCATTTTTATACCACCTCGAGTTGCGGAGTTTGCGGCAAGGCTTCGATTGATGCTATTAAAACTGTTTGTAATATTTCACCCAAAGAAAGAGGCCTCCAATTTACCCCCGAACTCATCTATACCCTACCCGGTATATTAAGGAAACAGCAGGAGGTTTTTGAGACAACCGGTGGCTTGCACGCATCAGCTATTTTCGATATAGATGGTAACCTGGTTTTGCTGCGTGAAGATGTGGGCAGACATAACGCGTTGGACAAATTGGTGGGTGCCGCCCTTGAAAAAGACTTATTACCTTTAGACAATCATTTGCTGCTTTTGAGTGGAAGGGCCAGTTTCGAGCTGATACAGAAAGCGGCAATGGCAGGCATAAAAGTGGTTTGCGCGGTAGGCGCTCCATCGAGCCTGGCAGTAGAGACTGCCGAAGAGATAGGCATGACCCTTATAGGCTTTTTAAGAGGTGAACGATTTAATATATATACCGGCGAACAAAGGATAAAATTGTAACATGAAACTCAGGATAAAAGGAAACTCTATACGCTACCGCCTCACCAAAAGCGATATTGATGCATTTGGCAAGGCCGGATATATTGAAGAGCGTACGCATGTGGGTATGAGCACATTTATATACTCGTTGCAGAAGTCGGACGAATCTACACTGACCGCAGAACTGGATAATAACAGGCTGATATTATGGATGCCCAATGCGATGGCTGAGGAATGGGTGCATACTGAACGCGTAGGTTTTGACGCACATATACCACTGCACGATGCGGATGGTGAGTTATACCTGCTATTGGAGAAGGACTTTAAATGCCTGGATGAAACCACGGAAGACCAATCGGACAATTTCGATAATCCCTTACTGGCAGAATAGAAATGAGCGAAGAGCAACAGCCCATACCTAATGCGGAAAACCCTGAGGAATTCCAGAAACTGAAGCTTACAAAAGCGAAGGTGATGGCTGCGGGCATACCTGCGGTAATATCATCGGCAAGGCATGTGTTTGGTGAAATGGGCCTAGCAAGAGGTTTTAAGGCGCTCCTGACGCTGAACCAGAAGGATGGCTATGATTGTCCCGGCTGTGCCTGGCCCGACCCTGATGATGAGCGCTCACCTATTGCCGAGTATTGCGAGAATGGCGCCAAGGCCATAGCCGAAGAAGCCACCACCAAAAAGCTTACCGCCAAATTCTTTTCCGATAACTCGGTATACGAACTGGCAAAACTCAATGATTACGAAATAGGCAAAAAAGGCCGTGTAGCCGAACCTGTGTATCTACCAAAAGGAGGCACACACTACCTGCCCATTAGTTGGGATGATGCTTTTAAGAAAATAGCGGAACATTTAAACGACCTGGATTCGCCCGATGAGGCGATATTTTATACATCGGGACGTACCAGTAACGAGGCTGCATATTTGTACCAGTTATTCGTGCGCGAGTATGGCACCAACAACCTGCCCGATTGTTCGAACATGTGCCACGAATCGAGCGGTGTAGCGTTGGGTGAATCTTTGGGTATTGGTAAAGGATCCGTGACCCTGGAAGATTTTTATGAGGCGGAGGTAATCATGATACTGGGCCAGAACCCCGGTACTAACCACCCGCGTATGCTTTCAGCCTTGCAAAAGGCTAAAGAAAATGGTGCGAAGATCATATCAGTGAACCCGCTGCCGGAAACTGGGCTTATCAGCTTTAGCAATCCACAGACGGTGAAAGGCGCTTTGGGCATCAAAGCAAAATTGACTGACATCTTCCTGCAAGTGAAACTGAATGGTGATATGGCTTTGCTGAAAGCCATCACATCACGACTGATTGAAGAAGATGAAAAGAACCCCGGTAGTGTGTTCGATCATGAATTCATTACAGCCAATACAACCGGCTATGATGAGCTGATTGAGAACATTAAGAAATACGATATCAATACACTGCCTGAGGCATGTGGTATCTCAATGCAGCAGATAGAAGAAACCGTTGAGATACTGAAGCACAGCAAGAAGATAATAGCCTGCTGGGCCATGGGCCTTACGCAGCACAAGAATGCGGTGGATACCATTAAAGAAGTAGTGAACCTATTACTGCTAAAAGGCAGCATCGGCAAACCGGGTGCGGGTACTTGCCCCGTGCGCGGGCACAGCAATGTGCAGGGCGACCGCACGATGGGCATCTACGAAAAACCATCGAAGGAGTTTTTGGATAAGCTAAAGAGCACCTATTTTTTTGAACCGCCCCGCAAACATGGCTATGATGTAGTGGAATGTATACATGCCATGCAGGAAGGCAAGGGAAAGGTGTTCATAGCGATGGGAGGTAACTTTCTATCAGCCACCCCCGATACGGAATATACCGCGCGTGCTTTGCGCAAATGCAAGCTTACCGTGCAGGTATCGACCAAACTAAACCGCAGCCACCTGGTGCATGGCGAAGAAGCCATTATACTACCCTGCTATGGCCGCAGCGATAAAGATGTAATGAACGGAGAAGACCAGTTCGTGACCTGCGAGAACTCGATGGGTGTGGTGCAGATGTCGAAAGGAGGGTTGAAGCCCATATCTGATAAATTGATGAGTGAGCCCGCTATTGTAGCCCGTTTGGCAAAAGCGACCTTTGGTGATAAAAGCACCGTTAACTGGGACCTGTACTTAGAGCATTACGACTATATACGCAACGATATTGAACTGGTAATACCGGGCTTTGAGGCCTATAACCTGCGTGTGCGCAGGCCGGGTGGTTTCTACCTGCCCAATACATCGCGCGAAGGGAAATTCAATGTAAGCAGTACCAATAAAGCGCATTTCAATATTGCAGATGTAACCGTGCAGCAACTGGCCGATGATGAGTATATGATGATGACCATCCGCAGTCACGACCAGTTTAACACCACTATATATGGCCTTGACGACCGCTACCGTGGCATACACAATGAGCGCCGCGTCATCTTCATGAATGAAAAAGATATTGCTGCTGCAGGACTAAAAGCGAATGACATTGTGGACTTGTACAACTACCACGACGGCGTAGAGCGTGTAGCACATAAATTTTTAGTGATACCCTTCAGCATACCTGAGAAATGCACCGCTACTTACTTCCCTGAAACGAATGTATTAGTACCTATCAATAGTGTGGCAGATAAAAGCAATACACCTACATCGAAGATGGTTATTTTGAAAATTAGGTTGCATCAAGCTACAATTTAATTGATAATCTTTTCGATATCCCCTATTAAAACAAACTTACTATTGCTTTCCAGACTTTCTAAATTCAATGTTTGCCAATCATCCGTAAGAAGTAAGGCACCATTGATAATTTGACGCGAGTGTGGAATAAAAGTTTGACTTATATATCTTGGTTGTAAAAGCAATAGGTCTCCTTCAATACTTTCAAAAGTTAGCATTCCATCAGATTTAAATATTGCATAATCAGCATGAATAAAAAGTAGAACTCCTATTATTTCATTCGGACCATCAGAGCCTTCATAATTCCATGGTTCGCCCACAGTTATTATATATTTTTGTTTCACTTCTAATCAAGAATTAAATTTATGTTCGCTAAAGATATATAGTTGACATTACTTTACCACATGAATCGCAGCCTCACACTCCTACTTACATTCCTTTTAGCATTATCTGTTACGGCAGGTATCCTGTTCAGTAAAATATCTTTTATTGGGCGTGTGGGTATCAAGTTCTTTTATAAGAACTATGCGTTCTTCAAGGTATGGTGGCAAGGTGCGGGGCTGGTATTCGGCATATTCCTGGTATGGATGCTGGCGCATTATTTAGTGCGCAAATATGCAAACGCTAAAAACGCTATGATAACTTATATGCTTACGTTGTTGTTGGGCATTGCAGGTTTAGTATTTACCTACAACGATTTCAGGCATACACTATCGCACAGGCTAACGGGTGAGCGTTTCCATTTAGGTGGCTATTGTTTCTGGCTGGGCTTTATGGCCATCAGCCTGTACTATATCGTGAACAGGAAAAAGACACCTACTGTATAGATAGTTTTAGTTTTCTATACGGTCGCCGGTACGTTGTATGCCATTTGGCTGTTCCTGTGGTTGCTGCTCCTGCTGTATGAACAGTGTTTGTGTAGGGTATGCGAAATCGATACTGCGCTGTTCGAAAGCAGCATATATATCCAGGTACACCTGCTGCTGTATATCCATAAACACATTATAATCGGCGCTTTCTATATAGTACACAAATTCGAAGTTGAGGCTTGAAGCAGCATAGGCAGAAAAGTGCCCTCTGTCATAGGTAACATTTTCCTGCGCAGTGATGATATCCTTTACTATCTGTGGTATTTGTGCCAGCTGCGTGTGAGGTGTCTGATAAGTAACGCCTAAGGTAAACAGCACCCTTCTGCGTTCCATACGCTTGTAGTTGTGCAGGCGGGAATTGGTAAGGTCGGTATTGGAGCAGATCAATTGTTCACCACCAAGAGTACGCAGGCGCGTGGTTTTAATGCCAATGTATTCTACTACACCCGACTTATCCTGCACCACTACAAAATCGCCTATTTCAAAAGGCCTGTCGAAAAAGATAACAAAATAGCTGAACAGATCGCCAAGGATGGTTTGCGCTGCAAGGGCTATAGCGATACCACCAATACCTAAGCCGGCAATAAGCGTGGTAATATTGTAACCTAAATTATCTATCAGGAAAACTACGCCCAGCAGCCATATAATAATATTGACGATGATAATCAGCCCCGATGCCTGTTTTTCTTTTGCTTCGCCATCTTCATTGTTCCTGTTGATAAAGGAATGCACAAATTTTTTGAACGCAGCCGTAATAATGCGCAATAAAAAATAAGTAAGCACTACCAGCCATGCTATATGAATTACCTTATTGGCCGCTGCTGAAAAGTGCAAAGTGTTTAGCGCTATGTACACCACAAACACATAGCACAATGGTATTACCGAGGCTTCAATATTATCGATAATAAAATCATCCCAGGTGGTTTTACTATTTGCTGTGAACTTTTTAATTCTTCTTATAGCTACCGTACCCACTATTCTTAATACCAGCATGGCGCCTAAAACAATACCCAAGGCTATTAGCCACGACTGTACGGAGTTACCCCAAAAAACCTGATCCATATTCTAATTTTTATTATGCTACACGCAGCCTCTTACACAAAAAAAAATACCATAACGTCGCATGCGGTAGCAGGTTAAACACTGAACTTTATTGAAGATGTTATATCAATTAAGGCCTTATGTAGAAACATTGGCAGATATAAACCTTATGTAAATATGCCCTTTACGAAATGCCAGATATGTACGGCATTGGTGAGATTTAAAAACTTCCCGTAAAAACTGTAAAGAACAATTTTTTTGATGTTGCAAAGGTAAGAAAAATTTTACGGGAGGCTTTTTTACGAAATAGTTATCAACTATTTTCGGCTAACCAATGCATCATTTTTGAATATACTCTTTGTTTGCAGCCGCAATAAAAAACGCAGCTTAACGGCTGAAGCCATATTTAAGAATAACGGCAGGCACCATGTTGCTTCAGCAGGTACGGAAGAAAGTGCCCGTAGGAAACTAACACAGGATATGCTGGATAATGCAGATCTTATCTTCGTAATGGAGAAACGCCATCGCGACCGCATCCGTCAAAATTTCGAAACCGATAAAGAAATCATTGTACTCGATATACCTGATGAGTACGAGTATATGGATGAGGAATTGGTGGCGATGTTGGAAGATATGATTAGTTACTATATTGATCCTACGTTATAACTATGATAAATAAAATACCAGCCACTATTAAAAAATCAGTAGCAATCGAGTGGCTACAAGTATTTCCAGAATTAGGAAAATATAAACCTGGTCAGTTGTATATAAGAAACGGCCCTGTTATTCACGGTATTAATATCCAATGGTCGATGGGTAACAAACAATATATTCCACACTACGAAATAGTGCCGATAAAAGAAAATATACCCGGCAATGATTTATCGATCTGCCTGATACATGGATTTAGGCAATCAGACAATAAGCAAATGTGGCTGGAAATAAAGGAAGACTCTTTGCCGGACAAGAAAAATGAATTTAGAGAATTGATATTAAAACAATGTGAATTGCCATTCAATGTAAACGTAGCAACAATAACGATAGCTCAAAAATTACACAATATTGCACAATCAGAACGATCGCCAAACATACAATCCATACTGGAAACAATAAGATTTCTTGCAGGGTGCCTTCGCAATGAGTATCAAGAAGCTGCACTTAATTTTTACAACTATTCTATAGAAGCGCTTACTGAAATATTCAAAGATAAATTTGCTCGTAAAGCATATGAGACTGCATACAAAATGGATATTGATATGATATTGTCAATGTATGAAAATGAATATTACACCCTCAATTACCAATCTGCGATAGAAAAAGTAATTGAGAAATATAACTTGCAGAAACTACCTATTATCCTTTAGCCCCACTTTACTTCTTCCACTTTCTTTTCTTAAAACTACCACTCTTGTTACCGGTACGTGGCGGCCTTGCCGATGGGTTGTACTCTGGGCCGACGGGCATACCTTCCGGCAGGTGTAGTTTGTCAACCACTTTGCCCATCAGTGTTTCTATACGGTAGAATTTCTGCTGGTCTTTATCGTTAACGAATGTGATAGCTGTACCTGTAGTTTCAGCACGAGCAGTACGGCCTATGCGGTGTATATAATCTTCCGGGTCTGGTGGTACATCGTAGTTCATCACCAGGTCTATACCCTCTACATCTATACCGCGCGATAATACATCGGTACCTATCAGCACAGGTAGCTGGCGGCTTTTGAATTGCATGAGTATATCTTCGCGTTCAGCCTGCTCCAGGTCTGAGTGGAAGGCCTTTACCTTCATACCCGTACGGTGCAGTTCTTTATCCAGTTTTTTTACATGCTCTTTGGTGGATGCAAATATGATGGTACTGTTGTAATTCCCTTGTTTCAGCAAATGCTTCAGCAGGTCAACTTTATTATCGTCGTACACCATATACGCTTGTTGCGTAATACCTTCGGCAGGTTTCGATATAGCGATGCTTATCTGTTCAGGGTTATTCAATATTTTATTGGCCAGCGTACGGATCTTAGGTGGCATGGTAGCCGAAAATAAAAGCGTTTGCCTTTCCTGCGGCAGGTAGCTGATGATCTTTACTATATCATCAGAAAAGCCCATATCCAGCATACGGTCGGCTTCATCCAGTACCAAATGCTCCAATTGGTCGAGCTTTACAGCGCCCGATGCAAGGTGCGATATAAGCCTGCCCGGAGTAGCTATAATAATATCGACCCCTTTGGTAATAGCACGCTTTTGTTGTTCCCATATAGTGCCATCGCCACCACCATATATGGGTATGGAGCTAACGCCCGTGTAGTAAGAAAAACCCTCTATCTGCTGGTCTATCTGTTGCGCCAGTTCGCGCGTGGGCGCCAGTATCAGCGTATTGATGCCCTTATATTTGGTACGTAATATTTTATCAATTATGGGCAATACATAAGCTGCCGTTTTGCCTGTACCTGTTTGTGCGCAGGCAATCAGGTCGCGGTCGTTAAGTATAAGGGGTATGGCCTGTAGTTGTATGGGGGTAGGCTGTTTGTACCCCATTGTGTCGAGGCCGTCCATCAGGTCGTAGTCGAAGCCAAAATCGTCGAATGTCAATGTATTCAAAATAATTTATCTGCTACGAAAGTATGACAATGTAGCTAAATAACTATTTACCGGGTTCGTACCAGTGTTTCGCAGTGGTTGCCTTCCTGGGGTTAAACAAGTCGGCGCTGAAATGAAGCATATTGGAATAGCCTACAAACTTTTCTTCCTGAAGCAATTTTCCATCCTGGTAAAACTTCACATTTGTTCCCAGCCAGCTGGTGGGCAGTTTTACATAGTCTGAAAACTGTATATCGGCCTTGCCTCCGTAATATTCAATACTGCGCAGCAGTACCAGTTTATCTTTATCTATCCACAACTGGTTTACTTTTTCGGCAGTATCATTAGCACCTATTACGTAAACGGGTGTACCATTCCAGACCGTTTCAGTTCCCTTCGCAAGGTCATACTGAAACCAGCCCATTTTTCTCTTCGCTTCGGCCAGTGACATAAAGTACATATCACCAATAAGGAAAAGATAGTCGCCCCGGTCAAGATTTCCGTAAACCGGTTTTCCGTTCTGGAATTTATATAGTGTATCGTTATGCAGTAAGACAATATTTCCGCTGGTCACATCGCCAATGTCCATTCTTTTTTTGCCGGGGTGCTGTATAGCCTCAAACCAGTATTGTTTAGGAACCGTAGCTTCTCCGTCAGGGTATTGCTGCACCTCTTTTATATAGCTGACCGATTTATGCCATTTACCACCATATTGCGCATACATTTTTTCCAATATCTCGTTGCCTGTCAATTGCTGAGCAGTAACCTGGAAAGCCAATAGTGCGAAAAAAGAAGAAAGAATAATTCTCATAGCTAAAAACAAACTGTAAGGATAAAATTACTGAAACTGAAACTTATAAATTGTCCAACAAGATAGACCAACAAAAAAAGCATACAGTTTGTTGACTGTATGCTTTTTGATATTTTTTTAACTTTTAGGTTATTGCAATTCTTTCTTTAAAAACTTGCCCAATGCCTTTCCGGCTGCTGCATAAGATTCCTGCAAACGTACGCCCGTATCGTAATTATTGCCTGTATAAGTACGGCCCGGGCTATTATCCAACGATATTTTAGCTACGACAACGGCAGGGTTCTTCGATTCAACGATCAGTGCTATTGCATCTATTTCCGCATTTTTTTTCGATACGTATATATCATAACCAGGCTCAGTAAATGTAGTCTTAAGTATTATGCTGTATTGCTGGTCGTAACCGTGGCTCAGCTCAATGCCGCTATATTTTGTAAACAGTTCTTCAAACTTCGGTGCAAACAGGTTCTGGCGGTCGGCTTTCCAGGCTTTTTCCCATTTATCTCCCCTTCCCGCCTCTTTTTTATTATACTCATCCTTTTTTTGAGCTATATAATCCGATTCATTTTCAAACTTGCCAACCGCCATACGGTTGTAATCATACATCACATTTAGTTTGGTCATGCCTTTCAGAGCATCGAGGTTGCCCTCTACCAATTTTACTTTTTGCGCATATAATTGTACCGTTGTAAGTAAAATGCCCGCAAGTATTACGAAACGTATCGCTTTCATGTATAGAAATTTGTTTTTCAAATGTAACTATACAAGGCCAAACACACAACAATAAATCATATCTGACGATCAAATATGCCGCGTTTAAAATGATAAAATTTGATATATTTCAAGTTTGATTGTTGGTAGATATTTTTGCAGCACTTTAGATACTAATTAAAACAGGAAAGAGGAACAGGAATGACCGATAAAAATGAACATGCAGAACAGAGCCCAGTTTACATTGGCCAGATGTATGAGAACTGGTTTTTAGACTATGCCAGCTACGTGATATTGGAACGTGCCGTGCCGGCCGTAGAAGACGGTATGAAGCCCGTACAACGCCGCATTTTGCACGCCATGAAAGAAATGGATGATGGCCGGTTTAATAAGATTGCCAATGTAATAGGGCAAACCATGCAATACCACCCGCATGGCGATGCTTCTATTGGCGATGCCATCATTAACCTGGGACAGAAAGATATAATGATAGATACCCAGGGTAACTGGGGCGATGTGCGCACCGGCGATAGCGCTGCTGCACCACGTTATATAGAAGGCCGCCTATCGAAATTTGCGCTGGATGTAGCTTTTAACGGTAAAACCACCAATTGGCAGCTAAGTTATGATGGCCGTAAAAACGAGCCTATCACCCTGCCAATGAAATTCCCCCTGTTGCTGGCACAAGGAGCTGATGGTATAGCCGTGGGCCTTTCGACCAAAATACTGCCACACAACTTTTGCGAATTGCTGGAAGCGGCTATCAAACACCTGAAAGGAAGAAAATTTGAGTTATACCCCGACTTTAACACCGGGGGTATGGTAGATGTAAGCAACTATAACGATGGTGCACGTGGCGGTAAAGTGCGTGTACGCGCACGTATTGAAGAAGTAGATAAAAAAACGCTGGCCATTAAAGATGTGCCTTACAGTATGACCACTACACAGTTGGTTGACAGCATATTGAAGGCTAATGATAATGGTAAAATAAAAATAAAGAGCGTAGTAGATAATACGGCCAGAGATGTGGAGCTATCGATACAGCTGGCCCCGGGCATGGACCCCGGACAGGCGATTGACGCATTATATGCCTTTACCGATTGTGAAATATCTATATCGCCCAACGCATGTGTTATTATAAGCGATAAGCCACATTTTGTTGGTGTAAGCGACCTGTTGAAGCATTCTGTTAACCACACGCGCGACCTGCTGCTGCAAGAGCTGCAAATAAAACTAGGCGAGCTGGAAGCTGACTGGCATTATTCATCGCTGGAGAAAATTTTCATTGAAAAACGCATATACCGCGATATTGAAGAGCAAACTACCTGGGAAGGAGTTTTAGAAGCCATAGATAACGGCCTGAAACCCTATATCAAAAAGTTACGCAGGGCGGTAAAACAGGAGGATATTGTAAAACTAACGGAGATACGCATCAAACGCATTTCTAAGTTCGATACGTTTAAAGCAGATGAGCATATAAAAGGCGTGGAAGCGGAAATTGAAGAAGTAAAATTCAATATTGAGAACCTGACCGACTATACTATTAAGTATTATGAAGGCCTGCTGAAAAAATATGGCAAGGGGCGCGAACGAACCACTGAGATCCGTCCGTTTGAAAATATACAAGCCAACGCCGTAGCTATAGCCAACGCCAAGTTGTACGTTAACTACAAAGAAGGCTTTATAGGCACCGGCCTGAAAAAAGACGATTTCGCATTCGATTGTTCAGATATAGATAATATCATCGTCTTCAGGAAAGACGGCAAGATGATAGTGACGAAAGTAGCCGATAAGGTATTTGTAGGTAAAGACATTATATACCTGGCCGTCTTCCAGAAAGGCGATGAACGCACTACCTACAACATGATATATGTAGATGGCAAAACGGGCATATCTTATGCCAAACGCTTTAATGTTACTGCTATAACACGAGATAAGGAATACGACCTCACTAAAGGCAATGCCAATAGCAAATGTTTATACTTTACCGCTAACGCCAACGGCGAAGCTGAAGTTGTAGGCATAACGCTATCGCCGGGCAGTAAGGCACGGGTAAAAAACCTGGATTATTATTTTGAAGAGCTGGAAATAAAAGGGCGCAGCGCCCAGGGCAACCAGGTTACTAAATACCCCATTAAGAGTATTAAGCTGAAAGAAAAAGGCCGCTCTACCCTTTCAGGGCAAAAGATATGGTATGACGATGCGGTAGGCCGCCTGAACAAAGACGGAGCCGGTATGTTGCTGGGCAGTTTCGATGAGAACGACCGCGTGATAGCTTTTTACAAAGATGGGTCTTACGAATTGACCGATTTTGAATTAACAAACCGTTACGAACCGGATACTGTTGTACTGATAGAAAAATTTGATGCTAATAAAGTGGTTACGGCTATATACTACGATAGCAAAAATGACCAGTATAATGCAAAAAGATTCCTTATCGAAGCGCAAACATTGAAAAACAAATACCTGTTTATACGCGAAGGCGAAGGTAATTTCCTGGAACTGGTAACTACAAAGCAAGAACCTGTATTGCTGCTAAAAACCGGTAAGAAAAAGACCGAACTTCACGAGGAAGAAATACCCATATATGAAACCGTAGAAATAACCGGGTGGAAGGCTATAGGTACAAAAATTGCAGGTAATGACCTTAAGGAAGCATCGCTGATTACGGATGATGAAAATGATACGCAAACGCAAGATTTGACCCTATTTTGACATGACAACATTCGTTTAAAAATGCCTACCTTCACAAATAGACTAAACGTTTTTTTGAAAGCTGACTTAGCCATATAATGAAAAAGATAGAACTGGAAATTGTTGCCCTTTCTCATAGTATCACCCAAACCCATTCGTATGCAGTAGTATTAGGTGAAGTAAACGGACTGCGCCGCTTACCTATTGTTATTGGGGGGTTTGAAGCTCAGGCAATAGCTGTGGCCCTGGAGCGTATGCAGCCCAGCAGGCCGCTAACGCACGATTTATTTGCTAATTTCATGTCAACCTTCGCTATCGACCTGGTAGAAGTTATTATATATAAACTGGAAGAAGGTATATTTTTCGCGAAACTGGTGTGCCAGAATGGTGATGAAACAATAGAAATAGACTCGCGCACGTCAGATGCGCTGGCGTTGGCCGTAAGAGCCAGTTGCCGCATATATACTTTTGAAAATATACTGGAAGTAGCCGGCCTGTACCTTGACCAAACCGAAGAAGGTGCAGCAACAGCAGCAGGGGCGGCTGAAGGAACAGCAGCAGCGCAAGGCAGCAGCAAAGTAAGTATGGATAAAGACCTGAAAAACATGAGTACAGATGAACTGGAAACCTTACTGCAACAAGTACTGGATCAGGAAGACTATGTGCGTGCCATTAACATCAGGGACGAGATAAACAGCAGGAAAAAATAATGCTCAATAAATAACCCCTATGAATAAGTTTTTGTTGATTTTAGTATGTGGTATAATATGCAGTTCTGCTGCTATTGCCCAAAGCATACAAAAGTGTGCTACCGAAATGCTATTGCAACAAAAACTGAATAGCGACCCTTCACTTCGCAATACCTATCTGCAACAACAGCAAATATTGAATGAAAATGCAGCTTTGATACAAACACGCGGCATTGCTGCGCGTACCAATAGCAGCAGAACCATCCCGGTAGTGTTCCATGTATTACTGAATCAATCGCAGATCAATCAGCTAAATGGCACCGCAGGTATCAACAAACGTATAGTATCGCAAATGGATGCCCTTAACAGGGATTTTAATGCTAAGAATACTGATATAACCAATGTGCCTGCCGCATTTCAACCAAAGGTTGGCAATATGGATATCGCTTTTGCACTTGCCCACCGCGACCCACAAGGCAAGAGCACCTCGGGGGTGGACATAGTAGTGCAGAACAGTTCTGTTGATGGCTTTTTTGCCGGCTCCGGCAATGAACGTGATGCCGGTATGGGGGGCGTTGACCCCTGGGATAAAGAACACTACCTGAATATATGGGTGGTAAACATAACCGGCTTCGGTGGTGGTGTACTGGGCTTTACCTTATCGCCCACAAACGAACCTGTATTTAACCAGGTAAGAGGTGTAACATTGGATTACGGTGCCCTTGGGCAGAATTATGGCAGCCAGGGCTTTTTTATCGCTGATGCTGATAGCGGCCGCACGCTGGTACATGAAGTGGGGCATTTTTTTGAACTGGTACATATATGGGGCTTAACCGATAATTGCAGCGACGACGACGGTGTGGGTGATACGCCCAAACAGGAAACTTCTAACTTCGGCTGCCCTTCTTTTCCTTTATTCGACGATTGTACCGCCGGTGGCGATGGTATCATGTTCATGAACTATATGGATTATTGCGTGGATAAATGCCTGCTGATGTTTACTAATGGCCAGGTAGCTAAAGTAAACGCATCGCTGAACGATGGCAACAAAACGCTTGGCGAAAGTGGCAACCGCGCTGAGTGGCCTGATATTGTAAATAATACGGCGGCAGAAGATAACATAGCAATATACCCTAATCCATCAACGGGCATATTCGCTATACGCAACACCAACAGTAAGCTACAGCGGGTAGTAATAACCGATATGACAGGCCAAACAGTTTGGGCAAAGAATATGAACGGCGAAAGTGATCTTACTATCAATATATCTGATAAAGCAAAAGGCATTTACGCAGTACATTGCCTAAGCCAGGACGGAACCGTGACGAGCAAAATAACAATACAATGATGACGCAAGGACAGACTTTAGAACACATACTTAACAACAAACTTTTAGATAAACAACTTCTTACCATAGCCGAAAAAGTAAAGAACGGGGAACGTATAACCGAAGAGGAAGGCGTTTTACTTTTTGAAAAAGGAGAACTGGGTTTTGTGGGTTCTTTAGCGGCACATATAGCACAAAGCTTGCACGGCGGCAAAGTTTATTTCAACCGCAACTTTCATATAGAGCCAACCAATGTTTGTGTTTTTACCTGCAATTTCTGCTCATACTCGCGCCAATATAAGCACCGCGATGAAGGTTGGGAAATGAGCATGGAACAAATGCTGGATATAGTACGTAAATATGATGGCCAGCCCGTTACAGAAGTGCACATAGTAGGTGGTGTGCACCCTAAAATGAATCTTGAATTCTTCTGCGAATTGCTGAGTAAAATAAAAGCACATCGTCCCGACCTGCACTTGAAAGGCTTTACTGCTGTGGAACTGGATTATATGTTCCGCAAAGCAAAGCTGACAGTGGAAGAAGGGATGAAAAAATTGAACGAAGCGGGCTTGCAATCGCTGCCGGGTGGTGGTGCTGAAATATTTGCGCCTGAAGTGAGAGAAGTAATATGTGCCGATAAAGTAGATGGTGAGGGTTGGTTGAAAATACACGAGACCGCTCATAACCTGGGCATGCATACCAATGCAACTATGCTATATGGCCATATAGAAAACTACGCACACCGCATAGACCACATGAGCCAACTGCGCCGGTTGCAGGATAAAACAGGAGGTTTCAATTGCTTTATACCACTGAAGTTCAGGAACAGCAATAACGATATGTCGCACATAAAAGAGGTATCTGTTGTTGAAGATATGCGCCTCTACTCTATCGCCCGCATATTCATGGATAACTTCCGCAACCTGAAGGCTTATTGGCCTATGCTGGGAAGGCAGAGCGCACAGCTTAGTTTATCGTTCGGCGTGAATGACCTTGACGGTACTATTGATGATACTACCAAAATATATTCAATGGCAGGCTCTGAAGAACAAACACCATCGATGAGTACAGAAGACCTTTGCGACCTGATAACAGCTGTTGGTAAAATACCTGTTGAACGTGATACCCTATACAACGAAATAAAAGTTTATAACGAGGCTGAAACAGTTTAATATTATATAAAGAACAATAAAAACGCGTGGCATTTTCACCACGCGTTTTTTTATGTGTGCAGATAGCGAGATGTTGCGCACTACTTATCCTGTTTATATTGGTATGAATATTATGCAATAAATAAAAAAAATGCACCATGCAATGCACTACAAGCGATGACATAGTAATGGATTACAACGTGTACGGCAACGGAGACACGACATTACTTTTTGTACACGGCTCCTGTATCGACCAAACATATTGGGCCGGCCAGGTATCTTATTTTCAGGAAAAATATAAAGTAGTTACAGTTGATCTACCGGGGCATGGTAAATCGGGCCATAACCGCGAACAGTATAGCTTACAAACATGGGGTAGCGATATTGTATGGCTTATAAAAATGCTGCTATTGGATAATGTGGTACTGGTAGGCCATTCTATGGGTGGTAGTATTATAATGCACGCTGCTGTAGCTTATCCTGATATTGTAAAGGGATTTGTAGGTGTAGATTACTTCAAGTCGGTTGGGCACCCTTTACCACCTGAATATCTTCAGCAATCGCAACAAATAATTAAAGGCTTGGAAACCGACTTTGAAAAAACAAATACCGATTATGCAAAAATGGTTTTAATAACCCCGGCAACACCGCCGGCAATAGCAGAACGCGTATTATACGATTACAAGAACGCCGATCCTAAAACGGTGCGCGATGTAATGCCTGAAATATTTGGCACACTTTATAAAGATGAACAGGTACTACTACCACAAATACCTGTAAAACTGCATACAATAAATGTTGACTACATGCTTACTAATGAAGCACTACTGAAAGAATACTGTAAGAACGACTACGAAGTAATACATATACAAGGCACATGCCATTACCCTATGATAGAGCAACCTATGCTCTTCAATGAAAAACTGGAAAAAATACTTACTGAAATTCAGGGATTGTAAACATAAGCTACTTCATAGCTTTCATGTTTAAGAACACGGGGCACTTCACCCAATACAGGGTCGCCGGCTTGCGGTGTCGGCTCACATATAGAATATTTCTCGCCATTATAAATTACCGGCTGGCCAACCGGCTTATCCAATTTAACGGCTACTGTTACATGTTCAGGATAAGCTAAAACGATCATCGGTAAATTATAAATCTCTTTCACCAGGTAGAAGAATAGTGCTGAGCGGTCTTCACAATCACTATATTCATATAATAGTGTTTGTTCCGGCGACAGTCTTTTTTCTTTACCAAAGCTCACCTTATCAGGCTCATACAGGAAAGCATAACGAGTAAAACGCATCAGGTAATCCACCCCATTTTTCACGCTCATACCTTTTATACTTTTTTTGAGCGCAGGTATCAGCGATTGATAAGTACCATTACTAAGAGGCATGTTGAAATACATCTGGTAATCGGTAACGGGATAGTTGGCGAAAATGTTTTTTACCTGTGAGTTTATTTTTACTTTGAATTTATAGGTGATCTCGTGATAATTGAAACTAAGATCTTTTTCTTCATAGTCTTGCGGATTGAAGCCGGGTAACTGTGTTACCTTATACGAAAACGGATGGTGTGCAGCAGGCACGCTGATAGGTATTTCGTGAAAACTGTTTTTTTGAAAATCGATATCACCACCATAATCATGATAATTGAGGCATATATACTGCTTACCATTTTTCATACGGTATGGTATATCATATATTACTTCATCGCTTTGCACATAAAAAAGCAATTTATCACCACTTAGGGCCAGGGTTGCATCGTAACCGGTATGAGTGAGCAAAAACCATTTATATAAAGTATAACGATAATAATTCTGTGCTTTGGGACTTATTGACTCTGCTGTTTTACGTATCAGTTGATAGAAAAGCCAGTCATCAGGCTTATGGTCCTGCTTATATACCATTAAGCTTTGCAATATGTTTTGATATTCAGCTACTTCTAATTGCCTGGTAAAAGAAACGATTGCATCATCACTTGGCTTTTCAGGAAAAGCAATCAAAAAGCTTTTATCAGTACTAAAGCGTAAGGTATCGCCATAAAAATTGAATGCAACTCCTTGTGCAGCAACATTTAAGCGCACCAGCAGTATACAGACAAAAAATAATATGGCAATCCTCAGTTTCAACTTTTTATGCTATTATTCTAAAGTTACGAAATGGTAACAATTATTTAATATTAAGTTTTTGGAAATAATCTGCATGAACTGAGAACTACTAAGACTATGGCAATGAAGCAAAACAACACCTATTACTGCACTGCTTAAGCTAATTCTATTATTTTTGGTGGCGTGAATACTACCGACCTGAAAAAAGCCCGTATCGAGATAGGCCTGTTTTACCTGCTGCTGGTTATGCTGATACCCCGCAGCTACATGGTTTTTGATTTTGAATACTGGACTGAATGGGCCCTGCAGGTGCACAGGTATGGAGTGACGAATGTATATGATAACCCCTCTGCCAACTACCACCCTTTATATTATTACTTCCTCTGGATATATGATAAAATACAGGGTAATGAATTTTACATAACAGAGAACATCAATTTCATTAAGTTCTTCCCAATGTTCTTCGATATGCTGCCGGTTGTTGTACTGTGCTGTTTCCGGCAGAACCTGATACCGGAGAAGATACCCTATATGTATTTGTTACTGAATATAGCTTACCTGTTCAATAGCTGCGTATGGGGACAGATAGATAGCATATATACCAGCCTGGCTTTCCTGGCACTGATAACCGGGTTTACACGGCCTGTATTGAGTGCCTTGCTATTTGCGTTGGCCTTGGCCTTGAAACCACAGCCAATAGTATATATACCCTTGCTATTACTTGTTTGGATATATAGCGTGCGGGATATAAAAACCGTTTTGCTGATGCTATTGATGATAGCGGGAACGGAATTTCTCATGGCGCTCCCCTTTATTATTGCAGGTAAGTTTGATGGCTTATGGCATATTGTTAGTACCGCAGTTGGCAGGTATCCGCAAGTATCTATTGGCGCATTCAATATATGGTACCTTATCATGAAAGACAATCCCTACTTCACTCCTGATAACCTCACCTATTTTGTACTCACTTATAAACAGGTAGGCTTGTTGCTATTCTTTATTTCAAGCGGTTTGGTGATAGCCCCATTATTTTTCAAAACTGTGCGACTAAGACTGGCTAACCTGACACCGGAAAGAGACCTGATGCAGATGCTTTTATTGGTTTGCGGCTTGGTATCGCTGTATTTCTTTTTCTTCAACACGCAAATGCACGAGCGCTATGCACACCCAATCGTTATCTTTTTCTTCTTCTATTCGGTATTGGCAAAGGACTATAAACTATACATACTTGCTTCTATACCCTATTTCTTAAGCCTTGATAAACTCTTCCCTGATTTCCTGCCTGTGCAGCATTTCAAGATCATCTGGGCATCGAAAGTAATAGCCATCTGGTATTTACTGGCTACCGCTTATGGTACTTATGAATTCTTTAAACAGTACAGTATAAAACGGGAATGGCAGTTATTATTAACTGAATGGAAAAGCAAAAGATCAATCGTGCGATAAGGTCTTGGGTGATTTGCGCGTGAGCGCTAATATGCTATAAGTAAGTGTATACGCTATAATACTTGCAACTATTGCTAATACAGCGCCACCCAGGAAGAATGCTAAACCTTCCTGCTTTACACGCTCAAGCGTAAGCGTATGCCAGTCGAGCGACCATTCATCATAACCTAAAACCATTTTCCCTGTAGCTAAACTGGCCATCCAAATAAAGGGTGTAAAAGGAAATATGCTGATGTTGGCTGCTAACAAAAACAAAGCTTTGTTCATGCGGAACAAAATAGACAGCGGTATGCCTATAGCTAGCTGAAAACCCCAGACAGGCACAATACCCATGAATATGCCAAACCCTACCGATGCGGCTTTGGTCTGGTTACTCTCCTGCGGATGAATGAACAACATCTTCCATAATGTGACCCAGCCTTCTTTCTTCAAAAGCATTTTGATAAAATCGCGCGGCTTTATATAAAGTACAGCGATCAATACTAAAAATGTATTCAGTATGCTGATTCGGGTAAAGTCTTTGAATGGACGGAAATGCGATACCCTGTCTTCGGGTTTAGGATAATAAACAGAAACAGGCAAGCTGATAACAGGTATACCACTCCACGATGCACGTACTATTACCTCTATCTCAAATTCGTATTTGCGGGTTATGTATTTCTTTTTTGCCAGTTTTTGCACAGGGTATAACCTATAGCCCGATTGCGTATCGGGCAAGCGAACACCCGTATTCACCCAAAACCAGAAGTTAGAGAAACGGTTACCAAAACTGCTTTTGCCGGGTATATGTGCCTGGTCCATATTACGTGCCCCTATCATTAGCGCACCGGGAGTTTCATCAAGCTGTGTTAAAAATACAGCCAGGTCTTTCGCATAATGCTGTCCATCACTATCCATTGCGATCGCATAGTCATACCCCAACTTCGCCGCTTCTTTTATGCCTGCACGTAGTGCTATACCCTTGCCTTTATTTGGCGTATAATTTACCGTATGTACTTGTGGGAATTGCTGCAGTATCACTTCGGTATTATCAGTAGAACCATCGTTCACTACTATTACTTTATCGGTATAGCTCAATACATCTTCCAACACCTGCGCCAGAGTACCTGCATTATTGTAGGTAGGCAACAATACACAGGCATTGTGTTTTATAAAAAGGTCTTGATATTTATGAATCACAGACATTCCAGGACTTATTTCTTTAATTGGTTTTCACTGTCTTTGATCTTATCCTTTATGGCCTCGCGCTCGGTTTTGGTAGCCACTTCGTAGTTAAGCGCCCGTTTGTAATAACTGATTGCAGCCACATACCATTTGTTCTTATAGCAATAGTCGCCCGCTACGCGGTATGCATCATAGAACTTAGGATTGCTATGCACTACTTCTGCAGTATCTACCGGCTTATGTTGCAGCAAAGCCATTTTATTCTTACGGAATTTTAAAAAATTGGCATAAAGCTGTGTCTGTAAAAAAGTATCAGCAGGTATGTTCAATGCGGTATCTGCCACCTCTACATCTTGCTGCAAACCTTGCATAGCAAATATCTTACGCAGGTCGTAACAGACATAAGCGCCCAA
>CAMLFX010000053.1 GCA_946479435.1 uncultured Sphingobacteriales bacterium | reverse complement strand
CAGGACATATAGCCGATAAATACACGGCACATACCAGGTTATCACAAATACCATTGGCCATTTTAGCCAGTGTATTGGCACTGCAGGGTGCTACCAACATTACATCTGCCCAGCGCCCAAGCTCCACGTGGTTATTCCATGCCGAGCCATCACTTACATTACTATGTACAGGGTGTTTGGATACTGTTGCCAGCGATAATGCACTTACAAAGTTTTCAGCCGATGGCGTTGTGATCACCTTTACTTCGGCACCTGCTTTTACAAGCAACCGCACCAAGTGAGGCGTCTTATATGCCGCGATGCTACCTGTAACGGCTAATATTATTTTTTTACCTGAAAGCTGCATGATTTTTTAACTAAAAGCCTTTACAGACTTGCTATGCAAGGTACAGATTTTTTAAAAGTTAAATATTAAAAAAGAAGTTAATTAGAACTTACTTGTTTAGAACAATATGCAACACCACATACGCAACTATACATAGCAAAAGTATAATGACCACGGCCAGCCATGCCCATTTATTCTCCGCAATAGCTTTACTTCGTCTGCGGGGTTTCTTATTCAGTTCAGCACGTAGCTGGTAATTGAGCTTGTTCACCAGTTGGTTGGTTTCCGATACGGGCAGTTCTTTCAAGCCCTCCAACGCATCAGCCTCCATGCCTTCCTCAGCCAGCCATGCTTCTACTTCATGCTGTTCCTCCGGTGATAGCTTGCCTTGCAAGTAAGCCATCAGCTTATCTTCAGGCAGTTTGCCCTTACCACTGTTCCATATATCGTTCAGCTCAGTCATTATTATTTTCCTTCTTCAGCAATAACAGTTTCAAATTTCGTTTTCCATTTTGAATATAGCTCTTTACCTGCTGAAAACTAAACCCTGTTCTGTCGGTTATTTGCTGGTAGCTTAACTTTTGCAGGTAAAACATTTCTATAGTATTACGTTGCTCTTCGCTCAGCTCTTGCAACGCTGTCTCTATATGCTCCAGCGTACGGTCTTTCCATTGTAGTTCTTCAATATCTGTTTGCTCATCACCTATATTTTGCAATATGCTGTCATCGGCCTTGTACTGCTTATCGCGCAGCTGTTGCAGGCAATGGTTACGCATTAGTATATACAACCATCCTTTAAAGTTCTGTATCTCTTCTTGCGGCAAATGTGTAAGGCTTTTCAAAAAAACATGCTGCACGGCGTCTTCTGCCGCAGTTTTATCTTTCAGGTATTTCATACCCACACCTAAAAGCAATAAAGTATAGCGTTGTAGTAATAAGCCTAACCATTGATTGTCGCCACTGCTTCTGTACAGCTTCAGTAGTTCTTCATCGCTTTGGTTATATGTATGTGCGCCTGCCACTATAGTATAAAGATGAAAAAAAACTGAAATTCCACATATAAAAAAAGTGGCGGGACAAACCCACCACTTTTTAAAATCACCCTAACCTATATGAAAAAAACCACTTACTTAGCTTGTGCGAACTCTGTGTTCACAGTTATGTTTACGTCGTCACCTACTATTGCTTTAGTGCCATAACTTACACCAAAATCCCTGCGATTGATGGTAGTGGTAGCTTTGAAGCCTGCCTTTGTATTGCCATACGGATCTTTTACCGTACCGCCATGTACCACCGCAAATTTTACTTTCTTAGTTACATCGCGTATAGTAAGATTACCTTCCAGCGAGTACATATTGCCCTTTAGTTTTTTGAAAGAGGTACTGCTAAAGGTCATTTTAGGATATTTTGCTGCGCTGAAGAAATCATCGCTTTGCAAATGCCCGTCACGTTTTGCATCGTCAGTATTTACACTGGCCACATCAACTGTAAAATTCACTTTAGCATTATTAAAATCAGCGCCGGTCGATTCCAGATCACCATCAAACATTTTAAAGCTGCCTTCCACATCCGATATTACCAGGTGAGATATTGTAAACTTTACTGATGAATGCGATTTATCAAGCGTCCACTTGGTTTGTGCCATTGTTAACAATGGTGCGGCAGCAATTGCCAAAAGGAATAGTACTCTCTTCATGTTGTGCGTTTTAATTAGTTATTTTATATGACAAATGTAGGTACAAGAATTGGCTTGGCAAATCAATTTCTCTTATACACTTATTTTTACTGTAGCAATTTCATACTAATGACTACTTATAACTTGCCTTTAACCACTATCGATACTGAAAGGATGATACTTAAAGAAGTAACTCCTGAATACTGGGATCATGCCTTCAGGAATTGGACCGACGAAGAACTGAAGGTTAATTTTGGCTACACGGATAAAGAATTACCCATAGAAAAGGAAAAACACCGTATGGGTTTGCATACCTACCATATCAGCTTCAGGAATTTTATAATGGTAACCAAAGACACTAATACAATACTGGGGCGCATTGGGTATCATACCTGGTATACACGACATCACCGGGCTGAATTAGGTTATCATATAACCGATACTGAACAAAGAAATAAAGGCTACATATCCGAAGCACTAAAGGCAGTATTGATTTATGGCTTTGAGAAAATGGGCTTGTACAGGGCGGAAGCTCTAACTGCTCCTGATAATATACCATCAATTAAAGCGTTGCAGAAGTATGGTTTTCAATTAGAAGGAGTGCTGCGCGGTCATTATTATATTAATGATGAACATTCAGATTCCAATTGCTACAGCCTGTTGTTACCGGAATATGAAAAACTAAAGGATAGCTGGTAAAAACCAGATTGTACTTTAGTTTATACAGGAAAAAATGTAGGTTTGCACCACTATTTTAAAGCTTTAATACACATATATTCATAATATGAATTTTCAACTTACAGAAGAGCAAAAAGCCGTACAAATGGCAGCCCGCGATTTCGCAAGGAACGAATTGCTTCCGGGCGTTATTGAGCGCGATGAACACCAGAAATTCCCTACCGAACAAATTAAAAAGCTGGGCGAACTTGGCTTTTTAGGCATGATGGTGGATCCTAAGTATGGTGGTTCGGGCATGGATACAGTGTCTTACGTGCTGGCTATGGAAGAAATCTCGAAAATAGATGCTTCTGCTTCTGTGTGTATGAGTGTAAATAACTCTTTGGTATGCTGGGGGCTTGAAACTTATGGCAATGAAGAACAAAAACAAAAATACCTTACAGAACTGGCTAGCGGCCAAAAACTAGGTGCATTCCTGCTAAGCGAACCGGAAGCAGGTTCTGATGCAACATCTCAACGTACAACTGCTGAAGATAAAGGTGATTATTACCTGCTGAACGGTATTAAAAACTGGATCACCAATGGTAGCACTGCATCTTACTATTTAGTGATTGCTCAAACTTATCCTGAAAAAGGACATAAAGGTATCAACGCCTTGATAGTACATAAAGACTGGCCGGGTGTAACCGTAGGAGCTAAAGAAAACAAACTAGGTATCCGTGGTAGCGATACGCACAGCATCATGTTTCACGATGTGAAAGTGCCTAAAGAAAACCGTATAGGCGAAGATGGATTCGGCTTCCCTTTTGCTATGAAGGTTTTGGCTGGCGGCCGTATCGGTATCGCTTCACAAGCATTGGGTATTGCCAGTGGTGCTTATGAACTGGCATTGAAATATTCTAAAGAGCGTAAAGCATTCGGTAAAGAAATATCTCACCACCAGGCTATCGCCTTTAAGCTGGCTGATATGGCTACGCAAATTGAAGCTGCACGCCTGCTGTGCCTGAAAGCTGCATGGACCAAAGACCAGGGACAAGATTACACATTGTCTGCATCTATGGCTAAGTTATTCGCTTCAGATATTGCACAAACTGTCACTAACGAAGCGGTACAAATACACGGTGGCTACGGTTATGTAAAAGAATTCCACGTAGAGCGCCTGATGCGCGATGCGAAGATCACACAGATATACGAAGGTACCAGCGAGGTACAACGTATTGTTATCAGCCGTACCGTACTGAAATGATAATTTTAGTTCTCTTATATATAAAACAAAGCCCCGCAATTTGCGGGGCTTTGTTTTATATATGTTATTGAGCCAGTGTAACTATTTTATCAATCACTGCGCCATCTCTGTTTCGCACAATACTTGTACCCTGTGGCAAACCTGCAATGGTAGCAGTATAACCATTAGCACTATTCAATTCAACAGCACGTAATATCTGTCCTGATATATTAAAAACATAAAGCACTTCAACTTTAGTAGCTTCGATTACAACATTACCACTATTAGGATTAGGGTATATTTTTACCTCTCTAGTTTTCTGCAGTTCATTTACGCCCAGAAGACTTGAATTATATCGTGCTATGCAATAATAGTAGTAATTACCTGTTTGGCTGAATGACATACCTGCTGCAACTATCTTATCATCCTTTTGTATGGCCATACATATAAAATCATCTGTCAGGCCATTAAAATCTGTATAAACACTGCCATTACTTGCGAAAGCATGCACTAAAAAGCCATTCTCGTCAAACTGGGTTACAATTCCATCACCCGTAGCCGAGATTGTACCATTGTTTATCTGGTTACACATCAGTATCTTATTGTTTCTTTGAACCAACATACCATCAGGCATGAAGGAATAATTGGTGAATGGTATATCTGATGATACACCATTTATACCGTAGGTATTATCTACACTTCCATTAGTATTCAACCTTGTTGTTTCCAATGTACCTGCCGCTCCCCTATAAACAATTCTATCGTCGCTTTGCAGTACCAGGCCATACATACCATATTGCTCTTTTACTACAGTTCCGGCTGTCCCAAAACTTATATCTTTTGTACCGTCCGAATTATATCTTGTTAAAATAAGTGACGAGCTTGCACCTATCCTGGAATTGTTATATCCTACAACTACTTTTCCATCCTTCTGTAAAACAGCATATACTTGCGGCGAAACCAGCTGGTCATGATAATATTCTGTAACATACCCATGATCACCAAAGCTTTCATCCGGCGTCCCATCACTATCATATTGCAAAGCCACTAGTAGGTATTTATACGGCGATGGATCTGTTATTATACCAATACCTACGATTACAATTTTACCATCAGGCTTTAATAATATTTTACTCCCCTCGCTACCATCAAACATGCCTGTATTCTCAGTAGCTACCCCATGATCGCCAAAACTATTATCCCAGTCGCCATTATCATCTAGTCGGGTTATAGCCATTCTACCATCTTTAAGACACAAAGCAAGTATTTTACCGTCAGGTTGTATAGCCAGCGATACGCAATTTTTTAGGTTTTGCTCGGTAGTTTGCATCACTACTCCAACATTTCCAAACTGTGCGTCTATCGACCCATCGCTATTGAACCTGTGCACACGAAAATTATCCAGATCGCGCACAGCACATATTATCTTTCCATCGTCACGTATAACTACATCATGGAAATAAAGGTTAGGCGGAGCAGGTACTGTTACCAGGCCATTAGTACCAAAGCTATTATCGAGAAAAGATGCCTGGGAAAAAGCGTTATAGAATAATAGTAATGTAGTCGCCAGGAAGAGATACGTTTTTTTCATTTTGCAGGTTTATAGTTTGAAAAATAATTATAATGTTTCGATCTTGTACACCCTGTTATTGCCTGCATCTTTCAATATCGAAAATCCTTTGGGCAGGTTGCATATAATAGCTGAAAAATTATTGTTACTTGTCAGTGATATTTTTTTCAAAAGCCTGCCCATCATATCGTAGATATATAGCTCACTTTCTGCAGTTCCTTTTATAGTCACTATACCATTGCAAGGATTAGGGTATATACTTACGAGGTTTTGTTTATGCACATCCTCCACACCATTTACCGGGTTGGCCACATATCTTATCATTGACGGGAAAGGATAACCCCCTGACATTTGTTCTGAACTACCGGCAGCTATTATTTTCCCATCTTTCTGTTGTGCCAGTGCAAACAGGTAATCGGCATAGCCAAATACGTCTGTAGTTATTTTACCATTACGGCCAAACTGGTATTTGCTGTTGCCATCCTTATCCAGCTTCACTACGTTAAAATCATACAAACCCCCTACCTCTACATTACCACCTATCACTATTTCATCATCGTCAACCAGCATGGCGTCAAAACTAAAATCGCTCAGATTAAGGTTCAGTGCCGATATACCATTACGCCCATAGCTTGCATCGTCCGTGCCTTCTTCATTGAGCCTGAAAGTCATGAACGATAAGGAAGGTGTGTAGCAGGCTATCACTATCTTTCCTGTCGATTGCACCAATATTTTGCGGCCATTCTCTTTAGCAGCAGATGCAAAATCTTTTATCACTTTACCATCGGCACCAAAGCTCATATCCACACTGCCATCAGCATTGTACCTACCTACAAACACATCAGAGTTTGATACCTGACCCGTATAGGTATACCCAGTGGTGAGTATCTTTCCATCGCTTTGCAATACTGCCGATTCCAGGTAGGTTTCGTTGCCATTGTAACTGCCTATTACCATACCATTGTTTCCAAAACTGAAATCAATACTACCATTATCGTTAAACTGCACTAGCTCCTCCCTTGTCTTTTCGCCTGTTTTCCCCCTACGTGCAGCTACTAAGATTTTGCCATCGGGCCTCAATAACATTTTCTGCACATCATCATCATAATTGTATGTTCCGGTTGTTACCACGCCATTAGTACCAAAGCTATTGTCCGGGCTGCCATCAGTATTAAAACGCAGCAAGGCAATATCGTTATCCAGTTTATTCACTATACCGGCAACCAGTATTTTACCATCAGGCTGCAATGCCAGCGATACTGCAAGATTGGGGAGATTGGTTGTTAATTGTACTTCTACAAAGCCATATACACCAAACGATGAATCAGGCGTTCCTGTTGTCTTCAACCTGAAGACCTGGAACTTCATGTTGTTGTATAATATACCTACTATATTGCCATCGCTTTGTATCTCTATATCGTTCACGCGCGAATTGGGAGTAATAGACAAACCGGCGATACTGCCACTATTACCAAAGGATTGATCTAAATAATAAGATTGGCTTCTGACAGGGTTTGCAAATCCCAATGCAACTATAAGTAATGCATGGGTAAGTTTCATGAAGGCATAATTTATATTGAAGATAAAAATATTTTATGCGTATTGCTATTTATATTAATTAAAAACCAATTAAAGTAGCACCATAAAAAAAGCCGGGGTTAGCCCCGGCTGTAATTTATAAAGACTAGTGTAATTAAAGTGTCAATGCTTTTTCAACCAGCGCGGCCTGCTCCTGGGCATGTTTCTTAGCATAGCCGGTTGCTGTAGAAGCACTTGCAGGGCGGCTTATATAGCTCATCGGGAAATCTTCCAGGTTCAGCTTCAGGAACGATAATGCACCCATATTAGCGGGTTCTTCCTGCGCCCAAACCCATTCAGCTTTCTTATATTTTACCTTTAGCTCCTGCAATTGTTTTACCGGCAATGGATATACTTGTTCCAGCCTTACAATAGCAACATCAGTGCGTTTATCTGCCAGTTGCTTTTCACTAAGGTCGAAATACATTTTACCGCTGCATAGTATTACTCGCTTCACTTTCGCTGCTTCTGTTATATTCGGGTCATCCAATACTTCTTTAAAACCACCGGTTGTAAACTCTTCCATTGCAGAATAAGAGCGCACATGCCGCAGGTTAGCTTTAGGCGAGAAGTTGATCAACGGTTTGCGGAACTGCCATGCCAATTGCCTTCTTAAACCATGGAAGAAGTTGGCGGCTGTTGTAATATTGGTAACTACCATATTGTACTCCGCGCAGTTTTGCAGAAAGCGTTCCATACGTGCGCTTGAGTGTTCAGGCCCGCCACCTTCATAACCATGTGGCAGCAACATCACCAGTCCGTTCATGTTCGCCCATTTTTGTTCACCACTGGTTACATATTGGTCTATTACAGTTTGCGCACCGTTCACAAAGTCACCATACTGCGCTTCCCACAGCACCAGGTTGTTAGGGTTGGCCATTGCATAGCCATACTCAAAACCTAATACTGCAAATTCGCTTAGCAGTGAATTGTATATAAAGAAGTGCCCTTGCTGATCGTTAAAATGATTCAGTCGGTTGTAACTGGCATTTGTTTTTTCATCGTAAATAACTGCATGGCGGTGCGAAAAAGTGCCACGCTTTACATCCTCGCCACTCAGGCGCACTTCATGTTTTTCAAGCAGAAGACTGCCATAAGCCAATAGTTCACCCGTCGCCCAGTCAACCTTACCTTCTGTTTCAAAAAGCTTTATTTTATCACCCAGCAGTTTCTCTACCTTTTTCAGTGGCTTGAAATCAACCGGTGTTTCCATCAGTTTCTTCACCAGTCCTTTAAAGTTTTCTTCAGATATCGAAGTATCCGGCGATTGGTCGAAATCTTCTGGTTTAGCGCGGCGCAGTTCTTTCCACCATAGTTCAGGTTTCTGAAATTCGTATGGTAGAGGGTGTTGCTTTACTTCATCCAGGCGCTTTTGCAGGTCATCCCAAAACTTTTTTTCCATGGCCTTAGCCAGTTCTTTTGCATCAGGCTCGCCATGCTCTATTAAATATTGTGTATATACTTCACGTGGGTTAGCATGTTTATCTATCAGTGCATACAACTGTGGCTGTGTAAACTTAGGTTCATCGCCTTCGTTATGCCCGTAGCGGCGGTAGCAAACCATGTCGATAAATATATCCTGGTTGAACTTCTGGCGGTATGCCACGGCTAAAGATGCAGCACGCACTACTGCTTCAGGATCATCACCATTTACATGCAGTACGGGCGCCTGCACCATTGCAGCAATACTGGTACAATAGTCAGCAGAGCGGGCATCATCAAAATCGGTAGTAAAACCTATCTGGTTGTTGATAACGAAGTGTATGGCGCCGCCTGTGGCATAACCTGCCAGCTTACTCATTTGCAGCAATTCATATATCACACCCTGGCCTGCAACCGCAGCATCACCATGTATCAGTATCGGCAGTACTTTATCATATTCGTTGTTGTACAGTATATCAGCTTTCGCTCTTGCAAAACCTGATACAACAGGGTCAACTACTTCCAGGTGGCTGGGGTTAGGTATCAGCTGTACATTCACAGCTTTACCATTAGGCGTGTTGATGTTTGAATTAAAGCCAAGGTGATATTTCACATCGCCGCTACCCATAGTCATATCGGGGGGCATATTGCCTTCAAATTCCGAGAATATTTGCTCGTATGTTTTGCCCAGCGTATTGGCCAATACATTCAGGCGGCCACGATGCGCCATACCTATCACCACTTCCTGTACACCTGCATCTGCACCCTCATTTATAATTGTATCCAGCGCAGCTATAGTGCTTTCGCCACCATCCAGGCCAAAACGTTTTTGGCCAATGTATTTTGTATGAAGAAATTTCTCGAAGATAACCCCATGGTTTATCTTCTCCAGAATGCGCTTGCGCTCATCTATAGTAAACTCCTTTTGTATGATAGCCTCGAAATGATCCTGAACCCACTGGCACTTTTCTATTTCATTGATGTAAGTATATTCAATGCCTATGCTGCCTGCATATATTTTCTTTAGCTTATCCAGTATATCACTCAGCTTAGCTTTACCTAAGCCAATAAAATTGCCCGCATGAAATTCTGTGTTCAGATCAGCTTCACCAAGGTCAAAATATTTTAAATCAAGCTCAGGCCGGCGGTCTTTACGCTGGCGTATGGGATTTGTATCTGCTATCAGGTGCGCACGCTTGCGGTAAGCGCGTATCATTTTAAATACGCCGAATTCCTTAGCTAATGTTTCATTACTTACAGCTGCTACATCTTTGCCACCGGTTGCAGCTACATGGCTGCCATTACCGTTCACCTTGGTTACGGCAAAATCAAAACCTTCAAAAAATTTCTTCCATTCAGGGTCAACCGCTGAAGGGTCTTTAGTATAATCATTATACAGCGACTCAATATAAGCGGGGTGTGAACTTGTCACGTATGAAAAATCCTTCATCGTACAGCGTGGAATTTGATATACTTAGCGTTAATTGTTGTTAGTGCCGGAAAAAGGGCAAAAGTACCCGTTCAGGAGGCAAGCAAAGTTAATGTGTATGCGTTAATATAGCAAAGGCTTAAAGGCTGCCTGATATTACGATAAACTTATTTTGTATAGAGGTTGCCCGGCTGCTAACTTTATACAAAGAAACCCTTATGAACAAACAATATTTATATCTGCTGGCAGGTTTTTGCGCGGCTATTATAGCATGGGTGGCGCCCGATACAGTTGAAAGCAATTTCAACCATCCACAGTTTTGGTATGCACTTATTTGCTTGTTACTAACAGGTATTATGGCGCTTACAATAAGTGTTTTTAATTACGCTAAGCGTATCAACCCTAAGACACACCTGCTCTAATCCGGTAGCTATATCACAAACGCGCCACTTGGTCGAAAGTGAACGCTTCGTTTTTCTTTGAGTAATGCACCTTTACGCTAATATCTTTTGCACTTACACCGGGTTGGCCATAATCGGCCATGATTTTTATCCATATATTATCATCATCAGCCTTCAGCACCCTGGCTGTAAGACTATGCGCTTCCTCGGCTTTCAGGTCTTGCAGTTCAAGAAATTTCAAAAAATTTTCATTCTGGGCTGCGTAGGCTATGGCTTGCGATAATTTCATAAAAACAGATTTTAGGATGATCGCCTAATGGGCATAATAAATATACACCATTTAATTGCTAATCATAGCGGCGGCAAAGCTTGCACTTGAAAGCAAGAATACCGGCTTGGCAGGAACATTCACTTAAACCCAATTCAGATTCAAATCACCATATCCGGCGCATATACCCATAACAATAACTTATTACATATTATGCTATTTCTCAATTATTAGGCGTACCTTTGCGGCTTCTTTAATAAAACAAGTTCTTTTAATGACTTCATTTTCGAGCTTCTCGCTAAGAGAAGAATTAACTCGTGCCGTATCGGACATGGGCTTTGAGACACCAACGCCCATTCAGCAAAAAGTTATCCCCGAGCTTTTATCTGCGCCACATGATATGATCGCCCTCGCTCAGACGGGCACCGGCAAAACTGCCGCCTTCGGTCTACCGTTACTGCACCACACCGACGTTGCACAAAAACACGTGCAAGCCCTGGTCCTAAGTCCTACACGCGAATTGTGTATGCAAACCCAGGAAGAATTTAAAAAGTATGGCTACTATATGCGTGGCCTGAAAACGACTGCTGTGTACGGAGGGGTACCTATTAGCGGTCAAATGCGCGATGTAAGAACTAACCCGCAAGTTATCGTAGCCACTCCCGGCCGTTTGATAGATTTGCTGGAACGTAAAGCTATTTCATTAGAGCAAGTTCAGTACGTAGTATTGGATGAGGCCGATGAAATGCTGAACATGGGTTTCCGTGAGGATATCGAGTTTATACTAAAAAACACACCTGCGCGTAAATATACCTGGCTGTTCTCTGCTACTATGAATAACGATGTACGTAACATCGCCAAGCGTTTCATGACATCTTGGAAAGAGTATTCTGTTGCTGCTGCCAACGTTGGTAACGAGAATATCGATCACCAATATTATGTAACCAATCACCACAACCGCTTTGAGACCCTGCGCCGTTTGCTTGATTTTACACCTGGTATCTATGGCATCATATTTACCCGCACCAAGCAGGATGCCCAGGAAACTTCTGAAAAACTGATGCGCATGGGTTACCATGTTAGTCCGCTGCATGGCGATATGGACCAGAAGATGCGGAGCAAGGTAATGGAGCGTTTCAAAAACAAGAGCCTGCAGGCAATTGTAGCTACCGATGTGGCTGCCCGCGGTATCGATGTGAACGACATCACCCACGTTATCAACTACGAACTGCCAGACGATCCCGAGGTGTACACACACCGTAGCGGCCGTACTGCACGTGCCGGTAAGTCGGGTATTTGTATGTCGATAGTTACTCCTAAAGAAATATCGAACATCCGCCAGATAGAACGTATCGTGAAGTCCCGCTTCAACAAAAGCGATATACCTGATGGTGCTGAAGTGGTGCGTAAGCGCTTGTTCTTCCATCTTGACCAGATAGCTAACGCCGAGCCTAAAGCTGATTTTGCCAAGGTTTACCAGGAAACTATCCACGAGCGTTTCGAGGATATGGATAAAGACGAGCTGATACGCCGCCTTATCTGGTTGCAACTGCGCGAAACAATAGATGCTTACAACGATTCGGAAGACCTGAATGCCAGCTTCGAGAACAAAACACCTCGTGGCCGTGGTGGTAGCACCGTGCGCCTGTTCATTAATATAGGTATGAAAGATGGTATCAACAGCAACGAAAGACTGTTGCAGTTTGTTACCGAATCTACCGATATTGAACCCGGCATTATTGACCGCATCACCGTTCGCGACCTGAGCAGCTTCTTTAATGTACCTGCCAGTGCAGCCGAATTCCTCGTTTCTACACTTTCCCAGAAGAAATTCAAGGGCAGAAAAGTGCGTATTGAAGAGGCGGAACAACGCAGTGGCGGCGGAGGTGGCGGATACAGCCCAAGGCCGCAAGGGCAAAGGTTTTCCGGCGATGACAGGCGTGGCGGAAGCCGTGGCCCTTCACAGAAGTTTAACAAGAGATATTAATCTTAAATGCAATGTAAGCTTGGTTTTTCGGTCGAAAAACCCTTACTTTGCATTTAATCAAATATGAGTGTATGAGGCTGTTGATACTAAGCACGATCTTCGTGTTGTTTGGATTTAGTGCGCAAGCACAAACATCTAAGGCGGAAAAATTGGTTAATGACTTTAAGAAAGGCATCGCCAGTTTTTACCACGATAAATTCGAAGGTCGTAAAACTGCAACCGGTGAGGTATTTGATAACGACAAATACACCGCTGCCTGCAACACCCTGAAACTGGGTTCTTATGTAAAGGTTACCAACGTATCGAACGGCGAGGTAGTATATGTGCGTATCAATGATCGCATGGCTAAATCTAATACCCGCCTTATCGACCTGGCCAGCATAGCTGCTAAAAAGCTTCGTTTCGAAGAAAAAGGCATCACTAAGGTAAAAGTAGAAGTAGTGGATGCTGAAGAAGGCAAATACGGCATACTGGCGCAAAACGGCACTTCTGCACCTAAGAAGAACGAACTATAAAAATTTCCTGAAGATTCTTATAAATAACAAGGGCTCCCATTTCGGGAGCCCTTGTTATTTTAAGCTCATTTATTTTCTCACTACCTGTTTATCTATACCACTTATCATCGCTCCAGGTACCTGCAAAAGGCATAATAATAATAGATACGTTGAACGAAGACCTGCCCGTAAGGGTTACATTATTATCAAATGCCGATAAAGAAGTGCCGGGCACTGTCTTATCTACATTCAGGTAAGGGTATTTGCCAAAGGCGTACATGGCCCGCACTTTAAAGCACATACCTGCATATATTCCTACCTCTCCTTTTATATATGGGCGCACGCGCATTACGGTCTCGTCATCACCATCGTAGGTGGTTATCGCAGCCATAGGTATAGCACCGGTACCAAAACTGGCGCAAAACCGGTAACCCTTATCCGTAACAGCATCGCATCCAAATTTTGCGTCTATGCCTATAGGCAGGCCAATTTGCGCGGTACTGCCACCTGTTTGTACCGATTCCCGCTCGTTAGGTGTGGCTAAAGGGCTGGTAACAGCGTTATTTGCGGGCGATGTTTGCTTGTCCCACACCAGCATATTGTACATAAAATTTACCGATAGCGATAACACACTTGCCTCACCCAATTTGGCAATAGGTGCGTTAGTACCAAGCGTTAGCCCGAAACCGCCCTTGCTTTTTATGGTTTCACTTATCACGGTATCATATATCACCTTGTCTATCTGCAAAGGGTAGGTACGCTCTACAGGATAGGTTAGTTTATAGTCTGCTTTGTCGGTAATAAAAGTATAGCCCAGTTCCAGCCGTTTAAAGAAGCCCGGGGTGCCTTTTTTATCCTGCGCAAAGCTGAGCAATGGTAGTGCCGATAGTAATAGCGTAGTAATGCGCCTGCTCATAATCAATACTTTCTTGATACCAAGATACTCCTTTAGGCGGGAAGTTTTTAATGTTGATATGCAAATAATGCCGGGTAAGGCTAATTTTATACTGCAATGACCATACAAGGACTGGAAGTAAAAGAAACCGACGGTAAAGGCAAGGGCATGTTCACTACCCGCCCACTGGCAGCCGACACCATTGTTGAGGTATCGCCTGTGATAGTGATGAGCGCCGAAGAACGTAAACTGCTCGACCAGACCCGCCTTCACGATTACATATTTGAATGGAGCCCGCATGGCGAGGATATGTGTTGTATGGCACAGGGGTACATCTCAGTTTATAACCACTCTTATACTTCCAATTGCGAGTATTTTATGGACTATGATGAACACACTATTATGATAATGGCCGTGCGCGATATTGCCGAAGGCGAAGAACTGACCATCAACTACAACGGCGATTGGAACGATGAGAAGAAGGTTTGGTTCGAAACCACGTAGTGGTACAATTATATTAGTAACCTCTTTAAAATCAATTACTATGGCCTGGGAAGAAAAAGACAATGCGCTATACCGCAAATACGAGTTCAAAGACTTCAAAGATGCCTTCACTTTCATGTCGAGAGTAGCTGAGCTGGCTGAGCATCACCAACACCACCCCCGCTGGACCAATACCTACAACAAACTGGAGATATGGCTCAACACGCACGATGCCGGTGATATAGTAACCGATAAAGACCGCAAACTGGCCGAAGCCATAGATGCCTTAGGCGAATAACTACTCTACCCTGAATACCGGGTACCTGTTGTGCGTTGGCTCGTAATACGGGGAGCGTTTATAAATAAATTCAAGCTGGGCAGCGCCATCTTTTGCAAAGCTGGTGTCTGCCTGTTTTTTATTTTCTAATAGTTTACGCAGGTTAGCATCTTTCTTTAGCAAAGCTGCAGCGTCATCTTCAAATACATAAGCGCTGAAGTGTTCTTTCTGCTGCAAAACTGCATCAAACAAACCCCATGCGAAGAAGGCATCGGGCGCCTCCGGCTCTAATACTTCTACTATATACCTGCGTGCCGCCTGTGCAGTACTTATTATATAATCCCCTTTGCGGAATTGTATCTGTTGTTTTTCTTTCCTCAACTTAACCTGTGTATGCAGGTAGTGCCCTTCATAAGGCATCTTCGCCGTTTCATAGCCATCTATATAATACACGGTCACATTCATTGCAGTATCTATATCCAGTTGTTTCATCAGCACACCATTAGCTTGTAACCGTTCTATTATTTTACCCCACCCCTGACTTATAATATAAGATCGTGGCACATCAACAGTTTTACTGGCTGCATAAGTATTGTAGAAAGGCACCTGCCTGGTATAAGGTTTACTCCTGTCGTAATACAATCTTGGCGCTCCCGATACTTCACTTGGCTTCCTGCCGTCTGCAAAGCCTTTAAAGGTTATTTCCGTTGGCCTGCTTTTATCCAGTTGCCAATCAATTGGTAATTGCGTCGCAGTCAGCAAAGCTTTCCTGTCTGCGATACGTGCATTCTTTATAGCTGCCGCATTTTCTGATGCCAGCTTGATGAACGATTCCATCAGGGCATAGGTCGATTCTACTCTTTGCTTGTATGATTTCAGCATGTGCGTTTCCGGCACAAAAGCCATCGTTTGAAACAGCGAAGCAAACCCACTGGTAAACCTTGGATAATCATAAAAACCTTCCCATCCTTTGTCCACCCCTTCATCGCCCCAGTAGTTCACATAAGGCACCAGGTCGTAACCTCGGGCCTTCATATCCTTATACAGCATCGGTTCAAATACATCGTTCATATACTTGCCCGTTTCGCCACCCAGCTTATTGTGCTGCGTAGTAAGCAGTGTCATTATATGCTGGTAATCGGCGCCGTTGCTTACGTGGTTGTCAACAAACACTTCCGGGTCTAATTCATGAAACAATTGCACAAGGCTTTTTGTCTCTTTAGCATCCATTTTTATAAAATCGCGGTTCAGGTCGTAGTTCTGCGCATTACCCCTGAAGCCGTATTCTTTGGGACCATTCTGGTTAGCGCGGCTATAGCTGCCCCTGTTCAGCATACCACCTATATTAAATACAGGTATCACCGCCAGCATTACATTATCGGGTATTTTTATCTTCCCGTTTGCAGCATCGCGCAGCAGCATCATGCAGGCATCCACGCCATCAGGCTCGCCGGGATGTATGCCGTTATTTATCAGTATTACTATTCCTCCGTTGGCCTTCCATTGCTGCACATCAAATAAGCCTTTATTATTATAGTACACAACATTCAATGGGTATATAACATCGGTACTGCCCGCTGTTCTCATTTCAATAGTTGCATATTGCTCATCAAGCTGACGGTAAAAATCAATTACCTGTGGATAGGTTGCTGTCTCTTCACCATGCGTCTCTTCATATCTGGTATTCATAATTTGTGCTTTTGTGGTATATATTGTACAAATGGCTATGGCCAGTAGTGCCAATTTTCTCATCATAGGCTAAAAATACGCCCTGCCTCATGTTTTACCTACAATTTGTGGAGTCACAAAAAGGGGGATTTTGGCAACATATATTGTTATCCAGGCATTTAGATCCTGCATCAATGTCTGGTACGGTCTTTTATTAAGTATAAGCGAAGAAAGTATTATTAATTTTCAAAACAGTACGCGCCATGAAAGAAGAAATGCTGAAACAACTGGTAGAAAAGACATTTGCTAATCTGTCTTGCCCATTGCAGGGAAATGGTGTTTATGCTGAAATACAAAAGGCTGTAATGGACGCGTACAACCTGGGAAAAAAACAGGTAGATTTTTTACCTGAGAATATTTTACTTTCTCCCAATTACATGGAAAACTGAGGTTTGCTAAATATAAAAGTAAAAAACGGGGCTCATTTTTTTGAGTCCCGTTTTCGTTTATATAAAATAAAGTATTAGATTATTTGCTGGCAGTATATACAACAGGCGCCTGCTGTTGCTTAGGTGCATGTACAAATTTCTTTGGTGGCGACGCACGATAATAGGTATTGCGGCGTATGCCATGATCATAACCCGGATTATATACGGGCGAGCATGAAGTAGCCATCAGGGATATAGTACAGATAATTGTAACGATAGCGGCGATTTGTTTCATACAACAAAGAATATTTGGGTATAAATATAAGGCAAAATATCTATTAATGCTATACCCTATTCATTGTTATTTGCCTGCCTATATTTGTTATTCCATTTACAGGGCACAATAGCATGACAGAGATATACCGGGCCAATATTGAAGACATACCTGCCATACAGAAGATAGCAGAAACTACCTGGTGGCCAACTTACGAACCCATTGTGGGTGCGGAACAGGTACGTTATATGCTTGACAGGTTTTACAGCGCTGCAATTATGCGCCAACAAATAGCATCTAAAGAACAAACCTATATTATACTTGCCGAGAATGGAATACCTGTCGGCTTTGCCGCTTACAGTCCGCGTACCGAAAACCCCGATATTTATAAACTGCATAAGCTCTACTGCCTGCCCGAAACGCAGGGCAGAGGTTACGGTAAAATGCTGCTGCAATATGTAGAGCAAGCGGTAATAGATGCTGGTAAACACATACTGGAACTAAACGTAAATCGTCATAATAACGCTCTTAGCTTTTATAAGAAAATGGAATTTAGCAATGCTTACGATGAGGATATAGACATCGGCAATGGCTTTTACATGAACGACCATGTATTAAGAAAGGAACTTCATTAAAACACGAATATGAACGTAAAACGATTTTGGGATATCAACGACTTTGATAATTTAGGTTTTCATGATTCTGAGATATACTCAATCACGTTCCCACAAGTAGGCGATTGGGGACTGTCACTAGATATTGACTATATTTTTGAATGGGTATTAAACAGTGAAATTCAGCGATATCAATTTTGGATATCTCCGTGTAAATTGATTTTTCACCATGTTAGCGCGGTAAAAGTAAATTTAGATTTTGGAAATACTATTGGTCTGTCAATTGACTCAATCGAACGCTTAGACAATACGCCATCGCCTAATGGCACAACCCTTTGGCATTTTAAAATTGAAACGCATACAGGCACTATTGACTGCACGGCAACTGGGATGACTTTAGAGGTACTTGCACAACCAGTATTTCAAGACGCTTATACTTTGGGGCGTCCACTATAGGTCTTTATGCACGCTATTATTTCAACCCCTTCTCCTTCAAATAGCGTGTAGTAAGCGTACGCGCCCAATAGCGCGGCACCTCATATTCAGTTTGCAAATACGCCACTACATCATTCGATTTCTTCTCAGCAGCATTAAATACATCTAATATTTTCAGCCATTCCGCAAGCTTCTTACCTGTCTTTTCAACCAATTGCTCATCTGTTACATCCCAGTATTCAGTTTTCATTATCTATCTATTTACGTCTTTTAAAACTGCAGAACAGGAAATTTTGTGTTGTATTAAAAGGTGTTACATGGTCTTCCGTAATGCAGGCTAATTTCTCAAAGCTTGCAGAAAAAGCCTCTTCCATTTTTTCTTCTGTGTACTGTGTTATTTCAAGCCCGCTACATTTCAATGGACCGCTCTCTGAAAAGCTGCCTATCACCATATATTGTTGCACGGCATCTTTTGCTATCTCTATATATTTTGCTTTTTGTTCGGGCGTTGTCAAAAAATGAAAAGCTGCCCTATCGTGCCAAACATCATATTGGGTTTGCGGCTTAAATGCTACAATATCCGAAACTATCCAGTTTACTTTACCTGCTTTATTGCCCAGGCGTTCCTTTGCCCTTTCCAGTGCTTTTGCTGAAATATCGAGCACGGTTATATTTTCAAAACCTTCTTCCAGCAGGTAGTCAACCAGGGTGCTGTCACCTCCACCAATATCTATGATCTTTGCTGTTTTAGGCAAATTGAAGCTATGTATAAAATTGAGGGAGGTTTGAGGAATTGCCTGTGTCCAGCTTACCTCATTGGGCTGTTTGGTAGCATATACATTTTCCCAATGCGCTTTCCTGTTTTCCATAAGCAAATGTAAACAATAGCGGCCACCTATTCTCGGCACCTCACCCGGATATACCCAATCCCTTTGACAATAGCGGTACTTCAATATCTAGTGCGGAATGATCTTAACGGTGAATTTGTTGCTTAAGTTAAGTGGCTGGGCTATATTGGGCTAGTGAATAGCAAATAAAATTGTAAAAATGATTTTAAAATTTATGTAATTTGTAGTAATTTTGCTATTGACATGAAGCGCTTGATACAATCTTACCTATCCTTCAACCGTACCGAACGGATGGGCATTGTTGCGCTTATTGTTATCTTGCTCCTCTTTATTGCAACAAAACTTGTTCTCAATTATAGTTCTGCTACCCCATTACAACAAACTACAACAAAACAGAACAACGCAATTGCAGCATTGTCGCACAAGTTATTGGCTGTATATACTCACAGTAAAGGCTTCGAACAAAATATAGCTGCAAACACAGCCCATACAAAACTTGCGGAACACAACAAAACAGAACAAATCAAGCTAGCACCTTTCCCTTTCGACCCCAATACCTTGGATAGTGCGGGCTTCCGAAAAATGGGTTTGCCTGAAAAGACCACTGCTATCCTTATGCACTGGCGGGCAAAAGGCAAACACTTCTATGTGCCTGAAGACCTGAAACCATTATATACGCTTACAGCTGAACAATTTGCAACATTGAAGCCATATATCCGCATCCCGAAGATCTCCCTCAACAAGGCCGATTCAATAACACTGGTGCGCCTGCGTGGCATTGGCCCCAGGCTGGCACATAAAATATTAGAAAAAAGAAAAAATGAACCTTTTACAAGTATCATTGAATTACGCAGTTTGCAGCGCATACCCGATACAGTTTACACACAACTGACTGAGATACTAACAATTGATTAAACCCTAATATGCCATCCCAGAAAAATATCGTAAAATTGCGCTCTGAATTGCTGTTATTACAATAATTGATTATGGATTTTAAGCAGACTGATACCCAGATTGAGATCGCGAGCATGATACGCGATTTCGCCAATAAGCACATACGCCCGCAAATGATGGAATGGGACGAAAGTCAGAAATTCCCTGTAGAAGTGTTCAAGAAACTGGGCGAACTGGGCTTGATGGGTGTTCTTGTTCCTACTGAATACGGTGGCTCCGGCCTGGGGTATTTCGAATATGTAACCGTTATCAGCGAAATAGCTAAAGTTTGTGGTTCTATCGGCCTTTCTGTAGCTGCACACAACTCGCTTTGCACAGGTCATATTCTATACTTTGGCAACGACGAGCAAAAGAAAAAATACCTGCCAAAACTGGCTACTGCCGAATGGATAGGCGCATGGGGGCTAACTGAAGCCAATACAGGTAGCGATGCCGGTAACATGCGTTGCACAGCTACAAAAGATGGCGACGACTGGATACTGAATGGCACCAAGAACTGGATAACCCATGCCATAAGCGGCGATGTAGCTGTAGTATTGGCCCGCACGGGCGAGCCTCGTACATCGGGTAATATCACAGCATTTATAGTTGAAAAGGGCACGCCGGGTTTTACTTCGGGTAAGAAGGAAAACAAACTGGGTATGCGTGCCTCAGAAACTGCCGAACTGGTGTTCGATAATTGCCGCATCTCTGATGCACAACGTATGGGCGAAGTAGGTGATGGTTTCCGCCAGGCTATGAAAGTGCTGGATGGTGGCCGCATATCGATAGCCGCCCTTTCTTTAGGTATAGCTAAAGGCGCTTACGAGGCTTCTTTAAAATACTCAAAAGAACGTTACCAGTTCGATCAACCAATATCGCACTTCCAGGCTATCGCCTTCAAGCTGGCCGATATGGCCACCAAAATAGAAGCATCTGAAATGCTGATATACCAGGCAGCAGATATGAAGAACCGTGGCGAAAGAATGACCAAGGAGTCTGCATTTGCTAAATACTACGCTTCAGAAGTATCCGTTCAGGTATCAACCGATGCAGTACAGATATTCGGCGGTTATGGTTATACCAAAGACTTCCCTGTTGAGAAATTCTACCGCGACAGCAAGCTGTGCACCATTGGCGAAGGCACATCAGAAATACAAAAGCTGGTTATCAGCCGCGAGATATTACAATAATGATAAAGGCCCCGCAAATTGCGGGGCCTTTATCATTATATAGCTCTTACTTATTAATAGTCTTTTTGAGTAAGGGTCAGCTCTTTCAAAGCTTCTTCCAGTTGCTTGTCGTTAGGGGCTATACCGTGCCATTCGTGGGTGCCTTCCATAAAGCTTACACCTTTACCCATAGCTGTTATCA
>CAMLFX010000052.1 GCA_946479435.1 uncultured Sphingobacteriales bacterium | reverse complement strand
ATCGTATGCGCGTTGCATAAACGAACTGTATATGTTACAGAAAAACCTCATGCCTTGCGTAGCTAAACCTGCGCTTAGGGTTACAGCATGTTGTTCAGCAATGCCGACGTCAAAAGCACGGTCAGGCATTTCTGCCATCATATATTTCAATGAGCAACCCGAAGGCATGGCGGGGGTTATGCCCATTATTTTCGGATTAGCTTTCGCCAGCTCTATGATAGTGTACCCAAATACATCCTGGTACTTAGGCGGCTCAGGTACCGTAATAACCTTTTTATTGATGACACCGGTTATCTTATCGAAAGTGCCGGGAGCATGCCAAAGGGTTTGATCTTTTTCAGCCAGGTCATAGCCTTTACCTTTTACAGTCTTTATATGCAGCAATTTAGGACCGGGAATATCTTTTAGGTCTTTCAGTGTCTCTACCAGCTTCAATACATTATGGCCATCTATAGGACCGAAGTAACGCAGTCCCAATGCTTCGAATAAATTGCTTGATTTGGATAGCACACCTTTCAATCCTGCTTCTACTTTCGATGCCAGATCTTGCTGGAATTCACCAAAAGGCAGCTTGCCCAATAGTTTCCAAACATCATCGCGCAGCTTATTGTAAGTATGGGAAGTAGTAATATCTGTCAGGTATTCTTTCAATGCACCCACATTCGGGTCAATCGACATATTATTGTCGTTCAGGATAATAAGCACATTGCTGTTGCTTACACCTGCATGGTTCAGCGCTTCGAATGGCAGGCCTGCGGTCATGGCCCCATCACCAATAATAGCTATGTGCTGGCGGCTGTCTTCACCTTTATATTTAGAGGCGATCGCCATACCCAATGCAGCAGAAATGGACGTAGAAGAGTGTCCTACACCAAAAGTATCGTAAACGCTTTCGCTGCGCTTGGGGAAACCGCTGATACCACCATATTTGCGGTTGGTATGAAAAACCTTGCGGCGGCCGGTAAGTATTTTATGCCCGTAAGCCTGGTGACCTACATCCCATACAAGCTGGTCGTCGGGTGTATTCATTACATAGTGCAGGGCAACGGTAAGTTCAACAACACCCAGGCTGGCACCAAAATGCCCGCCGTGTATACTTACACAGTCTATTATGAACTGCCTTAATTCGTTGCAAACTTGCTGTAGCTGGCTTTTACTCAGTTTTTTCAGATCATCAGGAGTATCGATCTGGCTAAGTAGCGGTCCTGCGGCTATTTCTTCCATTCACTTACCGGGTTGAAAAATCGTTCAAAAATAACAAAAATATTGCGTGGATACCTCTATTTCTTCGTTCAGCACCACTATACACTGGCCCCAGGCAATACATAATATCAATTATGCTGCCAAATAAGCTTAAGCCTGTACCTTTGCGGGCGAAATATTCCCTAAATGTTCAAAAACAGGTATTGGAGAGAGTACCCCTTATTTCTGCAAGTGGTGCTGTTGTTGTTAATGATGTTCTCATTCACATCTTTCGTTATTGCCATTGCCCAGCTATTAATACCTAGGTTAACCAGCATAGAAATAGCAGATCTGCAAAATATTACTGAAAACAGCCCCAGGGCATTTATCAACGCAGCTCTATTGTTCCAGGCACTGACAGCTTCGGGTATGTTTTTATTGCCTGCCATACTTTTTACTTATCTGACACACCCTAAACCAATGCAATACCTGGGCTTGAGAAAACCCGGCAGACCCATTCAGTGGGTATTAGTACCATTGATTATGGTGGGGGCTATCGTTCTCTTCCTTTTTATTAATGAACTGTTTCAAAGCATAAATTTAGGCAGTAGTGCAAAGGACATGCAGGATAAGCATGATAGCATGGTTAAAGCCTTCTTGAATATGCAAACAACGGGCGACTTTATTAAAGCCTTTGCTATAATGGCTATATTGCCTGCTATAAGCGAGGAGATGATTTTCAGGGGTATATTGATGCGACTGGTACATAAGCGCAGCCATAGGATAGGTATTGCTATTGCCGTATCGTCTTTAATATTTGCTATAGTGCATTACGATCCCGCGGGGTTAGTAGCAATTTTCTGTGCCGCAATATTGTTAGGTGGTATTTATTATCTGACAGGTTCTTTATGGCTAAGTATTCTGGCACACCTGCTGAATAATGGGTTGCAGATTATTTTGATATATATGGGTGGGCAAAATAAAGCCTTAAAAGCGTTTATTGATGGTGATAACTTACCCTGGCAAATAATAATAGGCGGCGCTGTTTTATTTGCATCATCTTTTTATTTGCTTTGGAAGAACCGTACGCCATTGCCCGATAATTGGTCAGACGACTTTGCAGGGGAAGAAAGAGAGGATAACTTTACGCAGGCTTAATACGATAATTATTCATGGCTTTACATTGGCCCACATTCTTTACACGTTTAGGCAGCGCGATAGTTTTTTCAGCCATTATGATGGTAGGCTTGCTATGGAATGAATGGGCTTTCCTGGTTCTGTCTGTATTGATACTCACGCTTTGCCTGCGCGATTATTTCAGGCTTATAAAGAGCATTGATAAAGAGGGATTCATACCCCAGTGGTTAATTGCACTAACACAGGTTGCCAGTATGTTATGCCTCATACTGCTAACGCCGGCATTGACAGATAAATTATTGTGGCCGGCACTATTATGTATGCCAATGCTTATGTTACTGGTAGCGGTGCTGGGTAAGCGAACCACTCTGAATGGCATTTTACAGGCGTTTGGTGGTATCTTTTATATTGCCGTACCGGTCATGTTACTGTATATGTTGCGTTTGCAGAGCCTTTGTATTCCTTTGGCTTTGGTGTTAATGATATGGATGAACGATACTATGGCTTACCTGGTAGGTTCGTTTATAGGCAAAACCCCTTTTTCACCTATCTCACCCAAAAAGACCTGGGAGGGGACTGCCGGCGGTGCCATACTTACTATTGCAGGTGCAGCTATATGGGGCTACTACTCACCTTATTATCATATGATTGATTGGATGGTGCTGGCTTTATGCGCATCGGTAGCGGGTACTGCCGGAGATTTGCTGGAATCTAAACTAAAACGCCTGGCAAATGTTAAAGACTCAGGAACGTTAATGCCGGGGCATGGTGGCGCGTTGGATAGGTTTGACTCATTATTAGTAGCCACCCCATTTGTATTTGCGTATGCATATATTTTTATGCCCCCATTACCTATGTCTGTATTTTAGGGTATTTTTGCCGCTCAAATTTTAAAAGTATGTCTTTACACCGCGAAGGGTTTAAATATATATTACTGGCTACCTTGTTATGGGCTGTAGTATTTTTCTTTACCTATACTTTGATAGGTACCATGCCATTGGTTTTCTGGCCTTTACATTTCATCATGTTCCTGCTATGGTTTTGGATCATCTGGTTCTTCAGGATGCCTAAACGTGTGCATACCGCCGGTGAAAATATTGCCGTTGCACCGGCTGATGGTAAAGTGGTGGTAATAGAAGAAACCTTTGAGCCAGAGTATTTCAAAGACAAACGCCTGCAAGTATCGATATTTATGTCGCCCCTGAATGTGCACGTAAACCGCAATCCAATAAGCGGTATAGTAAAGTATATGAAGTACCACCCCGGTAAATACCTGGTTGCATGGCATCCTAAATCATCTACCGAGAACGAGCGGACTACCGTTGTTATCGGTAATGAAAGGAATACTATCCTTATGCGCCAGATAGCTGGTGCACTGGCACGCCGTATATGCTGTTACGTAAAAGAAGGCGATGTGGTAAAGCAGAATGATGAATTCGGTTTTATCCGTTTTGGTTCAAGGGTGGATATTTACTTCCCGATAGGAACCCAAATAGATGTTAAAATTGGCGATATAACGCAAGGCGGAGTTACAACGCTGGCTCATTTATAGTAAATTCGTATCTTCACTTTATTAATCGAATTAAATATGAAAAAACTAACCTTATTATTAGGCGTTCTAATGATTGCAGGTGCTACCTATGCTGGCGATGGTGCTAAAGAAAAAGGCTGCTGCAAGAAAGGCGAAAAGAAAGAGTGCTGCAAGAAAGGCGCTAAAGATTGCAAAAAAGACGCTGAGGAGAAGAAAGCATCTTAATTGCCGGAATTTATTTATAAAAATGCCCTGTTATTTAACAGGGCATTTTTTGTTTAATACTTTTATGACATGCAAAAACTTATAGCGCTGTTATTTACTGGTTTGTTTGTTGTTAATAGCAGTAATGCACAAAATAGTTCAAACAAATTGCAGCCACTTAATTGGCTCTTGGGAGAATGGGAAATGAATGGAGGCAAGGCAATTTTTATTGAGCATTGGGCCGTTGTAAATGATGAACTGTGGCAAGGTGGGGGATATGGATTGAATGTGAAGGGTGATACCCTGTTTAAAGAAAATTTGCAGGTAGCGTTACAAAACGATACTATTTGGTATTTACCCACTATTGCTGATCAAAACGATGGTAAGCAAGTGAAGTTTGCAGCTGTTGAGCTGTCACCCAATAAAGTTGTATTCGAAAATAAGCAGCATGATTTTCCACAGCGTATTGTTTACAATAAGACTTCCGACTCAACCATTTACGCTTATGTAGAAGGCATACAAAAAGGTAAACCAAGAAAAGAGGAGTTCAGGTTTATAAAAAAATAAGAAAGCCGCCAATTGGCGGCTTTCTTTATAAATAGTGTAACTACTAATGATGGTGGTGATGTGCAGCATGCGCATCAGGAAGTTTAAAGAATTCTTCTTCAGTTACTTCTTTTTCTTCGATATTGAATTTAGTTTCCAGTGTTTGGAACAATTTATCGAACAACAGGCGGCGGTATGTTTCATCAACTGTTTTATCGTCTTTCATCACCTTAGCCATATAGCTATCCAGCCATGTAGCATCTTCTTCGTTCTGCATACCAAAGTAAGCCAACACGCGGGTTTTTATATCTTCCATAACATCTTCACGTGTTACGTTGATATCATTGTCTTGTATCAGTTTATCAGAGATCAAAGTCCAGCGCAATTGATGATCGAAGCCAGGAAATTCTTTTTCTACTTCTTCTTCGTTCTTAGGTTTTTCACCGCCTTCTTTCAACCAGCGTTTCAGGAAGTCAACCGGTAGGTTCAGTTTTGTATTGTGAACCAACAGTTCATACATTTCGTTCTGCAAACGTTCGTTACTGATGCGGTTATATTCTTTACTCAGTTCTTGCTTTATCAAAGTTCTGAATTCAGCTTCGTCTTTTACTTCCTGGTTAGCGAAAACTTGGCCAAATAGTTCCGGAGTTAGTTCAGCAGGTATTAGTTGAGCAACTTTAGTTAAAGTAAGCTTGTAGTATTCGTTAGCTGCTTCAGGGGTTTTCTTCAGCGGATCTTTCATGAAGCCGGCCAGTTCTTCTGGCGTGCAAATATCAGCAGGGCGTATTACTAAAGTATCTTCAGCTTTTTTGCCCATCAGCATATCCTGCAGTTTAGCCGGATATTTTTCAAGTAGTGCAGTGTCTTCAACCATTTCAGATTCAGCAGCTACATTGCCATCAGCATCACACACTTCGTATTTGCAATAAATAATGTTGTCTTTGTTAGTTACCGTATCCTGGTCTTCTGCTTTACCGTAACGGCGTTTGATGCGTTCTACTTCATCTTCTACCATTTTATCGGCTACAGCTACTTTGTATTTAGGCAGGGTAGTTTTGCTTTCAATAGCCTCTATATTGAAGTCAGGTTTTATACCCACCTCAAAAGAAAAATCAACTTCGTTAGGGGTATTCATATCCAAACGCACAGGTTCATCATTACGCATTATCATCGGTTGCGCAAATATTGCCAGTTGTTCGGTTTTCAAATATTCTTCCAGTTTGCTGCTCGCAGTACGTATCACCTCATCGCTAAACAATGATTGCCCATACATTTTGCGCACCATGCCTGCAGGTACCATACCTTTACGGAAACCTGGTACGTTTGCTGATTTTGCATATTGCTTTAAAGACTTTTCGAATGAAGGCAAATAGTCTTCTTTCGCAAGCTTTACAGTGATCTTATCATGTAACGTTCCAATATTTTCACGCGTTACCGTTGCCATCTTACTAAAAATTTAAGTTTAAAAAAAGCCGATCTATCGACCGGCTGTTTGTTTTTTGAGTGCGGGTGGAGGGACTCGAACCCCCAAGCCTCGCAGCACTAGATCCTAAGTCTAGCGTGTCTACCAATTTCACCACACCCGCATTTAAGGACGGCAAAGGTAGGAATTTTCTTTATTGCTGCAATACTATTCTTAATGATTATTTATTCTTCATACATTTTAGCTTCATTTATGCGTTTAAGCTGATTTGTCATGACAATACCATATCTAATCCTGAGTGATACAAGCAATAACCAATTGTCATTATTTTTATGTTTAGATAAACGACACAACCTATGACTACTAAAGAAAAAAAAGCATCGCTACTTGTTGTTGAAGACGAGGAAAGCTTGCGCGAGGCGCTAAAACTGAACCTGGAGCTGGAAGGATATGAAGTGACTACTGCCGATAACGGACCTGTAGTATTAAAAATGGTCAAAAATGAGTATTTCGACCTGATAATACTGGATATTATGCTACCAGATATGGATGGTATTACAGTATGCGAGACTATCCGTATGCAACATAACGATGTACCTATCCTGTTTCTTTCGGCCCGCAACTCGGGTGCCGATAGGGTGGAAGGACTAAAAAAAGGTGGTGATGATTATATGACCAAGCCTTTTAACCTGGAAGAATTGCTGCTTAGGGTAGACAAACTGATAGTTAAAAACAAAAAGATAAAAGAACCACAGGCTGTACCGGACGTTTATGAGTTTGATGGTTGCAAAATAGATTTTGCAGCTCACGAATGTGTAGATAAGAAGGGTAACGTACAGGAATTGAGCAAAAAAGAGGCAGCGTTACTGAAATTGCTGGTAGAACATGAGGGTGATGTAGTATCGAGAGAGCATATTTTGCAGATAGTTTGGGGTTATAATGTGTATCCTACTACCCGTACTATCGATAACTTTATACTGAACTTCCGCAAGCATTTTGAAGAAGACAGCCGTAACCCTAAGCATTTTCATTCAGTAAGGGGTATAGGGTATAAGTTTACGTCATAGATTGCGTCTTTAAAAGTTTTTAGTATTTTCAACCCTAGAAACTACTTATTCAAACATCCGATCATGCGTAAATATTTATTGGGCGCGGCGCTATTATCTGTACTGGCCGTTTCATGTGGTAAAAATAAAGACATGGAAAGCGCTACTGTTGTGGATACCGGAGATGTAGCCCAAGGCGGTTGTGGATATATTTTAAAGCTGGAAGGCGATGGAAGGGAATTAAGGCCTGATTATTTGCCATCGGCCTACCAACACAATGGTTATAAAGTAAAAATAAAGTACAATACCGCGGGTGAACAATTTGTTTGTCAGACATACCCTACCAACTCAGTGTATGAATTGATACAATTAGCAGATATTCGCAGAGATTTCGAATAAATTATTCAACAACTTCCTTAAACCTTGCGTCTTTGGTAAAAGCTTCGTCGTTCAGGGTATTAAGAAACTCCATCAGGTCAGCTTTTTGCTGGCCTGTTAAGTTTATTCCATCCCTTAAAGCAGTATCCAGTGTTGGCGATTGCTGTATACCCCCGTTAGTATAGTGAGATATTACCGCTTCAATAGTATTGAAGCGGCCATCGTGCATATAGGGAGAGGTATATTTAAGATTTCGCAGAGACGGTACTTTAAATTTATATAAGTCCGCGGCCAGCTTAGTAATATGAGCCCTGCCACTGTCGTTAACAGAGGTTACCGGAAGGCCGTTGTTCCTGAACGACATATCGGTAAATAAAGGTTCTTTATGGCAGCTACCGCAACTTTCCCTGAATATATTCAGTCCTCGTTCTTCGGCAGCCGTAAACTCTCCACCAGGCTCTTTGCGTACGAATTTATCGTACTTCGATGTGCTGGAAACCAACATACCCATAAACTGCGCCAATGCTTTAAAGATGCGTTGTGAATTTACCTGCTCATCGCCAAAAGCAGCCTTGAACATTGTTTTATACTTAGCATCGGCAGATAGTTTAGCAATAATATTGGGCAAATTTTCATCCATTTCCACCGGATTCTGTATCGGGTTGATAGGCTGACTTTCAATATGGTTTACACCGCCATCCCAAAAGAAACTGGTGTGCCAGTTAAGGTTGAAAAGAGCTGGTGAATTGCGGGTGCCTAACTTATCGTCCACACCATGACTAACGGGGTGGTCTAACTGGGCAAAAGCCGAGAAAGGCTGGTGGCAACTGCCGCACGATGTAGAATTATCGCGCGAAAGGCGGGGATCGAAAAAAAGTTTTCTGCCTAATTCAAATCCTTGCGTTGTAAGTGTATTATTCTCAAAATTGTAGAAAGGCTTAGGCCACCCCTCAGGAATATTGAAGCTTATATCTTCTGCCGGGCTTTTAGTTGCGTTAAAATCAGGATCGGGTTTACAAGCTGTAAATAACGACACTGCCGCAATAAAACAAGACACAAAAATGAGTAGCCCACGTTGCATAAATAGAAAATCACTAATAATTGGAGTGATTCAAATTTACGATTTTATATACTATTTACCATTGTAATTCAGGGTCATCGCTTTGTGTACGGCCAAATTTAGCACGACTTTCTATTTTCTGTAGTTGCCTTGTATAAACCAGTTTGGCCAGCTCTGCCGCAATATCCTTTTGCGTTAAGGCCTTATTCATAGCAGCTTCAGGAATATCGAGCCTATACATAAGTTGAAAGAAGTCTTCAGGGCTTCTGGCTATGATAGTAGCTAACCGATCGGCTAGTAACTGTAACAATTCAGTCTCGGAAATAACATCGGGCAGCTGTAGGCCAAATACCCGTTGTAACACCTCGTTTATTTGTTGTTGATATTCCATAAAAGAAAATTGCCGGCATTAAGCCGGCAATAATTTAAAATGCTTGTATCGCTTTCATCACCATATTCCTGATGCTGGAGATAGGAACACGTTCCTGAGTCATGGCATCGCGATGACGTATGGTTACTGTTTGGTCTTCTTTTGTTTGGTGGTCTATGGTTACACAAAAAGGTGTACCAATTGCATCTTGCCTTCGGTAGCGCTTACCTATAGTATCTTTTTCTTCATAGAAACATTTAAAGTAAGGCTTACATTGTTCAAGCAACTCCCGTGCAATTTCAGGAAGGCCATCCTTCTTCAGTAAAGGCAGTATTGCCAGTTTAATTGGTGCAAGCATTGGCAGGAACTTCAATACTACGCGACTATCTTTCTTTTCTTCGGTACTCAGGTCTTCTTCTCTGTAAGCTTCGCTCATTACCATCATTACTGTACGGTCGAGGCCTATCGATGTTTCAACCACATACGGTATGTAGTGTTGGTTCAGTTCTGTATCGAAGTAAGTAAGCTTCTTGCCACTATATTGCTGGTGGTTCTTCAGGTCGAAATCGGTACGGCTGTGTATGCCTTCTACTTCTTTAAAACCGAATGGGAAATCATATTCTATATCGCAGGCAGCATCGGCATAGTGTGCCAGCTTTACATGGTCGTGAAAACGGTAACGTTCTTGTGGTATGCCCAGGCTCAGGTGCCATTTCATACGGGTTTCTTTCCATTTCTCGTACCATTCTTTCTGTGTGCCGGGGCGTACAAAGAATTGCATTTCCATTTGCTCAAACTCGCGCATACGGAAGATGAACTGGCGGGCAACTATCTCATTACGGAAGGCCTTGCCTGTTTGGGCGATACCAAAAGGTATCTTCATACGGCCGGTCTTCTGTACGTTCAGGAAGTTGACGAATATACCTTGCGCAGTTTCCGGGCGCAGGTATATAACGCTTGCATCTTCAGCTACAGAGCCCATTTCAGTAGAAAACATCAGGTTGAACTGGCGCACATCGGTCCAGTTAGCGGTACCGCTAACGTTGCATTTTATCTTGTTATCTTCTATCAGTGTTTTCAATCCTGCATAATCATCTGCACTTAGCAAGGCATCCATTTTGGCAAGTAAAATATCACCTTCTTCTTTAGGTAATGTTTCGGCATATGCTTCCAGCAAATGATCTACACGGTAGCGTTTTTTGCTATCCTTATTGTCTATCATCGGGTCGCTGAAATTGTCAACGTGTCCGCTTGCTTTCCAGGTAGTAGGGTGCATAAAGATGGCAGCATCAATACCCACAATATTATCGTGCATCTGGGTCATGCTCTTCCACCAGTAGTCGCGGATGTTCTTTTTCAACTCAGAGCCATATTGGCCATAGTCATAAACAGCAGCCAAACCATCGTAGATCTCGCTACTCTGGAATATAAAACCGTATTCTTTGCAATGCGCAATAATATTTTGCAGCGTATTTTCATTTGCCATAACGGCGCAAAAATAGGCAAAAGCAATAGGCATCGCAAATAAGCCTTATAACTCCTATTTTTAAATCATGAAACACGTACTTCTTTGCCTGCTGTTGGCTATACCCATATTTACTTTTGCAAATAGCAAAGACGAAGCAGCAATCAGAAGGATGCTGGCTGCGCAAGTGGTAAAATGGAATGAAGGAAATGTAGCAAGCTATATGAAAGGATATTGGGAAAGTGATAGTCTGGTATTCATTGGCAAAAGCGGACCAACCTATGGCTATATACCTACGTTAGAACGCTATAAGAAGGGCTACCCCGATGCGGCACACATGGGTAAGTTAACGTCTACTATCCTCAGTATGCAGCAGCTATCTCCCAATTATTACTTTGTAATAGGCAAATGGGAATTGAAACGCGAAGCCGGTGATGTAGGTGGCAGCTATACCCTGCTGATAAAAAAAATAAATGGCGAATGGGTGATTGTTTGCGATCATAGTAGTTAAAATCAACCAACGAGAATGGTCTTCTCTAAATAATCATATAAAGCAGTTTCGGTGAAGCATAAAAATAAATAATATGGCACAGTGGCTACTTTCCACGAAAACTTGCTTGATTTAATACAGTAGTCGATAGTAACAAATAAAGCGCACATTGCAATAAAGTAGCCCAACATAGCTACCTCTATATTTACTCTGAAAATTGCATAGTAACACAATAGTATGAGTAATACCGGCATTATTAAAAATAAAGAGCGCCACCTGTTGCCTATTCTATCGCTGATATGCAATGTTTTTCTAAATAGCCATATTAATAATAAATTAGGTAATAGCGTAAGTACAATAATGATACATAATATTAGCAATAGCATGTCCTTCCTCTTTACAATTGATACCCGCAAACAAAAAAGGTAACCACATTGCTGTAGTTACCTTTAGTTAAAATATTGAAAGCAGGTTATTTATTCATAACTGCAAGAAACTCTTCATTGCTCTTAGTACCACGCATTTGTTGCATCAGGAAGTTCATAGCCTCATCGGTATGCATGTCTGATATGTGGTTACGCAATACCCACATTTTGTTCAGGGTATCTTTATCGTGCAACAGGTCATCGCGACGGGTAGATGAAGATGTGATATCTATAGCAGGGAATACACGCTTGTTAGCCAGGCGGCGGTCAAGTTGTAACTCCATATTACCTGTACCTTTAAATTCTTCAAAGATCACCTCATCCATTTTCGAACCGGTATCTATCAGGGCTGTAGCTAATATTGTAAGCGACCCACCGTTTTCTATTTTACGTGCAGCGCCAAAGAATTGTTTTGGTTTTTGCATAGCGTTTGCTTCCACACCACCACTCAACACCTTGCCCGATGCAGGTGCTACGGTATTATGTGCGCGCGCAAGGCGGGTAATAGAATCGAGCAGGATAACCACATCGTGGCCAACCTCTACCAGGCGTTTTGCTTTTTGTAAAGCTATAGTTGAAACTTTTACGTGTTTATCAGCAGGCTCATCGAAGGTTGATGCAATAACCTCGGCATTTACGCTACGTTGCATATCAGTAACCTCTTCCGGGCGTTCATCAACCAGCACTATCATCAGGTAGCATTCTGGGTGGTTAGCAGCTATAGCATTCGCTATTTCTTTCAGCAGCATTGTTTTACCTGTTTTAGGTTGTGCTACTATCAAGCCACGCTGTCCTTTACCTATTGGGGTAAACAAGTCAACAATACGTGTACTATAGTTATTTGCTGCGCCAGCTATATTTAGTTTTTCAAAAGGGAATAGTGGTGTCAGGTAATCGAAAGGTACGCGGTCGCGTATCTCATCGGGTAGTTTACCATTTATGGTTTCTACCTTCAAAAGCGCGAAGTACTTTTCACCTTCTTTCGGTGGGCGAACGGTACCTCGAACAGTATCACCTGTTTTTAAACCAAATAGTTTTATTTGCGATGGTGATACATAAATATCATCCGGTGAGCTTAAGTAGTTATAATCGCTGCTGCGCAGGAAGCCATACCCATCGGGCATCATTTCCAAAACACCTTCGCTGAATACTACACCATCAAAATCAAGATTGAAATTGCTTTGCTTTTCTTCCCGGCGTTGCTGCTGGTGTTGCGGGCGGTTATTATTTTGTTGCTGGCGTTGTGGTTCTTCTGCAATAGGTTGCTGCGGAGCCTGTACTTCAGTTTCAGTAGTATCAGGCATCACAATATCCGACACCTCAGCCCCCGGTAAAGTAGGTTCTGCGGCAGGTTCTGTTTTAATTTCATCAGCAGTTTCCACTGCCGGTTTAGCTTCGGCTACCGGCCTGGGTTTGCGTGTACGTTTTTTATGTGCATCACTTTCGGCATTGTTGTCGGCAGATGTTGTAGGTGCTTCACTTTCATTGTTGGTTGTCGCAGCTTCAGCCTTAGGTTTGCGGGTGCGGCGTTTTTTCGATTCGTCTTCAGCAGTACCGCTGTTGTCTAGTGCTTGTTGGTCCAATATCTTATAAATGAGTGTTTGTTTATCAAGCGACCGCACATTGGCGATCTTCATGTGATTAGCTACGTCCACTAATTCGGGCACGAGCATGTCGTTTAATTGAGAAATGTCGTAAGGCATGCTATCTGTTGCAAAGGATTTTATTATCTGCTAAGCGGGATTAAACTATAAGTAATACTTTTCTGCTACTAATTGGGTCCGTTAAAATAGAAATGGGAAAATTCAGATAAACTGAACGAAAGGATAGAACGTATAAGGTTCTTCTATTGCAACGTTACAAATGTTTTCGATAACCCCCAAAAAATATTTTTAGCTCCTTTCAGCCATATATGCCTTTGCCATACGCGTAATAGTCTCTTGCAAAGGGGTGTAGCTAAAGCGTGGTAATGCTGCTTTTAGCTTACTGTTGCTGTAGTGCGACTGTTTATTAGCGATAGCGGCTGTTTCTTTGGTTACAGTTATTTGCTGCCCAAACAGCACATTTCTTATCATATTCCAGCGCCATACCAGCCCCGCCATCCATTTGCTGGCGGCAATATGTGGTGGTTTGCGGTTCAGAGCAGCAGCCATCATGGTAAATACCTTTCTGAATGAGTGGTTGCCTTCGCTTACTATATATCGTTCTTCACTTATATCGCTTTGCATAAGCAGGTACATAGCATTAACCACATCTTCAACATCTACCCATCCTGTTACGCCGCTGGTATAAAATGGGAATTCGTTATATACAACTTTTATTAGCCGCGCAGATCCTTTATTCCAATCACCTTCACCTAGTATAGTGGAAGGGTTAACCACAACAGCGTTCAGGCCTTCAGCCATGCCTCTCCATACCTCACTTTCCGCAAGATATTTGCTTTGCCCGTAGGCTGAATTGTATTTACTTTCCTCCCATTGTTCCTCTTCAGTAATATCTTTTTTTTCTTCGCTTCGGCCCAGTGCCGCCACCGAGCTTACATATACCATTTTGCGGATGCCTTGTACCAAGGCCTCATTTACAATGTTCGCAGTACTTTCAATATTAAAGTGCATTATACGCTCCTTATCCTTGGGGTTGAAGGAAACGATACCCGCACAATGATACACATCTTTCACGCCATTCATTGCCTGCTCCACTTCATAGATATCCAGCAGGTCGCACTGCTGCCAGGTTATGTCAGGTAATGCTAATAATGCTGCAGTGGGAAGGGTGCTGTTATAAAGTGCCCTTACTGGTTGTCGCTTTGTCGATAGCATCTTTACAAGATGCTGCCCAACAAAACCACTTGCACCGGTAACTAATATCATAGCTACGGTAAAGATTGAAACTGTTTCAGAAAACGCACGTCGTTTTGCGAATATAGCCGAAGGTCGTTTACCTGGTATTTGATCTGTGTAATACGTTCTACACCCATACCAAATGCAAAACCGGTATAAACTTCAGGGTCTATATTGAAATTGCGTAACATATTAGGATGCACCATACCACAGCCTAGTATTTCTACCCAACCCGTATGCTTGCAAAGGCTACAGCCGCTACCTCCGCATACAGTACAAGATATATCCATCTCAGCACTAGGCTCTGTAAAAGGGAAGTAAGATGGCCTGAACCGCACTTTTGTATCTGCACCGAACATCTCAGTTACGAAATGATAAAGTGTTTGTTTCAGGTCGGCAAATGATACATCTTTATCTATATACAATCCTTCGCACTGGTGGAAAAAGCAATGTGCGCGTGCCGATATGGTTTCGTTGCGGTAAACCCGGCCGGGGCAAATAACCCTTACCGGCAGGTTGCCATGTTCCATAATATGTGCCTGTACCGATGAAGTATGTGTGCGCAATACCCAATCAGGATTTTGAGATACATAAAAAGTATCCTGCATATCGCGCGCAGGGTGGTGTTCAGGCATATTCAGCGAAGTGAAGTTGTGCCAGTCATCTTCTATTTCCGGTCCTGTTGCTACGCTAAAACCTATCTTCTCGAATATTGAAACGATCTCATTTTCTGTAATGCGCAAAGGGTGGCGGGTGCCTAATGGCAGGTTACTGCCCGGCAGGCTTATATCACCTGTTTGTGTTGTTTCGCTGCTGCCATTCATTAAATGCGCAAAAGATTCCAGTTTTGCTTCGGCAAGCTGCTTAAAAGCGTTCAGTAGTTGCCCTGCTTCTTTCTTTTGGTTGGCAGGCACATTTTTCATTTCGCCAAATACTTGTTTCACAAGGCCCTTTGTGCCCAGGTATTTTATACGATAAGCTTCCAACTCTGCGGCATTAGCAGGGTTAAAAGCATTGATTTCTTCTTCGTGCGTTTTTATTTGTTCCAGTAAGGACTGCATAAGGCGCAAATATAGTAAATGTCACCATTGTTAAGATTTATGAAACCATCAGCCGGGCTGCATGTTTTTTAGTTAAATTGTGTCTGTTTAAAATATTCTCGTAAATGAATAGGTCTATCCGTAAAGTTGCTGTATTGGGTAGTGGTGTAATGGGCAGCCGCATCGCAGCACATTTCGCAGGTATTGGGGTACAGGTATTATTATTAGATATCGCACCTAAAGAACCTAACGATGCTGAAAAGGCAAAAGGGTTAACACTTGAAAGCAAACAAGTGCGCAACCGCATAGTAAATGAGGCTTTACAGGCAACCTTAAAAAGCAAACCTTCGGCTGTATATACTAAGGAGGTTGTTAACCGCATAAAAACAGGCAATTTTAATGATGACCTGCACTTGATAGCTGATTGCGACTGGACCATGGAAGTAGTAATAGAGCGGTTGGATATCAAGCAACAGATATTTGAAAAAGTAGAGCAGTACCGCAAGCCCGGTACACTGATCACTTCTAATACATCAGGTATACTTATTCATTTAATGAGCGAAGGCAGGAGTAATGACTTTCGCCAAAACTTTTGCGGTACTCACTTCTTTAACCCACCGCGCTATTTAAAACTATTAGAAATAATACCAGCGCCCGACACTAAGCCTGAGGTCATAGACTTCCTCATGGATTATGGTGAACGCTTCCTCGGTAAGACAACAGTACTATGCAAGGATACTCCGGCATTCATAGCCAACAGGGTAGGTGTTTTTGGTTTTATGGCTGTTTTTAAGGCTATGCAACAGCTTGGCCTGAATGTAGATGAAGTGGATGCATTAACTGGCCCAATATTGGGCAGGCCTAAATCTGCTACATTCCGCACTGGTGATGTGGTAGGGCTGGATACCTTAGTGCATGTGGCGCAAGCGCTGCCGGAGCATGCCCCTCATGATGAAGCAAAAGATATTTTCAAGCTGCCGCCATTCCTGCAAAAAATGGTGGAGAACAAATGGCTGGGCGATAAAACGGGACAAGGCTTCTATAAGAAAGTAAAAGCGCCATTCACAATGTCACCTGAATCTAGAGGTGATGAGGATAAGGTTATTTTACCAAAATCAGAGATACAGACGCTAAACCTGGAAACAATGGAATACGGGCCTAAGCAGAAAGCCCGTTTTGCTACATTGGAAGCAGCGAAACAAATAGATGATCTGCCCACAAGGTTGAAGGCATTATACAGCGGCCAGGATAAAGCCGGTGAATTTTACAGGTTATTCCACCATTTATTGTTTGCTTATGTGAGCAATCGCATACCCGAAATAACTGATGAACTATATAAAATTGACGATGCGTTAAAAGCAGGTTTTGGCTGGGAGATCGGTGCTTTTGAAAGCTGGGATGCACTAGGAGTACAAAAGACAGTGGACCAAATGAAGGCAGCGAGTGTGGAGGTAGCTCCGTGGATACATGAAATGCTTGCCAAAGGCATCAAAACATTTTACAAAACAGAAGGTGGAGAAAGAAAATATTACGATCAGCGTACAGGTGGGTACAAAACCATTCCCGGTTCGCACAAGTTTATATTGTTAGAACACCTGGATGAAAAAGTTGTTTGGCAGAACAGTGCTTGCAAGCTATACGATATTGGCGATGACGTAGTTGCACTACGTTGGAATACTAAAATGAATAGTATTGGCAGCGAGGTATTGGAGGCGGTAAAGAAGTCGGTTGCTAAAGCAGAAGAGAGCTATAAAGGATTAGTAATAGCGAATGGAGGCGCCAATTTTAGCGCTGGTGCAAATGTTGGACTCATATTTATGTTGGCCGCAGAGCAGGAATACGAAGAACTTGATATTGCGATACGCCAGTTTCAGAATACTACAATGAAATTACGGTATAGCAGTATACCGGTAGTAGTAGCGCCACATGGTATGACTTTGGGCGGGGGCTGTGAAATGTGCCTACATGCCGATGCTGTGCAAGCCGCTGCTGAAAGCTACATAGGTCTTGTTGAGCTAGGTGTCGGCCTGATACCTGGAGGAGGCGGTACAAAAGAAATGGCTGTACGTGCGTCCGACCGGAACATAAAAGAAGATATTGAAACCAATTATTTGCAACAGCTCTTTATAAACGTAGGTACTGCAAAAGTTTCCACATCGGCACATGAAGCTTTCGATAATTTTATTTTACGAAAAGGCTACGACTCTATTTCTATAAATGCAGACAGGCGTATTGCAGATGCCAAACGAAAAGTGATTGCGCTGCACGAACTAGGTTATACACAACCTGCCCCGCGTAATGATATTAAAGTACAAGGCCGTGGTGGATTAGGTGGATTACTTTCGGGCTTGCATGCTATGTGGCGGGGTAAGTACATCAGCGACTATGATAAATTTCTGGCTGAAAAACTTGCGTATGTAATGTGTGGCGGCGACCTTTCGCAGGCAACCATGGTAAGCGAACAATACTTGCTGGATATAGAACGGGAAGCTTTCCTGAGCCTTTGCGGGCAAAGAAAAACGCTGGAACGTTTACAAAGCATTTTACAAACCGGTAAACCTTTGCGCAATTGATAACTATGCAAGTAAAAAGGTGGTTAGTTTTTATTGCATTAGTTATTGGTGTGACAGGGAATACATTTGCCCAAACCGACCCGCTAACACAGGCCAGGGATTGGGCCATGAAAAAAAATTATGAAAAAGCCGCCGATGCTTATGCTGAAGCATTGAGCAATACACCTAATGATGTCGATATCTATAATGAGTTTTTAAACACATTAATAGCAGGTAAAGAGTTTAAAACTGCTGAGAAGTTAGTTGCAGGCCAGTTAAAGGCACGTCCGCACGACCCCCTGTTGATAATTGACATGGGTCAAGTTTTTGAGGCCCAGGGAAAAACTAAAAAAGCGGAAGAATATTATGATCAGTCGCTGCAAATGTTAAATGGCGACGACATACTTACACAACAGGTAGCTATCGCTTTTACTAAATTGAAAAGGGAAGACTACATACTTAAAACTTACGAGCGTGCAAGGGACCTGCTGCGTAACCCATACTTCTATAGTGGGCCGTTGGCGAGGCTTTATGCAAAATCAGGTGCTATTGATAAGGCTATATATACTTTGCTGGAAACTAATCCCGGCCAAAATACACACCTGGAAGATACGAAAGCAACCATGCTCGAGATACTTGGATCTGACCCTAAAAAGCAACAACAAGCACAAAAGGCACTGATAAAAAAAATAAATGATCAGCCTGAAAACCCGTACTATGCAGAACTGCTTACCTGGTTATATACACAAAAGGATGATTGGGATGGCGCATTGATACAAGTAGAGGCACTTGATGACCGTAATAAAGAACAAGGCGAACGCTTGCTGGAATTCGCACGTTACGCAACAAAAGAAAATGCGAATGAATATGCAATAAAAGCCTACCAGGCTATAGTTAATAAAGGAGATGCACTGCCATATTACAGTATTGCATTGGCCGAAATGTTGAATGTGCGGTTCAGACAATTGCAGGATGACCCCGCTCATAAAAAAGAAACGGTTGCAACACTTGAAAAAGAGTATGCGCAATTTCTGCAAATGTATCCACATTATTATGTGACCCAGACAGTACGTGATTACGCCATGCTACTTGCCATTTATGCCGATAAGGCCGAACAGGCAATTGAAGTGCTGAAGAGAGTTATTGACCAGCCGGGGAATCCTAAAGCCTTTACCGGCGAAACTAAATTGCAGTTGGGCGACTATTATATATTAGCAGGTAAGGTATGGGACGCTTCACTAACATACAGTCAGGTAGATAAAGCATTTAAAGAAGATGTTTTGGGTGAGGAAGCCCGTTTCAGAAATGCTAAACTGGCATATTACCGTGGCGATTTTGAATGGGCCCAGGATCAGTTGAATGTACTAAAGGCCTCAACATCTGAACTGATAGCCAACGATGCCTTGTATTTATCTGTGTTGATAACAGAGAACATTACAGAAGACAGTAACTATGTTCCCATCCGAAGGTTCGCACATGCCGATCTGTTGCTGTTTCAAAATAAAGATGAAGAGGCTGGAATCTTATTAGACAGTATTATGACTGCCTTCCCGGAACATCCCTTAAAAGATGATATACTAATGCAGAAAGCGAAATTGGCTGTGAAACATAGAGAATATCCAAAGGCGCTTACTTACCTGAAAGAGATACAGGAGAAGTTTGGCAAAGACGTGTTAGGCGACGATGCTGTATTTCGTTCAGGTGAAATTTACCAAGCATATCTGCACCAGAATGAGGATGCAAAAAAATCTTATGAGCAACTCATAATTGACTATCCTGGTAGCACCTATGTGCAAATAGCACGTACAAGGCTCAATGAATTATCTGGCACACCTGCACTTCCCTGATAGTGCAATAAATGCTATTTTGAAGCCGGGATGAAACGCTGGCCGCTAAAAGAAACATATTTCTGGGAAACTGCACCTTTCTTTAGGCTGCTGTTGCCGCTTATCGCGGGCATAGCGTTGTATAGTATTGCAGCAATTCAGAATAATGTAGTAATTACTGTTGGGGTAATCACCGCTTTGATATGTGTCGTTACAGGAGTTATTAAAAACAGAAGTGCTCTTACTCAAGCGCTTTACTTCATAGCGCTCCATTTAACATTAGCGTGTTTTGGCTGGCTGCTTTCTTTTTCTAATGATGTAACTCAGCAACAAGATTTCTTTGGTAAGCATATAGGGAAAGGCAAATACTTCATAGCGCTTATTACACAAACACCGGCAGAAAAACCAAGAACATATAAGATCCCTGTGCAATTGCTGAACGCAGTTGATAGCAATAGTAATATAGAAGTAGAAGGCAAAGCAGTTGTATATGTTTATAAGAACGAGGATTCACTTACCTATCAACGTGGGGATACAATTTTAATAAGGGACGAATGGCAGCCAATCAGGAATGCCGGCAATCCTTATGAGTTCGACTATGCGCAGTATGCCGCACGAAATAATATCTATTACCAACAATTTATACCTGCAAATAAAATATTGCTCCTTGGTAAATCCAGCGACAATAATAGTTTCATAAATACAGTACATGATTACTGCATGCAGCAGTTGGCAAAATACCTGCCCGATCGAAAAACGCTGGGCCTGATGCAAGCCATGCTTATTGGCGATGAGATAAACCTTGATAACGAAACCCGCCAATCCTATTCAGAAACAGGCATCGTGCATATAATAGCCATATCCGGTTCTCACATTACTTTCTTTTTCGTCCTCATTAGCTTCTTACTGGCATGCATCAAGAATAAAAAATATCATTGGCTAAAATACCTGCTTGCATTGCCGCTAATATGGTTCTATGTGCTGATGGCAGGTGCTGCTCCTTCGGCAGTGCGTGCTGCTGTTATGTTCACAATATTATCTGTTGGTTTTGCTTTACAAAAACAACCTAATTCGCTTAACCAGCTTTTTGCAACAGCATTTATCCTGTTATGTATCGAGCCCATGTGGTTGTATTCTATAGGTTTCCAACTGTCATTTCTTGCAGTACTATCACTTATACTTTTTTACAGCCGCATTTATCATCTGCTAATTCCCAAAAACAAATTGCTTAGAGGTGCATGGGCGGCCATATCTGCAAGTTTGGCTGCAGAACTACTGGTAGCGCCCTTGGTTATGTATTACTTCCACCTATTCCCGCTTTGGTTTGTGGTGGCTAACCTTGCTGCGTACGTGTTTATGGGTGTAGTATTGGTAGCTGGTATATTGATAATAGTATTTAGTCCAATAGGTATCATTGCGCAATGGCTGGGTAGTGTAACTATATTCATAGTATCGGTATTCAATAAATTGGTTGTTTTCTTCCAGGTGAATAATCCACGTTCATTATCATATCTGCATATCACAGGTTTCAATCTGACCTTTCTTTACCTACAGATAGCCGCTATAGCAATATTCTTGATTCACAGAAAAGGCTATTCAATATGGATGGCATCTATTTCCGGAGCGATATTAACAGCCTCATTACTGATCCCATTACATCAAGCGAGTCAACAAAAGAGATTAGTGGTATACAATATCAATCACACCTCCTATGTAGAACTGATCAATGACAAATACTATACGCGGCTCACTAACGATTCAGTCAATCCAATACAGTTCAATTATTGCGTAAAACAGGCACATATTCAATGGCATGCTTGGCGGGAGCATATACAAGCGCAACGGCAACACATATATACAATTGGTAAATCAACAGTTGCAATATCAGATTCCTTACCAACTACTACAGCCAGTGCAGCCAATTATGTAGTTATCGGTTATCCCTACAAAACAGGCACGATAGAAGCTTTACAATTGGCATATCATCCTGAAAAACTTGTGTTTACAAGCAATTTATCGCGCAAGCAATTGGCAATCTGGCTTGATGCCTGCAAAACAGCCAAAATGCCTGCCCATGCGGTGGCAAACGAG
>CAMLFX010000051.1 GCA_946479435.1 uncultured Sphingobacteriales bacterium | reverse complement strand
CTTATTATAGTTCTTTAAAGTATCAATGATTTTAGGTCTAAACATGATTGTGCCTCTTTTCTACACTCACTTCAATTCATAGCCATATATTTTTTGAAGGGTTGTGTGTGCTGTACAACCGGCATTCAATATAATGATGCCTAATATCAAAAAAAATATAATCAACAGGTATGGTTTAATTAATTTCATCGCTTCTTCCAAAATCTCAGATTGTTATCGGAATAAGATCCAACCAGTTCATATCCTCTGGGTATCTCCTCTTCAAGAGAATGATAGGTAGCTATTTTTGTTCCTGCAGGTAAAACATCCAGACACTTGTACAGATAGCGCACGTAATACTCATACAACCCTTCAGAATAAGCTATATTCTCATCTATTCTGTCCATGTCATCAAGATTCTCGTAGAAGGAATTGAAAAAATAAAAATGGTCGTATTCATCCAGATCCAGTTGCGTAAAATTGGCATTGATAAATGAGGCATTGTGGACACCAAGTAATTGCTGGGCACGAAGCGCATGATCAATGAGGTATTTCCTTTGCTCTACTCCAAAAAATTGTGCGTGCGGTGCATAATACGCTGCCGCCAGGCAGAATTTACCTACACCGCTCCCAATGTCAAGGATCTTACCACCATCACACGCCAGGAAAGCTGCAGCTTGCTGCGCAATACAGATTTGAGTCCAGTGGCGTTTTGCCAGCATTTGTATAGCGTGTGGATATAGTTCATTGAAATCAGTATCGCTTCTTAAGTAGTTCTCTTTCAACACCAGGATATTTTCACTCATCGTTATAACTTACCTTTTTCTTATTAATTGATAGCGTAGTAGTAATAAAGCTTTGCTTTTTTATAAGGTACAAGTGGTGTATTTCTTCTTATGTCCTTTAGTTTAAGAACTCAACCCAATGCAGGCTATCTATCAACTGAAGTACAACCATTTGTAAGTGGTGGTGTAATAAAGAAACTTAGAGGAACTTTCCATACTTTGCATTAGCAAAATTAGATTGCAACTAGATGATTAGCATTGCATTTTATCACTTTTGAAATTGACATTTATCACTTTTATACTATAATTTGAAGTATTTATGAGTTTAAAAGGGATTTTCCCTATCGACCGGTGGAATTTTAATTCGCAATCTATTTTAAAAGATCTGCCAGCAGACGATTACAGACAACTCATTCAACACTCCGCCGAAAAAAAATATGTAAAGGGCGAGCTTATCTTTAAAGCAGGTAACCTGCCTTCAGGTATCTACTATATCCAGCAGGGAAAAGTAAAAAAATACATGGTTGACAATTTAGATAAGGAGCAGATTATCTATGTTGCCAATACGGGGGAGCTTGTAGGTTATCATGCACTGTTAGCCGGTGAATGTTATCCGGATTCTGCGTCAGCCCTTGAAGAAAGCATAATTGCATTTATCCCTGCCGCTGATTTTTTAACAGTATTAGACCAGTCACCTATTCTATCAAAAAGACTACTAAAAACTCTGAGCCATGAATTTGGTGTACTGGCAAATGGCATTTCAGTTTTTGGGCAACGGCCTGTCAGGGAAAGGCTCGCTATTACCTTATTGGTATTGCGGGAAAAGTTTAAAAATGATGCAATAGAGGGACAACCAGTCACCATCAATATAAGCCGAGATGATATTGCCAGTATGGTAGGTGCTACCAGGGAAAATATTGTACGGTTGCTTCGTGATTTTAAAGATGAGCAATTAATTCAGACCAAGGGAAGAAAAATATGGGTTACGGACATTACAAAGCTTGCTAAAGTTTCCAACTATAAGTAAATGGTCGGCGTATTTTTTAATGAAACAGGCCGAACCTAAAACCTTATCATGAAACAATTATACTTTAAATATTTGCAAAGCCGCATAGGGAAGCGATGCTTTTTCTCTATAAAATCTGCTAACAGATCTAACTGCCATGATTATTTGCTAGTACTCATATTATCTACTCCCCAACTATGCTGTTCTTCTGCCGACCATAATGAAGGAAAGAATTTGCGTTGCTGAAACTGCGGATGCAGGTATTTCTTCCATTCAGAACCACCTGTAGCCTCCTTGTTTTCCCCCTTCTTATCGAGATAATGTTTGGCGGTATTCAGATGAACCAAAGGCCATTCAATATTATATAGCCTGTCAAATTCACGAAGTATATTCTCTAAAGCAACTGAAGGCTGAAGCATTGCGTATATAATTTCCTCAATTGTCCTGCCTTTTATCTTCTTCGCTAATGCTATGAATCTCTCCTCGTACTTTTCCTCGAACTGGCGAAGCGTCAGGGTCTTTTCTCCGGTCGCACGATTCAGACCCGCGTCTTTCCAATAGATATGTTCAAAGTACTCTTCTATGTCAGGTTCAGGAGACAAGCGTTTTTTACCTTCATCGTTGACAAGGTTGGAGATACGAATGCAGTAGAGTTCCACTAAACGGAACTGCGCAGACTGAAAACCGCTTGCCGGTGCCAAAGTGGTACGGAAAGTATTATAGTCATTATAATCCATACCATCCCTCATTACGTCAAAGGAAGTAATGAGCATCTTGGTATACCGATTTATGCGGCTTATCTTTTTTATAAGGAACTGCTCTGTCATTTCCGTACTATATACTATTTGCTTTATCTCATGTAACATCAGCTTCAGCAATAGTCCGTAACTTGATGATACATGATAAATATCTCTTCGTCGGCAAAATCGGTACGGGGCTTTTGCAGGGACAACAAGGTGTCCACCTGTACGTAATCCCAGTAGTTGATGGGCTTTGCCTGCAATAGTCCTTTCAGGTAGGTTCCGGGGTTTTCTCCCAGTGCTTTGTATTTATTATTTATCGCATCTATGATCTGTTCTTGTTCCATATTTATGATTGTTTAAAAAGTGATATCGCCGTGATGAAAAGGGTAATTACCTTGATTAGCTCCGCCCCCACGAACCAGAAATGCAGATTGGAATAGGAAACGGCTTTATTCTGTATATGCAGCTCTGCACGTGCATCGAGAGCCGGCAGTAACCATGTAGTTTGCAGTACGAGGATGGTTACAATAATTAATAGAGAAATGTTAGGCAGAATAAAGAACGATTTACTGAACAGAAATGCACTTATACATACGACAGCTGCAAATACCCATTCCACCTTATTTAATGCCCCAAATACCAAACGACCTATGCCCAGCCCGATAGGACGGTTACACCGGGTGCCCTGAATTTAAGCCGCCAGGCTTCCAAGAAACTAATAGCACATACAAAGCCGCTCCATATAAACAGGCAAGCTAGTGCTATTGGTTGTTGTACGGTGGTATTCATAATAAAGGTGTTGCTGAATTATTACGATAATATTCGATCTTAGAAAAGAACATCACCGCCATCTTATCACCCCGCCATTTAGCTTCATCTGCCTTTATTCCGGTAAAATGTTCATCAATGGTTTCATTCCAAAGCCTTAGCCATGCATTAAAATGTTTTTGTTGTACCGGTAGCTGTGCATGCGGTGGAAAAGGGCTGCCATAATAAGTATGTTCGTCTAATAACACTGTTTGCCAGAAATTGTACATTTTTTCAAGATGTGCTGCCCAGCAGTCTTTTATGACACCATTAAATATGCCACCTAACAGACTATCAACCCTTATCTTCCCATAAAAGTTATCAACCAGTAGCTTAATATCATCTATTGATGCTATATCTTTTCTTTCACCCATAATTGTTATTGTCCTAATGAAAAATAGCGAAACAAGTAGTACAACGCCCAGCCTACAAAACCGATGATGAGTACCCAGACCCACCACGGAATGCTCTGCGGTGTCTCACTACCTTCTATCAGGAAAGATTTCTGATCGCCCTTGCCGTATGCATTAATCATTAGTGGCAATACACCATCTACTACTGCATGCTCTTTCATTCCTTCAATAGATATAGCCGGACCGTTTCGCACAACAAAAGGTATTTTACGGATGCCCTCTTTGCCTGTAGGATCTTTGCTCACGATCTTCAAAATATGGTCACCATCCGTAAGTTTACGGGTATCCAACTCAAAACTGACGGGTGATTGTACCTCAGCTATGGGTTTAGTATCATCGTCTATAAAAATTAATATTGTGCTTTTATCACTCATCTTATTCGTTGTTTAAAATGAATCTTTTAATGTGAAGGTCTGATCGTTCACCTGGTTTTATCAACCATTTTATGGAAAAGAAGAGGGTACAAAACACAATGGCTATCATTACCCAGACAATCAAGTAATCCCACTTGCTTTCCGGCCCAGCACCATGTGTGATACCCTTTAGTATTTTTGGTTGATTACGCTCGCACACCGGACAAGCAATAGTATATAACGTATTTAACAGAAGTGTAATGCTTAATAATATCTTTCTCATTATTTAGTCGCTTTAAGTTTAACGAAACCCATGATCTTCTTTATTTCTTCCGGTGTTACTTTTTTGCCGTTATTCCCCCAGCTTGTACGCTCGTAGTTGATAACCGCAGCAACTTCATGCTCTGTCCATTCCATGTTCGTACCTACAGCTGCCATCACCCCAAACTCAGGTCGGGCATCGTATCCATTCATAATAATATCCACGTACATCTCCAGGTTATCACCCGTAACAATAGGGCTACTTTTTAGTGGCGGGAACGCGCCCGGCAAACCTTCTCCATTCGCCTGGTGACAGCTTTGACAACTGGCAGTATATAATGCTTTGCCGTCGGGTTCTGCACCTGCTGCACCCACTATTTTCTTCTCTTCTTTTTTATACAAGAAAGCAGGTGTTTCCGTACCATCCGGCAGTTTTACCTGTTTCAGCGATTGCAAGTAAGCGATCAGGTAAAGCGCATCCTGCGTAGCGACTACTTTGCCTTCTTTAGCCTGCATATATTCTCCTGGTACATTTACTACCACATCCGTTTTAGATGGTTCTTTTTTAATCCTAAAGAGCCACGGATAAGCAGGCATGATTGATTCCTTTACAACTATACGAGGATTGTATAAATGCACGAGGTTCCAGTCTTTACTGGGCTGACGATTGCCAATATCAGTTAAGTCAGGCCCTGTACGTTCCGTGCCCATCAACGTGGCTGTGTTGCGCCATATATCGGTACGGTGTATATCGGCGTAGTCGGCGGCGAGGCTTGGGCGTGCCCCCCATATCTTATCCATTTCCACATTTCTAACTTGCTGGGTATGGCATGCAACGCAGCCATTTGCAACAAATAAAGCTTTACCTTTTACGGCTTCAGGGCTTAATAGTTCAGCGCCGGGTAATGGCTGATTCATATTCTGGTTCCGGATGGCAGGCATAACAGCAACCAGTATAGTAAGCCCCACAAAAAAGATAGTGGCGGTACCGAATAGTTTTTTATGATTATCGAACAGTTCCATTTTTGAAGCGAATAGTATTATACAATTGTTTGAGCTGAATTATTTGAGTCGTCAAGTTTCTCAATAGCTGTTTCGCGCACATCTACTATGTATCGTGTTGCCATCATCTTGTACATATTGTAAGCGAAGAACAGGTGCGATAGCCACATCAGGCTGCCACCAATAGCCCTCCACAGCCAGTAAGGGGCCATTAGTACAACACCTTCAATAAAGGGTTTGCCTTCCATCCAAAGCAATCCTTTCATAGTACTGCCATACATAAGCGGAATGGTATAAAACATTAAACCTATCAAGGCCAGCCAAAAATGGGCTCCTATAGTAATCTGCGGAGCCTCACGGCCTGTAATGCGCGGTATGATAGCATATATACCTGCCCATAAAAAGAAACAGATGATACCATACATTGTCAGGTGAGAATGCGCAACTGTGAAATCCGTAAAGTGCCAGATTAAGTTAGTGCTGCGAAAGGCTTCCGCCGTTCCCTGCATTGAGCCGGTGAAATAAAATATGATACCTACCAGAAAGAATGGCAGTGTATAGCTATCCTTGATCTTATACCATGCGCCTTTGAAGGTCATAATAAAATTGGTAGTACCTGCAATTACGGGAATCGCCATTCCCGCGCTACCTACAATAGCTACTGTTTGCAGCCACCAGGGAATAGCGCTGAACACGAAGTGGTGTGTACCGATCAGTGTATAGAACAGTATTTGTGTCCAGAAAGCAAGGATACCGAGACTATAAGAATAAATAGGCTTATTAAGCTGTTGTGGAAGGAAATAGTACACTATACCAAGAGTAAACAGCATAAACCACATACCTACACCCTGGTGCATGTAGTAACCTTGTATAATAGTTTCACCAAGTCCGTTCTGCCAGTAAGGAACATAGGCTACTATTGTAATTACAATAGCAAAAATGATTGCCGCAACAATATACCAATTAGAGATATAGATTTCCTTTGTTGTACGCCGTGCAATGGTTTGCAGGAAATTGATGAGCGTAAGTATAACTCCAACAGCAAACAGAAGTGTTACCGGCCATATATATTCACGGTATTCCCCACCACCGTTATTAATACCTGCCATCAAGAAAATAGTACCCAAAACGACAGCTGCATTAATAAGCCAAAGTGCATACCAAGCTAATTTCATATTGGCCAGTTTAGTATTGCTGACGCGGGGTACAACATAATAACCCAAACCCAACATTCCCAGCGATGCCCAACCCCAAAATACTGCATTTGTATGCACAGGACGCAAGCGACCAAAGCTAAGCCAGCTTAGATGATCTACGTCAGGAGCTACGAACTTTATTCCTACATATTCACCAATAGTTGTACCGAACAATAGCCAGAAGGTAGCACACCCCAAATACCAAAGAATCAAGCGAGACAATTCAGGGTCAATATTGGGACGGGGAAGCGCTTTCTTTTTAAGGGCTACAATAGGCAAACCTGCCTGTTCATTGATCTGTAATAGGCCTCGTTCGTCTTCTGCAGGCTCGCTTCCGGAAAGTTCCTGTTGGCTTAGGCGATAATCCAATGCTGCTTTACGTCTTTTTAAGCGTGAGTTTATTTCATCTTCGGGCAGGGAACGTAAGTAGGCAGCAAGCTTTTCCGCCTCTTCAAGATTATATTGATTTTTTGATTGATTCAACGCATTGACCACTTTGATGATCAAAAAAATGATAGCAAATAATATGGGAATAAGCAGGAGAATAATAGTAATGAGAATACCTGTTTCACCAAGCAGTGAACTTGTGGCAGACTTACCTACTCCTTGTGCCCATAAATGCCCTCCCGGAACAAAGCACAATATTGTAGCAAGCAATAAAAACAACACTACGGCAGTATTGTTGCGCTTTTTATAATTTATCAGTTTGTCAATCTGTTTACTGTTCAGACTGCGGGTATATTTTTGCAGTTGCTGTTCCTGTTCCTCAACATTTTTCATTTTGTGGCTGTCGCGTATGTCATTTACCTTTTGTTTCAATACCAACGCTACAAAAAGGACAATTAATAGAATTGTAAGGAGTACCCAAGGTAATATCTGCCAGGAGCCAAAGTGAAAATTAGAGGGTGTAGCCTGTTGTCCGAAGGATGGAATAGCCGTCAGCAACACTCCTAAGAAGAATAATGAGGATCGTCTTAAAAACTTACTTGATTTCATTTTATGTATATTAATACCTTTTTGTCTTTTAATTATATAAAAAAATACTAGCGTTTCAGAAAGGTCAGGTTTTTTTCCAATTCTTCTGTAAACTCACCAAGCTTTGCTTTTTCAAGCATTGTCTGCATATTTTTTCTTATAGATTTAAACTCATGATGTATCGGGCATGGATGTGATTCGGAACATTGTTTCAACCCAAGACCGCAACCGGTAAACAAATTGTCACCATCTATTACTTTGACAATATCAGCCAAAGAATATTTGAATGCTTCTTCATTCAGATAAAAGCCACCATTAGGGCCTTTTAGAGATTGCAGTAATCTTCTCCTAGCCAATTCCTGTAAAATTTTCGCGATAAAATGCTCTGGAGAACCGATACCATTAGCAATTTCCTTAATGCCAACCTTATTACCATTTTTTGACTTTTGTGCAATGAAAATCATAGCACGAATGGCATATTCACAGGTTTTTGAGAACATCTATTACTTTTTACAGTGCAAAATTAAATCAGATTTTTCAAATAGAGGACTTTTTTATCTTTTATTTTTAAAAACCTTATCGCAAGCCTTAATTGAATCTATTTATACTGATTGCTAACGCCAATGCTTATCGGATTTACATTTAATATATTTGACTTTATTGCTTGACGTTTGTACATTCATAATGAAAACTTTTAAATGGTAGAAAAGCTTGTAATACCAAAACATGCTATAGAAACCGAAGGGGGATATTTCTGGTTGGAAAATAATATTGTACATATTTATAATAAGCCAACTGACAATCTTAGGCTTGAAGTAGCGCTTTTAAATATTGAGTTGTCGAGCAGGGTTACTGCAGGGGTAAGCAGACCTATACTTATAGACATGACATGTATTAAATTGATGGAAAGGGCGGCGCGTGAGGCATACGTAGCTACAGTAACGACAAACTACGTGACTGCTGCCACACTCATTACACGCATTGGGATAAGCCGCATAATGGGCAACTTCTTCATTGGCTTTAACCGCGCTGAAGTACCTACTCGTATGTTTAATGACTATACGACGCCCTTATCATGGCTAAAAAAATTCTTACTAAGTAGTAATGCAAAGGTCTTTAGACATTTTTAGATATAACCCATTCATTAATTTTTGTAAAAAGTGGGAGCATGGACAATAAGACAGTATCGCGTCTTGATAGCATTATTTTCATGCTCGCAGAATTCAGCCAGGGAAATTTTCGTATTCGCGAGGAAGTAACGGAGGATGAAGACCCACTGAATACTGTGGTAGCGGGCCTTAATATGCTGGGCGAAGAGCTAGACAATTATAAAACAGAGATTACCTATCAGCGCACATTCCTGCAAAATATTCTTAGTAATATCGACGAAGTAATTTATGTACGTGATATAAATCACGCCAACCCGGCTGCGAGCCGTTACACTTTTATCAGCGGCCGCTCCAGGGAGATAATCGGGCTCAATTCTGAAGAGCTGGAACAGGAACCCGATAAGTGGATCAAGGCTATACACCCGGAGGATAAAGGCAAGAGTATTGAGATGATTAAAAAAGTACTTAACGGGCGTGAGATTGTTTTTACATACCGCACTTATCACTATATCAAACAGCAATATCGCTGGATAGAAGACCGTGTATCACCAAAAATGAATGCAGAAGGACAGGTAACACATATTTATGGCTCGGCACGGGATGTAACTGAACAGCAGGAAACGACCCTCGAACTTAATGAAACAAGCCAGTTGGTAACCCGTCTCATCACCTCATCCGACCAAGTGTTTTACATCGTTTCATTAGACCAGGAAAATTCTTACAAAAACACATTCACTTATCTCAGCTCGCAGGTAGAGCAGATGATAGGATATACTGTAGAAGATGTAAGAAATGATCCCTTGGCATGGCTCAGTGCCATACATCCTGACGATATAGATGTTATGAAAGCCATTACGAAAGAAATGTTTAGTTGCAAAAAACCTGTAACACGTGTATATAGGATGAAACATAAACGAACAGGTGAATATATATGGCTGGAAGACTACGTGGTGCCAATATTAGATAAAGAAGGCTGGATACGTGAATTTTACGCCTCCGCTCGTGATATTACAGGCCGAAAGAAGGCTGAGATAGAACGTGAAAAGCTGATAATGGAATTGAGCAGAAGACATGATGAACTGATGCAGTTCAATCACATTGTGTCTCACAACCTGCGTTCCCCTGTAGCCAGCATTTTAGGACTTGCACAATTTTTGCAAGGCGAAATGCCACCTGAAGAACTGCATGAAACGACGAGTTATATTTTACAGGCGGCACATGCAATGGATGACCTGTTACACGATCTGAACACTATACTATCAGCCCGCTCTACCATGAACGAAAAGATGGAAACATTTTCGTTAAACAATATCATTGCTTCAGTATGTTTTAACTTAAAAAATGAAATAGAAGAAAGCAGCACGACCATGGATACACACGTAGATCAAGACGCAGATAAACTTACCAGTATAAAAAGCTATATCCAAAGCGCTATATTCAACCTTGTAAGCAATGCCATAAAATACCGTTCTTCGAACAGGTTACCGGTAGTTACTATAAAAGTGTTGAAAAAAGACAACCACACTGTAATTTCAGTGAGCGATAATGGCCTCGGAATAAATCTTGAAGCACACCAACACCGTCTTTTCGTACTTTACAGTAGGCTGCATAACGACCGGGAAGGGAAAGGCTTAGGATTATATATGACCAAGACGCAGATCGAATCTTTGAACGGAAGTCTTGAAGTACAAAGCGAGGAAGGAAAGGGGACTACGTTTACAATAACCCTATAGCTTTGTTTATACAATGCTCTTCACTTCCTGCAGACTTGAGCTATTTTCTTTATGTTGCAGTAACCACGCTTTTGCCTCTTCAAAATCTGTAAACATACGTGTGGGAACAGAAGGCTTAGTAAGCAATAAGAAGAAGTTAGCTACAGCTTTCCCTACAGAAGAATTAGTAAGAATACCCACAGCAGTAATGATTTTTTGAGGTTCAGGGCCAGCATAGTATTCACGCGCTTCTCTGGACATGGACTTTACTTTGTTCATGTCTATCAGAAATGGCCGCCGTACACCTCCAGCTAGCTTCGCATTCATTTTTGTGTTCTCTATTGCATGTTCCAATGTATGCAACTGGTGATCCGCACCTATCGCTATTATGATCCCGTCTTCATCCAGCCACATATAGCCTGATGACGTTACCGTCGCATCCGAGGGAGGTGTTAATCCGGCCATAACTATATCTTTTAGTAAAGATACTATTTTATATGAACCGAGCTTTCTTCCGGAAACGTATGATGCAGTGTTTACAAAACGTTTATAAGTCAGGCAACTGATAACGAGTAGAAAGCCGGAAACTTTTAGCGGAAGCACATCAATTCACTAAGGAAAAATGATTCTTTAAGAGTTTATTTGGCTCTACGTTTAGGTTTTACCGTTTTAGAATCTTTCAGCTTTACATACACATGCTTAATATTCCCATTCCCTTTATCAGTTACCCTTTCGTTTATTTCAAACAGGCCAGTACTTTTTATAAGTTCTCCTAACTTTTTAAAACCATAGTTACGCGAATCGAAGTCGGGTCGTTTCTTGATAATCAGATTACCTATATCCCCAAGGTAAGCCCATCCCAATTCATCAGCAAGATCATTTATAGAATCTGATATAAGTTTTATAACGCCCTTATCTATTGGTTTGATCTCTGCTTCTTCACTCTTTTCTTCCGGAACATTAGTGGCCGTTGTCTTACTTTTCAGTATTTCTATATAAATAAATTTATTACATGCGGCAATAAAAGGTGCGGGTGTTTTCTTCTGCCCCATTCCTATTACCTGCATACCAGCCTCACGCAACCTGAGGGCGAGTCTTGTAAAATCACTATCACTTGAAATAATACAAAAACCATCGACCTTCCCACTATAAAGTATATCCATTGCGTCAATGATCATTGCAGAATCAGTGGCATTTTTACCTTGTGTATAACTATATTGCTGCACCGGGATTATAGCATGTTCAAGTAATGGCTCCTTCCATCTGTTGACATGCGGTTTGGTCCAGTCACCATATATCCTTTTATATGTTGGTATACCATATTTAGCCACCTCCTCCATCATTTCCCTAAGATTTGTTGATGGCACATTATCGGCATCTATCAATACGGCCAATTTCAATTCGTTTTGCTGCATGTTATCAATTTAAGGATAGATTATGAAGTTATATATGATTTGAATGCTATTAATTGATGTTTGCTGCGGGCACATGGATGATATTAATCATATTGTGGTAAAAAGTATTAAGTAACTTTGCGATGTTGACACGCACAATATCCATATTGGTTCTACTAATGATGCTTTGGGTACAGACCCCTGTAAACCAATTGATGAAACTATCTATATTAGTAGAGCATTATTTTGAGCATAAAGATAAGAATAATGAAATCAGCGTTATCGATTTCCTGAAGATGCATTATGCTAAAGGAGACGTTAAAGATGCTGACCATGATAGAGACATGCAACTACCCTTCAAGCATTTCAGTCCTACATCATTAATATTCATTTTTTTTCAATCACCTGTTTTTTCTATAACTGAGAAGATATTCTTCATCTCTGCAATGAAACAAACGCGGTTATATCAATCGCCTCATCACTCCTCCGAATCATTATCCAATATCTGGCAACCGCCCAGAGCTTAGTACTTCTTTTGCTACTCACCATGCATGTAAACTGCCTGCGTAGCTATTCATTATATATACATTAATTACACTGCCCGGAACATAGATGTATGGGTAGCTAATTCCATAAAAACAGTAGATACTTATGTTAAATAAGATCATAGAGTTTTCTGTAAAGAACAAACTCATTATATCACTTTTCACGCTTGCGTTGATAGGGTATGGTAGTTATGAACTGACGCAGCTTCCTATCGATGCAGTACCCGACATTACAGATAATCAGGTACAAGTAATAACATTAACACCCTCGCTAGGTGCGCCCGATGTAGAAAGACTCATAACATTCCCGATAGAGCAGGCAAACAGCAATATTTCTGGACTAAAAGAAATCCGAAGTTTCTCAAGATTTGGTTTATCGCTCGTGACCATTGTTTTTAACGATGATGTAGACGTGTATTGGGCAAGACAACAGGTTGCTGAACGATTGCAGGTAGTGCAAACGGAAATACCCAAAGGAATAGGTAATCCAACCATGGCGCCTGTTACCACAGGCCTGGGCGAGATATACCAATACGTGGTGAAAACCAAACCGGGCTACGAAGGTAAATACGACGCCATGCAACTGCGTACCATACAAGACTGGATAGTACGCAGGCAATTATTAGGTGTAGAAGGCGTAGCTGATGTCAGCAGTTTTGGCGGTTACCTTAAACAATATGAAGTGGCTGTAAATACTGCCAGGCTTGCATCGCACAATATAACTATCCAGGATGTTTTTAATGCTCTTGAAAAAAACAATAGCAATACCGGCGGTTCTTATATAGAAAAAGGACCCGCAGTATTGTATATACGCAGCGAAGGGCTTGCAACGGGTATTGCCGATATTGAAAATATACTGGTAAAGCAAACAACAAATGGCATACCCATATTTATACGTGACATAGCCGATGTACATATTGGTTCAGCAGTTCGTTATGGCGCTATGTGTTATAATGATAAAGGCGAGGTAGCGGGTGCCGTTGTAATGATGCTGAAAGGTGAGAATAGCGGAAAGGTAATTGAAAAGGTAAAGGCACGCATTGAGAAGATACAAAAAACACTACCTGAAGGTGTGATCATAGAACCGTTTTTGGATAGAACGAAAATGGTCAACAACGCTATTGGGACAGTTGAAAAAAACCTGCTTGAAGGTTCGTTGATAGTTGTATTTATTCTTGTAATATTCCTGGGTAATGCAAGAGCAGGTTTTTTGGTCGCATCTATCATTCCACTGGCTATGCTCTTTGCCATTATTATGATGAACCTGTTTGGTGTCAGCGGCAACCTGATGAGTCTTGGTGCACTGGATTTCGGATTGATAGTAGATGGTGCAGTCATTATTGTAGAAGCTGTAATGCACAGGCTCAGACATTCCAAACATTTCGATAAAATCAACCGGTTATCTCAAAGTGAGATGGATACAGAAGTAAAGGTTTCTGCATCACGGATGATGAACAGTGCTGTATTTGGGCAGATTATTATCCTTATTGTTTACTTACCTATCTTATCACTGCAGGGCATTGAGGGTAAGATGTTCCGCCCAATGGCGCAAACTGTTGCTTTTGCACTTCTAGGCGCCTTTATTTTATCGCTCACCTACATACCTATGATGAGTTCGCTGGTATTGAGTAAAAACATAACCCATAAAGCATCACTATCAGACAGAATGATGAATAGAATAGAGCAATGGTTTCAGAATGCCCTATATAAAGTGCTCCGGTTTCCGAAAATAATTATCGGTATTTCGCTTTCTTTATTTGCTATTGCCCTGACGGTATTGTTATCACTTGGCGGTGAGTTTATCCCTCAATTAGAAGAAGGTGATTTCGCGGTTGATACGAGAGTATTGACAGGAAGCAATCTTAACACTACAATTGACGCCACACAAAAAGCAGCAGGCATACTCATAAATAAGTTTCCTGAGGTAGAGAAAATTGTAACTAAGATAGGTAGCGGTGAAATACCTACAGACCCAATGCCAATGGAAGCCAGCGATATGATGGTGATACTGAAGGACAAAAAGGAATGGACATCCGCAAAAACATTTCCGGAAATGGCAGAAAAAATGAGTGCTGCGGTAAGTGAAGTACCGGGCATTACGACAGGCTTTCAATTTCCGGTGCAAATGCGGTTTAATGAACTAATGACAGGTGCAAGGCAAGATGTGGTCTGCAAAATTTTTGGAGAGAACCTTGATACGCTAGCACATTATGCTAATGAATTGGGCAAGTTGGCATCTTCAGTTGAAGGTGCGAAAGATATATACGTTGAAACGGTAACTGGTCTTCCACAAATAGTGATTGAATACAACCGAAATATGGTAGCCCAATACGGCCTGGACATCACAGCCATCAATAACATTATCAATACTGCTTTTGGCGGACAAAGGGCAGGGCTAGTATTTGAGGGCGAAAGGAGATTTGATATGGTGGTCCGTTTAGCTGGTGATCAGCGAAAGAATATTGAGGATGTTCAAAACTTGCTGATACCTGCTGCAAACGGCACGCAAGTACCACTGAACCAACTTGCAACCGTTCAAATAAAAGACGGGCCGAACCAGATACAACGTGAAGATGCAAAGAGAAGAATAGTAGTAGGGTTTAATGTACGGGGCAGAGATGTACAAACCATAGTAACTGACCTGCAACAAAAAGCCAGTTATATTAAATTGCCTGCAGGCTACTACATTACTTATGGTGGCGCGTTTGAAAATCTTGAAGCAGCAAAGAAACGCCTGTCAATTGTTGTACCACTTGCCTTGGGCCTTATTCTCCTGATACTGTACTTCGCATTTAATTCAATAAAACATAGCCTTATAATCTATAGCGCCATACCATTATCTGCCATAGGTGGAGCCTTTGCGTTGGCCATAAGAGGTATGCCATTCAGCATAAGTGCAGGAGTAGGTTTTATTGCATTGTTCGGTGTGGCTGTATTGAATGGTATTGTGCTGATAGCTGAATTCAGAAAACTGAAAAAAGAAGGAATGACGGATTTGAAAACAACAGTTGTGCTAGGGACAAAAACAAGATTAAGGCCGGTGCTAATGACGGCCTGCGTCGCCTCCTTAGGTTTTCTTCCCATGGCTTTAAGTCATGGTTCAGGCGCTGAAGTACAAAGGCCCCTGGCTACGGTTGTTATTGGCGGACTTCTTACTGCCACCTTCCTTACACTATTTCTACTGCCGGTACTTTACGTATTATTTGAAAAAACAAGTTTTAAGATGAAAACCAAAACAATTGCATTATTGCTGTTATGCCTTTTGCCTATTTTTTGCAATGCACAACAGACAATAAGCCTTCCAGCTGCAATAGACTCTGCACTACAAAACAACCTTAAATTGAAATCACAGAGATTAACAGCAGCGTACCACAAAAGAATGCAAGGTACAGCATGGGATATTAACAAGACGAACCTAACTATTGAGTTGGGAAATGTGAATAGCGCATATAATGATACACGATATGGTATTACTCAAAACATGGCATTCCCGCTAGTATATGCTAAACAACGATCCTTGTTAGAAGGTGAATGGAAGGCTGCAGAGTTTTTGGTGGCTATAAAAGAAAAAGAAACCATAAAACAGGTTTCAGGATTATACAATGAAATCAATTGCTTGCTGCAAAAAAGAAGACTATTACTTTCGGCAGATAGTTTGTACGCTGAATTTGAAAGAAGGGCTATTTTACGGCACCAATTAGGGGAATCAAACCTTCTGGAAAAAAATTCAGCAGAAAACCAACGGGGAGAAATAATGCTTCAGCTACAAGAACTGGAAGCTGACCTTGAAGTGCTGAACATCCGGTTTGCGTATATATTAAACACCGAGAAATCCTATATACCAAACGATGAAATATTGAAATTGGACAATCCATATATTTCTGAAATAACAGGACATCCGTACCTGTCATATCTTAGCCAGCAGCAAAAGAATGCAAAAACAGAATACCAGTTAGAGAAAAACAAATTACTACCTGAATTAGTGGGTGGCTATTATAATCAAAGCTTTAGCGGCTGGCAGAAAGTGAATAATGTTGACAGATTTTATACCAGATCAAATAGATTCAGTTCTGTACAGTTTGGCATAGGTGTACCGGTAATATTTTTTTCTCAAAATGCGCGAATAAAAGCTCTGTCGCTTAATAAGCATATATCGGAAATACAAACGCAGGATGGCAATAATATGCTGCAGGTGCAATACGCACATGCATTAACATTTTACAAACAACAATTGAAAGCAGTGGCATATTACGAGAACACGGCATTGAATAATGCATCAGGTATTGTTAATACTGCAACGAAACAGTTTACGCAAGGAGACATTAACTATCTGGAATATACAATTCTCATCAATCAGGCCATAGCAGTACGTAATAACTATTATGATGCTATAAAAAAACTGAACGAATCGATTGCTGAAATTAATTACCTGACTAATAATTAAACAAACATGAAGAATCTCATAATCATAACAATCCTTTTCATCACTTCGTGCAATAGCACAGTAAAAGAAGATACTAAGCGAGAAAACGAAATAAACAATACAAGGGTTGTATTAACCGATGCGCAATTCAGGAATGCGAATATTAGTACCGGGGCTATCGAACAAAAGTCTTTGAAATCAATTGTCAAAGTAAAAGGGAAAATAGAAGTACCACCACAAAATATGGTGTCCGTTAGCTTTCCTTTAGGCGGATATTTAAAATCTACTCAGCTGCTTCCCGGTATGCATATCAGCAAGGGAGATGTTATTGCAATAATGGAAGACCAGCAATACATACAATTGCAACAGGATTACCTTATGGCTAAGGCTCGTCAGCAATATCTCAGCAATGAATACATAAGGCAAAAAGAGCTAAACAAGAGCAAGGCCAGCAGCGATAAGATATATCAGCAGGCAGAGGCTGATTACAAAAGCAATAACATACTTATTAGTGGGCTGCAACAAAAGCTGCAACTGATTGGTATAAACCCAATGAGACTAAACGAAACCAATATTTCAAAAACTGTCAGCGTTCATGCACCTATCGACGGTTTTGTATCGGATGTGAAAGTAAATATTGGCAGATATGTAAATCCATCAGACGTAATATTTGAGCTGGTCAACCCATCGGATATTCACCTGACGCTTACTGTTTTTGAAAAAGATATAGATAAGTTACATATCGGTCAAAAGCTCATTGCTTACAACAATAACAACCCTGAAAAACTACACCCTTGCAAGATCATCTTAATAAACCAAGACGTAACCCCTGAAAGAACCATACAGGTGCATTGCCATTTCGATAATTATGACCGCACGTTAGTACCCGGTATGTATATGAATGCTGAAATAGAAGTAGGGAATTCTAATAGCTATGTTGTGCCCGTAGAAGCTATTGTACGTTATGGTGATAAGCAATATATATTTATAGTTCTTAATGACAGGCAATATGAAATGAAAGAAGTAACCACCGGCGATACAGAAGGTGGATTTACTGCTATTATTGAAGCCAAGGGAGTTGATTTGAAAAATGCTACTGTAGTAACTAAGAATGCGTACACAATATTAATGACCCTTAAAAACACTGCTGAATGAGAAGAAAGTTAATTGTCCGGTACAGATGACCATAAGGAGGAATTCTTAAACAGATTCTCCCCCTATGAAGACGCCTAATATCCTGCAAATAATGGTCTTTCACAGAGAGGATATATAAAAATAAAAGAAGGGCCACATATTATTATGTGGCCCTTCTTTTATTTTACTAAGGCTATTATTTCCTAATCATTATCAGTAATTCTGCACGCCTGTTTTTGCTTCTACCTTCTACAGTATTATTAGGTGCTATGGGATCGTTCTCTCCATGCCCTTTGCCCTGTATTCTGTTTTCGCTGATCCCTTTACTCATCAAATAGGCCTTTACAGCAGCGGCACGTCTTTCCGACAACGCCTGATTATACTCATCTGTACCAACCTGGTCGGTATTACCATCTATGGTTACATATGCATTATCATCTTTCTGCAATTCGTCATATACCCTATCTATAACTGCATAACTGGATGGGCGTAATGTTGACATATTAAAATCGAAGGTAACCTGCGTCATAGTATCTTCAACTTCAGGTGCAATAACTACCGGTGTTGGACCTGCAAGTATTATAAACGCAGGATTATTTACCTCAGCTTTACATTTGTTACTTTCTACTGCCATCCTGGTTATTCTGCCTTCACATAAACCAGACAACTTAATAGAATTGTTGCCGGAAACGGTACCAGAATATGTTTTTTCTACACCATTCATTGTATAAGTAAGTGTAGCAGCATTTCCCGCTATTAACCCATACAAACTAATAGTACCATCACAAGCGCCAATACGTGTAGGGTCTGTTGACTCTACCTTGGTTATTGTCAAGGCCGGTGCAACCAGGTCTACAGCTCCGCCGCTGGCAGTCTTTCTGCCAACTGTGGCCTTAATATCAGTATAGCTGCCTGCACAAAGGTTTGGAACTGCTATAACACCATCATTAGTTACTGTACTTGTATAAGCATTAGATACTGCCGCACCATTTGTACGATAGCTAACTGTTGCATTCTCTCCCGCTTTCAAGCCATGCAGTGCAAAGCTACCATCGCACAAACCACAAGCAGTAGGGTTAAACCTGTCCGTGCTTGTAATATTCATCTCCGGGCTCTTTTTACCCAGGAAGAAACGCAGACCAACATTACCACCATACGATTGTGTCTGTATTTTGGTAGATGAATTAAGAACTGAATTATACGTGCCGGGATTACCCGTCATTGTATAATTATTATTTGCGCCATCATTTTTAAATGGCTGGTACAAATAATATCCACCCACGTTTAATGCAACCTTATCTGAAAAGAAATAGTTTACAGATGGCTGAAACAAGAAACCTATAGATCCTGTGGCATAGTTCACACTACCTTTTTGTTGCTGTGGATTAACATCTAAGCCCACATTATATCCTGCATCCCGTTTGTCGTTGAAGTAATCATTAACATTACCGTTAGGATTATTCTTTGTGTAATGATCTCGGGTAATTAAAAAATCCTCATTAGCCGGGATGATAGCTGTTTCATATATAGGTGTTGTTTTACCTTCATTGGTTACAAACTTGTATATAGCCTCATAATCAAAAGATGCATTGGTTGTGTAAGAATTTTTCATTTTTACGTTAAACAATGCCCCTGCATCTGCCGTAAATCCCCAATGCTTTGAGAAACGATTTTTATACTTCAGCACCAAAGGGATGTTGAAGTTATCGATCTTAATTTTCTCATTAATATCATTGGCTGAAACTACCTGCCTGAAGGTAAAACCGTTATTATCCACCGAACGGTATTCTGCGTGGAAGTCATTAAGCGTTACAGTGCCTGTTTCTCTTAAATAGAGAAGGCCGGTACCCAAGCCCCAATGTTTATTCTTACCCATAAAAAGGCCTAGCTGAATATTGCCTCCGATAGCGCTTCCTTTCTTAAAACCTGTTTTACCCGGAACTACGTTGATACCATCGAGATAATTAGATGCAGTATTAGCGATATCCATTTTCTGGTCATAGATGCCTCCCATCATATTTAGGTCCAGTACCACGCGGGAGAGATCTTTATCTGTAGTATAACTCTTTATTGGTTTGTCTTGTGCTATTGCTGATAATGAGTACTGGCCTGCAATCAACAAGAAAATTAACTTTTTCATACTTGTGTTTTTTTATGTTGACTTTAGTTTTTAATGAACCTCGTTGTTATCTTCTCATTATTGCGATAGGCAATAATTATGTAGACACCTATCGGGAATGAGGAAATGTCAACTATGGTAATATTTGTAACATCATTTGTCATATACATCTTTTGTCCCAGCATACTGTAAATCTCTATTGGAGTTTTATCAATGCTAATGGTATTGAAGCTGACTTTTATTTGTTGCGTTGCGGGATTTGGAGTTACTTTTATTTCCAAAGGCATTATTTTCATTTGCGCTCCCTCAGGCATGTTATAGTAAGTCTTTTGTATACAACCGTTGTGCGATACCATTACCCAATATCTGTTAGTTGCAAGATTTGGGGACGCATTTACATAGTCCTGGTTCATCTCACCTGTTATAGATGTAGGTGCAAGTGTACTGGCATCGTCGTAACCCCACGCATATGCTTCTTCATTATTTTGAAGACATACAAATGAATTATTGAAATAGATCACTTCGGCGGGCACATCTGCTATGTTAGGCGTTACTTCAACATTATAGCTTGTAGTATTCAGACATCCTGTATTAATCACTGTACCTGTAAGGATAACCGTTGCAGTGCCGGGATTTTTAAAATTGACTAGTGCATATTGTGTAGTACTTCCTGTATCGGAGATCGCAGCATTCACAGTGCTCCAGGTATATTCCATGCCAGCGGGTGGTAATGTTGCTGCACCAAAATTCCTAAAGTATGTCATATTACAAACAGAAGGAGGCGTAGTAAGCGATAAGACCGGCGCATTAGGTGTAGGATTCACTGTAATGGTAAACTTGCTGGCAAATCCTGTACAACCATTAGCAGATGGTGTAACTGTTATTGTTGCTATGATCACATTAGCTGTATTATTTAACGCTATGAAGGGTGGAATATTACCGTTGCCTGCAGCTGCAAGTCCAATTGTACTATTATCATTTGTCCACGTGAAGCTAGTTCCGCTAACTGTTGATGTATAATTGATATCTGTTGTAGACATTCCATTACATACAACCTGATCAGCTACTGTTGCTACATCGGGTGTGGGATTTACAGTAATTGTAAATGCCATTGAAGCACCTGTGCAGCCATTGGCTGAAGGTGTTACCGTGATGGTAGCCGTTACCGGATTAGATGTATTGTTTATTGCTGTAAAAGACGGAATATCACCGTTACCAGAAGATGCAATCCCTATTGTGGTATTATCATTTGTCCATGTATAAGTTGTTCCGCTAACTGTTCCCGTATAATTAACAGCTGTGGTTGGAGTATTGTTACACACTACCTGATCAGATATTGCTGTTACGTTAGGCGTAGGATTCACTGTTATATCAAATGCACGTGCAGGGCCTGTACAGCCGTTTGCCGATGGGGTTACTACAATATTTGCTATGGCAGGTATGTTAGTACTATTTAGCGCAATAAATGATGGGATATTACCGTTACCTGCACTTGCAAGTCCAATTGTACTATTATCATTTGTCCATGTGAAGCTAGTTCCGCTAACTGTTGATGTGTAATTGATACCTGTTGTAGACATTCCATTACATACAACCTGATCAGCTACTGTTGCTACATCGGGTGTGGGATTTACAGTAATTGTAAATGCCATTGAAGCACCTGTGCAGCCATTGGCTGAAGGTGTTACCGTGATGGTAGCCGTTACCGGACTAGCTGTATTGTTCGTTGCAGTAAACGATGG
>CAMLFX010000050.1 GCA_946479435.1 uncultured Sphingobacteriales bacterium | reverse complement strand
TTGGTATTATCAGTATAGTTGAAAAAGTAGCTTCCCGAAACTGACAGGCGTTTACAAAGGAGCGAAACCTTTTCATAGTAAAGGAAGATTTGGAAACCTTTCCCTGCGCCCGATTGAACGATCCCATCATTCAACCTATAATTACCCATTATAAGCCAGATATATTGTTTGCCAGATTGTGGTTGCTTCGAATAACAGCTTCCTTTTTTCTAAGTCGTTGCCCCCAGCAATTGGCCTTGCAGGAGTCGGCTCCATGCCTGCACCTCTACCGCCTACCCCATTCCCGGATTCTCCTATTCGACCGGGTCTTCCTATATCGCCAGGCACACGATTTATCTCAAAACCAACCCTCAGCTTCTTACCCAAGTCATTCTTGGTTAGCGAGTCTCTTAAAAACGAAGAAAATGGTATAGAGGCTTCCCATACTAGCTGATGGTTATTAGTAGCAATACGTACTACAATACCACATTTATTAGACTGCTTTAGCAAATAGGCACCTGCGCAACCAGGAAAACCTTGTAATGCGTATTCTCTTGCAGAACTAACAAGCTCCAGTAATCTATCATATTCCCGCGCATCAGGTCGATTGAGATGTTCATGGTCATGTAGTACCGCGGAAGGCCCTATAGAACCCATTGGGAATACAATGCCACTACTCTTCTGCTTTTTGCCCGATACGTCTATCCACAATTGCATGCCACCTGTCATCATTTTTAAGATAGTTGCCTGGTCGCTCGTTTTCAGAAGCACATATAGCCGCTCTTTGTCGTTGGCGAATGAACATTGCACGGGTATCCTAGCCTGCATATTATGATCTATAAAAGACCAATCTTTAGCATCACCATCAGCAATAATCGGGAAAACCTGCCAAGTGTTTAATCGAACTTGTTCTGTCACTTTTTTAGTACTACTGCACGAGATGCACAGGCATAGAGAAACACTAATAAACAGTACACGGTTGGCAATCATTACACAACTTTAAACAAACCTACATTTGCTATGAAAGCGGGATGCCCCTGTTGCGATGTATAGCCAAAATGTTGCGACGTTATAGTTTTCTCCCGGTCAGCTTCGATAAACTTTCTTTGTATTGCTCACTGACAGAAAGTTCAATATCATTCAGGAAGACACTGTTTCGTCTAATTGCAGTAACCTGCGTGAAATTGATAATGAAAGACTTGTGTATACGTATCATATAAGGCTGATGTAATAGCTCTTCTATCCCTTTCATGCTCATTCTTACAAGAAGATCTTTTTTAGAAGGAGTTACAAAATGGATCTTTATATAATCTTTAAATGCTTCAATATATTTTATTTCAATAATATTAAGTTTAACAAGGCTATAATCTACATGTACAAAAAGGAAACCTTTATCTAATGTGTTGTGTTCAATAACAGGGGCTACCTTGGATGTAAAACGTTCCCGCGCCTTGTTGCATGCTTTAACAAAGCGCTCAAACGGCACAGGCTTTACGAGATAATCTATAAGGTCAAGGTCATATCCTTGAAGGGCAAACTGTTCATATGCAGTAATGAAAATAAACATGGGCCGAACAGTTAAACTCTCAACTAGCTTAATGCCATTTAAGCCAGGCATTTGGATATCGCAAAATACAAGATCTACCGCCGTTGTTTGAAGTATAGTAAGTGCCGCCATAGCATTTTTGCATATACCTACTAGTTGTAAGAAGGGTATTTGCTTGATATTATCTTTAAGTAAGTCGAGTGCGAGCGGCTCGTCGTCAACAATTATGCATCGGATCATTTAACGTATATATTCAGATTAATAACAAACAAATCCTCATTCTCCAGTATATCAAGTGTGAAATTGTCACCATACAGCAAATTAAGGCGGCGGCGTACATTTATAAGTCCTATACCATGAGCTTGCTCATCATCTTTTGAAAGGGCGGGTACAAATCTATTCCTTATTGAAAATGATAGTTTTTCATTAGAAACATTCATTAGCAAATGTATAAAGGGCTTTGCAACAATGCCGGTACCATGCTTGAATGCATTCTCCACAAATGGAATAAGCAACATCGGCTCAATAAGGACGTTAACATCATCCTGCACCTGTATATCGCAAGTTATGTCCAGTTCAGATCCAAATCTTATGCTTTGCAGATCGATATAGCTTTGAAGGTATTCAATTTCCTTATGTATTGATACCCTTTTTTCGTCAGTATCATACAGCATATAACGCATAAGAGTAGAGAGTCTTATCAACATCGGTTCAAGCTTATCTGATTTAACCCGGGAAAGCGCAACCATATTATTAAGTGCATTGAACATAAAATGCGGACTGATTTGCCAACGTAAAAAAAGAAGCTCCGACTTTAGGCTCTCATTTTCCCGCTCCTTCTGTTTTTGTTCATCGTCAATATTTTTCCTTACTAAACAGTAACACACTGCAAAAGATGTAGTCAAAATGTAAAGAAATATGGGAATACCCATTTTCATTCCCGGCATTTCAGGAGTAAACAAAGTATGTAACCAGTTGCTGATAAAATTAAGCACGATGACAACACCAATCTGCAGAGCAAAAAATGCCGCATATTTTCGCTTAAGAAATAGCCTTGGTAGCAGATAAGCAATATTCATATAAAATAATGGGATCATTAATAAATTAAAGATCATTGGCTCATAATGCATCTCATTAAAATGTTCAGGCTCCATAAGAGGGAAGCCAGCAGGCGTCAGAGGCAGATGATGCTTAGGCGTAGCCATCCGGTTACTACGTAATATATAAGGTAATGTTAGAAAAAGCATCCACCCTGCAATATGCAGCAGTATCTCTATCCATTTTTTATTGCGAATAATACGTAGTCCTTTTATCATACAGAAATTTGTCCTGACTTGTACAATTAGAATGTAGATGATTTCGATAGTAACATCCTAATAATATTAATAGATAACAGAGGCAAATATCTGCCATATACGTCTCACCGCGGGTAGAAAAACTGCAAAAGGCAAAAAAATATCGACTATCTACTAAAATCTTACGTGTAGCATGACCGTCTACTTATATCGCATAATTTAATCCATTTATCGCGGCATTTATGCTTTACGTCTTAATTGGGAAAATTGAATATGCTAAACAAAGAAGTTTGCAGTCTTCTACTTTAAAACGATGAGGATATATCTAATTATTGCCGTCTTAATTTTAAGTATACCAGCTTCGGGTCAGTTGATCAAGAAAAAGACGGTCATACCTCCTTCACCGCTTGAAAAAATAGGGGTTAGTGACAGGTTTAGTTCAGCTACGCTACATGAAGTCTATCAAAAATTTATGGCCAGGTATCATGTGACAATCGTTTATGATTCCAATTATTGTAAAAAGCGATACTTTACTTATTGGTTCGCCAACACACCGCTGCCATTAGCTATTGAAATCACCACGCGCGATCCGGAAACTTCTCTACGTCCGTTGGATAAGATGAGCTTCAACATAGATACCGCTTTGGTAATTACTATAAAGCGCGATAGAAGATCCTTATCTTATTCCGATGATGGCGTCCTGGTCCAGGATATGCTCGTTCAGAAAAAGTTTGAAGGGCCACCACAAAAAAAGAATTATACAATATCCGGAAAAGTTGTTGATGTAACCTCCGGCGAACCGTTACCTTTTGTAAACATTCAGATCCAGGGTACATCAATAGGTAGTACTAGTAATGCTGATGGATTTTTCAGCTTGATGAATGTACCAGCAGATACGTCAACAATCGTAGCAAACTACATGGGATACCTTTCGCAGGAGATATACTTAAATCCCGAAATGCAGACAAGTGATGTAGAAATAGAACTATATCCAACTTCGGCATCCAGGCTAAATGAAGTAATAGTAACTGCAAACCGGGATGATGTAATGCAGATGTCTTCCGATAATCTTAGTATGGTCAAGTTATCTCCGGCAAAGCTTGCCAAGTTACCAAATCTTGGCGAGAAGGATGTAATGCGTGCTTTTCAGTTGATGCCGGGAGTAAGCGCATCTAACGAATCTTCAGCTGGGTTGTATGTGCGTGGCGGCACCCCTGACCAAAACCTTGTAACATACGATGGCTTTACAATATACCATGTAGATCACCTCTATGGTTTCTTCAGTGCGTTCAATGCCAATGCTGTGAAGGATGTGCAATTGTATAAAGGTGGTTTCGAATCCAAATTTGGTGGAAGGCTCTCAAGCGTAATGGAACTTACTGGCAAAGAGGGCAATCAAAAGAATTTCAATCTTGGCGGCGATATCAGCTTACTGAGTGGCAACCTTTTTACTGAAATACCATTAACTGAAAAAGTCACAATTATGGCCGCATGGCGAAGATCCTGGAAAGGGCCAATTTATAACTGGATATTCGATTCTTTTAATCAAAGTGATGACCAAACCGATGAGCAGCAGCAACCTGCAATGGGCGGTCCTGGCGGTGGTCCTTCAGTACAAACGAAAACCACATCTTACTTTTCTGATATAAATACTAAAGTAACATTCAGACCCACCAATAAAGACAATATTTCCTACAGCTACTTTTACAGCATTGACAAGCTAGACAACAGCAGCAGTTTTACTGCTCCCAGCGGATTTGGCGGTAGTAATTTTGCAGGCCTCAGCAATGGCACAACAGATCTGACGCGTTATGGGAACGTAGGCATGAGCCTTAAATGGTCGCGAAAATGGACCGAAAAATTTTATGGTAACACTCTTATGAGTTATTCTAATTATTATAGCAAGCGTGACCGATCAAATGAGCGTACAACAACGGATAGTTTGGGTGAAGAGTCGACTGTGAAAACCGGCATCCTCGAAAACAATGACTTGACAGACCTAAGTGTAAAAATGGATTACGAATGGAATTTATTTAAAGGCAATGACCTAAGCTTTGGTTTATTTGGAACCAACTATGATATTAACTATACTTATAGCCAGGACGATACTTCAGACGTACTTAACAGACAAGGACAAGGAGTGGTAGGAGGTGGATACATACAAGACAGGCTAACGTTTTTTAATAAGCGCCTTGAAATAAAGCCCGGAGTACGGTTAAGCTACTTCGATGTTACAGAAAAAACATATTGGGAGCCACGGTTTGCAACTGGGTTAAAAATAACCGATAGACTTTCGCTGAAGGCTTCGTACGGGCGGTTCTATCAGTTTGCAAACAGGATAACGCGCGAGGATATTCTTTCAGGAAGTAAAGACTTCTGGATACTATCTGACAAGACAAAAGTTCCGGTTAGTTCGGCCACACACTATATTGCTGGCCTAAGCTATGAAACTTCAAATTATCTGTTTAGTGCTGAAGCATACAGAAAAGATCTAGCGGATATTAGTGAATATTCATTGAGATTTTCTTCCAACCGCTTTTCTACAACCGTGAACGAGAGTTTCTATACAGGCAACGGGTATTCTAAAGGGTTAGAACTGCTGGCGCAGAAAAAAACAGGCAAACTCACGGGTTGGATAAGCTATTCGCTAGGGCAGGCAAGAAATCACTTTGATGTATATGGTGAAGGTTACTTCGCGGCGAACCAGGACGTAACTCACGAATTTAAAGCTGTTGGCATTTATAAGTTTAAACGCTGGGATTTTTCTGCAACATGGGTTTATGCAACCGGCAGACCATATACAGCGCCTGCAGGATCGTATTCAATCACACTACTCGATGGAACTACTGAGGATTACTTTACCGTTACCACAAAAAACTCTTTGCGTTTGCCAGACTATCATAGGCTAGACCTCTCTGCAAGCTATCATATCTTCAATGCAAGCAAGAAGGATATTGGCTACATGAGCTTGTCCATCTTTAATGCTTACAACCGAACAAATGTTTGGTATAAGCAATACTATATCTCCGATGGAAGTGTAATAGAATCAAATGTAAATTATTTGGGTCTTACGCCTAACCTCACACTTTCTCTTAAAATCCGCTAGTATGAAACAAGCAAGATCTATACTTATTTTATCTCTTTTGACATACTTGTTTATCAGCTGTGAAAAGCAGTCTGCTGTACCCGCATATAATGAAGAACCTGTTATTGAAGGTTATTTATTCGTAAATAATATTGCCTCCATCAGAGTGATATCTCAAATTGCGGTTTCAAATGCAACCGACGGAGAGGGTGAAGGCATTGATACACTCAAAGTCTTTATCGATGATGAGAACAGCATTCACCAACTTGTAAATATTGGTAACGGTATCTATGAGGATAACACGCTGATAATTGCTGAAGGGAGGCAATACCACCTATATTTCGAGTATAGAGGAAAGATCGTTAGTGCCACCACGACTGCCCCTACCCTTCCCACCAGCTTCACTGAATCTGCCACAGAGATATCAGTTACCAAGATCGATTCTAATACCACGTTTTCACCAGGCAGTTTTCAAATGAATGATCCGATTGACGTTACATGGGATAATAACGATCATTCCTATTATATGATAGTAGTACAGAATATTGAAAACGAGCCTGAATTGATCAGGGATACAACCAATGCGCGCTTTCGCATATCTAATTTCAGAAACGAGCCTTCTGTAACTGATGAATATCAAATTAGAGATCAGCAGTTTCAGTATTTTGGTACGCATACCATCATCCTCTATCATCTTAATACCGATTATGCAGCCTTGTACAATAGCAATAGCAACAGCTCTCAGAACCTGACAAACCCAACTTCGAATATTGCAAATGGTTTGGGTATATTTACAGGTATTGGAACGGATACCTTGTTTTTTGAAGTCAATAAGAAATAATATCCGGATATTATCAAACTGCAGTTCGCAATTGAATAAAATAGCCGTTTCAACGCCGTGGAGTTACAGTCTATAATCAACAAAAATTTACTGACAAACACCTCTGGATATTTACGAACGGAAAGTAGACGATAAACGGATGATACCAAATTATTCGTAAACAGGCCAAGGCCCGTTCCAGAAATGGTAGCAGCCTCCTTAAATAAGTGCTTCAAAATCATATTTCCCTACCATGACAACCATTTTATTTTAGGCTCTTAATTTTAGGTAAAAACGAGTTATGCGCGTCATACTCCTATGTTTGAGTTTTGCTTACATGTTGCTAATGCCAGGCATAGCTTCAGCTCAAAAAGAAAATAATAACTGGGTATTCGGATTTAATTGCCGGCTCGCATTCAATACAACTCCGCCGTCATCTTTTAACAGTAAAAGACGCACAACTATAATTCCGCGGCGGCAAGTGATGCTTCGGGTAACCTGCTGTTTATACCAATGGGATCGATGTGTGGTATCGAAATAATAATATAATGCCCAATGGCCAGCATCTTGTTCAGAGCTATGGACGATTACCGTGCATAAAAATGGGTGTCAATAAAACACTGTTAATTAAACTCAATCCATTTGTAAGCGAAGTTGTCCGCCAAGCGAACTAGCTTCACAATAACCTACTAGTAGTATCGCGCAATTTAAATCGCTTATAGCTTGAGATCCTTAAACAAAGCTTTAGTGCACGGTCAATAACACAAACAAAGGCATATTTATATGCCTTTGTTTGTGTTTGCATTTAAAGATTGCCTACTGCTGTATGGTTAGCTTTTCGTGATGGATCAACTTTTGGTCTGCGTATATTTCTATGAAATACATGCCCGGCACAATATTAGGTAACGATACATCAATTCTCGGTTGCCTCTTAACATTAAATAAACCACCTATTTCCTGTCCATATATGTTTCTGACTTTAATCGTGAGCATAGCATTTTTGCTTACATCCTCCGACAATTCTACGGTTACCCTATCCGTAGCAGGATTAGGATATACGCTAGTTTTACCTCGTGTCAGTTCCTGCATTCCCAATTCTTCTTCTTTATATGAACCATTTCCTGCCAAATCTATACACGGTGTGGGATTATTAATCGCATAAGGCTGGCTTTTACTGGCCATTGGATACGGTGTTTTATCAAGTTTCAAATTCACAATCTGTACTTTCGTACCTACTTTCATAGCATCCTCTATTATAAAATAAGTACCTCCATTTGTACATGGTTGCTGGTTTGCATCAAAATCACCCCCACAAATGGTATTGAATCCAAGATCGGGATTCATGTATTTAATATTCAGAAACTGATTGTTCATGTATTTGGGCGCGTTGATCACATATTGATTAATGCCCAACGCCGCAAATGTAGGGCTGACATCCATAAGAGAAAGGCTGCCCCCAAGTTCATAAAAAGAGTTGCTTACAGCGGAAGGGTCGCCTGTACCTGTACTTGTACGGTAAATTATATTAGGTCCGCTCGATACCGAACCGTAGGGCCATGTGCCAAGATCTGCAGTAATAAGATCCACATTTACATTATCGTAACCCGGTGTATAAGGGAGTGGTATACAGGTAGAATATTGATCCCTGATAAGTGTTGCAAGAGTAACTTTTGTACCACTTGTGCGAATAGCGTGTGCAGCCCAGTGACCCCATATATTTCCGAATGTATTTCGTTGTGACTGTACACTAAATGGAGCACCGGCATTTAGTGGTTGGATAAAGAATATCTTGTGCCACCTGGGATACATATCTATTTCTGAGGTATTATTCCAATTGGTAGCAGTTGTTGAAGTAGTGTTCCCGAGGATGAAGTTTTTACCGTTTATCTGAATTAGGTCTACACCATATTCATGCGGGCCACTTAGATCATCGCTACCTTCGTTCTTAATAAATGGAAAATCGGATACTACATTTAGCGTATTCGGATCAACAACTAAATTCATTGTTGCGCTACGTTGATGTGCCTGCGATTGGGGTATGATACCATTGACACTTCCGGTAACGAATATCTGATTGGTCTGTTCAACTACTCGTGTACGCATGGCAATATCATAATCATACGGCCCATTCCAACTCCAATCATACGCCATACTATTCAGCCGCAGTAGGTGGTTACTGCCCATGTTTAAACCGATACTCAATATAAAAGCGTGTTTACGGCTTAAATAATCAGGCATTTGCGGAAAAGTTGTCGGGCTGCCAAAAGTTGTGTACCCACATATATACAGACGATTATCATTGTTCTGCTGATCGGTCCATACGGTAGAATGCATAGGGTATAAATGATATTGTCCACCAGCTATATCTTCATACTCACGTTGATCAACAAGATTGCCGTTATTGTCCAAACACAAGACTTTAATCATATCCTGATCATTACCCCCGGCCCTTCTCGATAAACAAACGATATACCAAAACTGCTTTCCATTTTGAACCAATCCTTCTATATCAACCGCTCTTTCATCCTTATATCCTGAGATATATTCTTCTGATACTAAAATATTCCCTTGATTATCCAGCCTCATAAAATGAATTGTATTTGTACCGCCGGATGTACTATGAAATATAGTACCGGCCATAACACTTTCGTCATTACTGCCAGGTACTATTTGGGTGGTATAATGTTTCATATCATCATGCCCTTCATAAGTCATTACATGATGGCTACCACCAGGAGGAGGTGGACAGCTTTTAATATAAATCTGCTCCTGAATTGATAGTGAACAGCCTGAGCTGTTTACATAGTTGTAAGTAATGGTTTGAAGGCCGGTTGTAGATGGTGTATAGGTGTACAATCCTCCTGTATAAACTACACCAGTACCGGAAAAGCTGCCACCTGATGTAAACGCAGGGAAAACATATTGGCTCAAATCTGCAATACTGGCATTATCGCATAGTGAATCAGGCAATTGAAAAGTTGCGGTATTATTTGCAGGCGTGAGAACTATGTCATCCAAACCAACATAGGCTGCATAATTAGGGCTGGTATATCCAGAAACACCAATCAAAAGATTTTGTAAAGGTTGTGTTCCTGTATTCGTAAATGGCAATGTATAGTAATGCCATTGCCCATCGTCAGGCACATCCACATCAGTATATTGCTGGCCTACAGTATTATAAGGTACTGACCATGGTAAAGGTGCGAGAGTTCCTGTTGCACCGCGAAACATCACATTTGCCGTGCCGGCAGCAAATATAGTACCGTGGAAAGTCCGGGCCCAGAAACTTATCACGTATGGCACATTCGGCTGGATAGGCGATGCAAGCATGGTCTGTATTGCTTCCATGCCAGATCCCGGGGTATTATTATAAAAGCCCATGCCCAAAAATTTATCATTTGTACCAGGGCCGTTCCAGGTATCGGCAGGTGGATTACAATACGTAGTAGGTGTCGGAATCCCACCAAACCCGCTAGGTGGCGTGCAATTTCGAACCATGTAGTCGGGTGACATATGCAAAGGTGTCCAGCAATAAATATCTGGATTATCGGTTTGATAGTATTGACCGCAATTAAGGCCATTCTCAAAACCGCCATTGAGTACCATATTACAAGGGCTGGCAACGCAGTTTGCTGAATTGATATAGACGTATGCGTAAGTGATATTACCCCTCTTTCCTGTCGTTGTATTTACAGGAACATACCTGAGCAATGCCACACCTGTATTTGTACCGGCTGTAAAAGTTATGGTGCTGGATGACGTTCCGCTGCTGATATTTACACTCCCCATCCCATTCATCACTCCCAGGCACTCAAATTGGTTTGCACTAAAATCATTACTTAGTAAACCACTGCCCGGTATATTGACTATGCCGCTTGTAAGCGCTGTCCAGGAGTATGTCCCCAATGTGGTGATACCATCATTCACACCGGCTACCGATTGACCAGGACATTGCGAACCACCGTAGTTGTAATTATTGGCGGCATATAAAGTATTCCCATAAGTTGTATTTACCTTATATCCGATATCACAGAGCACAATGCGTTCTTCTGGTTTCAAATAACGTTTCATGTAAGCGCTTCCGGTGCCATTAGCGTTAGACATGCAATAATATAAATTATTGCCATAAGGAGCTGGAGCATGGCACTGATCTTCAAGATGGCTAAGGCTTGATGGTGGCTCAAAGCAATCGGGGGTATATACGGATTGATTTACACTACCCGTGAATTTAATTGCCGTAGCGCATGTAGTATTATCAAGGCTACCGTTATAAGGAATAGTGTTACCACAGGTTGCAGGATTGGGAGAAAGAGTTGTATTAGCATTTAAGCCAGGATTGAACTGAAAATTGTAAAGGTTGCAACTTCCTGTATTGGTAATCAGGTTTTGGTTGCCCTGCGTCTTTAAAAACAGGTCGTACCGGGAATAATAATTTGTAGTACTACCAAATTTGGAAACTCCATTGTAATCGATGAGCGACGCAAAGCCCAGCGCGTGGGTCATCTCGTGTAAGGCCACGCTATATAAATCGTACAACCCCGAAGCGGTAGCCGTAGTTAAATTTGTATGCCAATTAATGGAAGTATTAGCGAAGTTGAAGGCCATCATTCCGTGATAATAGGCGCCTCCCGGCGAGGAATACTGACTGCCTTGAGATACAAGTGGTGTGACGGTATTTTTATATCCGTCTGTGCCGGAATTGATCGTTTCCCAGACTTCTCCATCTACGATACCGGAACTGGCAGTGGATAATGCAGGCATACTATAAAAAGAAGTAGCCAATCCGAGTACGCCACTACTCGACGGATTTGAAATGATATTGCTGATATCCCGCACCCAGATATTCACTTTAACGGACGGATTGGCGGGGACGATATGGTTGGATAGGTCATTGAATAACTGGCATATCACATCGCGTCGGGCAATTTGAGTTGAAGTATTTTGCTCAAACCCGCTACCGTTCTCAAAATAGACGTTGAAATACCCTGTGCTGGTACATAGAATTTGAGAATATGCAGTTGAATTAGGTTGAGCAACCGGGCCGTTTAGTTTTGACTGAGAACCTGAAGGTTTTTCTAAAATTCTGATATCATTAAGATCATATTGTTTGCCAAAACGGTCGTAGACCTTGTCAAATGTACCATTAGGCGAGCTGTAAGTATGCGGTTCCGGTAGTTTCTGCGCATACGCGATGGTGCTGCTACACAACAGAGTTGCGAACACACATGGCAATAGGATGTTTTTCATATAGTGATTCAATTGGTGACAAGTGGTAGTAGAATAAATATACAAATAAAATAATTACTTATTAAAATAAAATAGTATCAGATTGTAGATAGGTTGCATCGACACTTAAAAACTGCGTATAGCATTTGCTTTTGTCAATATTGACTCTCAATAAGATTTACTGCGATTCTTAGTGCGGTTAAATGAAAAAAGCGTTACAAATGAATGCAACGCTTTGGTTTTGAGTGCTCCCCCTTTCAGGACTTGAACCTGAAATCATCTCATTTAGGTCATTTGACCTCTTCAACTGTCTAAATAATCTATTATCTATTATTGGAATTGACACTCCTCCTTAGCTCAGTTGGTTTGAGCATCATTCACGCCTCACTTCAAGTCCTACCGAGGGACAATATTGACAAAACAAGAAGGAGTTACAAATAAATGTAACTCCTTTTATGGCTAAAATAGCTTATCGAATTTTATTAAGTTGACCACAAAACATTAAGCCAACACACATATTATAAAAGCGACATAGCGACCAAGTACCAATCTAATAATATTGAATTTATTACAAGAAAATTATAATGTTCCATTAGTTTTCCTTCTTTACTATTCTTATAGCCTTAATAAGTTCTTTTTGTTGGTTGTACAGCCTAACCATGTACACACCATCTGCTACATTGCGTATATCAACCTGAGCCTGGAATTTAGATATATATACTGTTTTTCCGCTTACATCACTTATTTCAATATAGGCAGCATTATCGGCCATAATATTTAGAAGTCCGCTAGTTGGATTTGGCCATAGTTCTGCAACCTTATCAATGGCTAACTGGTTAGACCATTTAGGACAACTATTGGCATTAACGATATACAATTTATAATATCCATTATGCGGAGCCAGGTAACAGTTATTTATTTCTCCTGTTAAGGTTGCGCCGTTCCAATACCATTGATATTGTTCTGCTTGCTGGTTGGTGCACATCATCAGGTTATCTGTAATTATCTCAGGGTCAGATAGTTTATCCAAATCAAGATACTGAGGCTTAGACCTTAGCATACAATTATAATTATTGGTCACTAATAAATCATACAATCCTTCTTCAAAAGCATTATAATAATAGCTGCGAGCATCTGCAATTATTTCACCATTTTTATACCACTGATAGCTTTCCTGTGTAGCATTGAATGCAGTAATAGTAACAAATGAATCTGCACATATTACAGGTCTGCTGGTAATAAAGATACCTGCTTCGGGTAGTGGATGCACAATCACCTGTAGTGAGTCGGGGGTAGATGTACAATATTGTGTTGCCACTATAAGCTTGTATATACCTGGTTTCTTAGCTATGTATTTACCGGCCTTCGATATTGGCATACCATTCAGTTGCCATCTATAAGTTACATCGGCTGCCGGCTCACCAAGTAGTAAAACGCTATCCCCTTCACAGAACGTAACCGAGCCTTGCGGCGTTATACCTGCAACCGGCATGATACGTACACCAAGGGTAGCCTCATCTGTTGTATCTCCCGGATCACAGTAGCCGTTTATGATGCAACGATATTTGTAACCATCTTCTGCTGTAGTTACAGCATCCAGTTTTAATTTGCTGGAGGTAGCGCCTGAGTAGATACCCCCGTTCAATACGTTTTGAAATCCGCCCCCCGAATTTACCTGCCACTGATATGTTAATCTTGAACCTGTGGCTCTAGTGTTAAACGTCAGACTTTCACCGGCGCATACTTTTATATCAGCCGGTTGTGTAATAATAGCAGCTGGCGTGAATACAGAAAGCGTTGCTTCGCCAGATGTATCGGCTGGTGCACAAATGCCCGTAACAATACACCTGAACTTATCGCTATGCATAGCAGTAGTTACACTCGCTATAGTCAGGATATTAGTCGTAGCGCCACTGTAATCAACAGTGTTCATTATATCTTCATACCCTCTGCCGGTATCTATTTGCCACTGATAATTAACAAGCGATCCACTGCTGATTATGCTGAACTCTGCAGTATGGCTTACACATATTATCGTATCTGATGGTTGTAGTGTTATAACAGGTGAAGTATGCACTGTAAGTAAGCGTTGCAATGAAGTGTCGGGCGGGTTGCAGGCACCCGATACGATACAGCGGTATTCATATCCGTTCATAAAAGCCGGTGGTGACGCAATATGAAGTGTATTGGTTAAGCTACCTGTATAAGTTCCATTATCCGCCAGGTCTGCGAAGCCGGCACCATCATTTTGCTGCCATTGATAGGTTATTGCAGTACCTGTTGCACTTATAGAAAATTCAGCGTCTATTCCTTCGCATACGGTAGAGTCTTCGGGTTGAATTGCAATGGCAGGTAAAGCATTAATAGTCAGTAACACAGCTGTAGATGTATCGTTAGGCAGGCAAATACCACTCACAATACAGCGATAGTATTCTCCATCCATGCCAGTATTAGCAGTCGACACGCTAAGCATATTTGTCGCAGCACCACTATAAGTAGCGTTATTGGAAACATTCCGGTATCCGGCACCATCATCTACCTGCCATTGATAGCTGATGCCTGTGCCTATTGCTGCTACCTGAAAAGAAGTATTATCACCATCGCAAATAACAGATGGCAACGGTTGAGTGGTAACAGACACCAATTGATTCACCGTCAATGTAACAGCAAGAGATGTATCTATGGGTGTACATGAGCCTGAAACAGCACAACTGTATAACCACCCGCTCATTGAATAATCAGTATTAGTAATTACCAGTTTGTTGCTTGTAGCACCGCTGTATTCACTGTTATTTACCAATATAGTCCAGCCACTGCCATTATCCACCAGCCATTGGTATGTAATATTGGTACCAGTTGCCAAAATCTCGAATGCTGCATCTACTTGTTCACATACTACAGTATCTCTTGCCTGCATTACAATATCAGGCCTTCTATTTACAGTGAGTATTGCCTCGGCCGATGTATCCGGAGGATTGCAGGTACCTGATATAATACACCTGTATTTATAGTTGCTCATGTTAGCAGGTGCGCTTGACACTTGCAATACATCTGTATTTGCTCCTGAATAAATAGTACTATTAGTTATGTCAGTATAACCAGTGCCAGCATCGACCTGCCATTTATATTGAATATCAGTGCCAATGGTCTGTATGCTGAATATAGTAGTATCATGTTCGCATATGATACTGTTGCCTGGTGAAGTCATTACGACCGGTATTGTATCTACAGATAATATTACAATACCGGATGTATCATATGTATTGCAGATTGCAGAAACTATACAACGGTATTTATAACCTTGCATTGAGAGTACTACATTAGGTACTGACAATATTTCGGTGTTGCTGCCGGCATATGCAGGAGATGAAACCGGAATATCTGTAAATCCGCCACCATTATCTTCCTGCCATTGATAGCTGCGGTTAGTGCCTTCAGCAGCTATAGTAAATGATATAGGGGTTTGTTCGCAAACTATGCTGTCTTTAGCTTGTTGCAGCACGGCGGCCAGGGTATCAACAGTCAAGGTTACAGGTGTTGATATAGCATCAGGCAAACAAACGCCTATCACCACACACCTGTAGTGGCTGCCACTTATATCTTTTGGCGCTGAAGTTATATTTAGCGAATCGCTGTTGGTGCCGCTAAATATAGCATCATCAGCAAGGTTTACATACCCGTTGCCATTATCTGCCTGCCATTGGTAAGATATACCCGTACCCGTGCCTTTTATGGCGAATCTTGTATTGGTGCCGGCACATATTCTTTTATCGCCGGTCTGCGCTGTTATTACAGGTTTAGTAAATACCGTAAGCATAAGTGTAAGCGCACCTGAAGTAACTGCGGGCGGACAATCGCCTGATACGATGCACTGGTATAAATATCCGGACATTGCCGATGTTACACCGGTTATGTATAGCGTATTAGTGTTTACCCCGCTATAAAGCATATTGTTTGAAATATTGGCATAACCGCTGCCATCATCTACCTGCCATTGGTAGTAAAGATTGGTACCGGTTGCTGTTACGGAAAAAGCAGCATCGCCTCCTTCACATATTTGGGTAGCATGAGGTGCTACACTTAGCGATGGGGGCGTGCTAACATGGAAAATTGCAGTGGTAGAAGTATCAGGTGGGGTACATACACCGGTTACTATACAGCGGTATAGGTAACCATCCATTGTATTGGGTGCGGCGCTTATATTTAACACAGATGCTGTTGCGCCTGAATATATAGCACTGTTGTTAACATCACTAAACCCTGTACCTGTATTTACCTGCCATTGATAGGTTATTGCAGTACCGGTTGCAGTTATTGAAAAGCTGGCATCTCCGTATGCACATATCGTACTATCCGATGGTTGCCGTGTTATATCAGGCAGCTCTCTTACGGTAAGGGTTGCAATAATAGTTGTATCAGGCGGTGCGCAGGTACCTGCTATAATACACCTGTATTGATACCCACTCATAGGTACATTAGCACTTTGCAGTTTCAACGTATCGCTGTTCACTCCTGAATAAACAGAATTATTCGAGATGTTCCGGAAACCTGTTCCGTCATCTACCTGCCACTGATAGGTTATTGCGGTACCTGTTGCGCTAATGCCAAATGCCGTGCTTTGTCCATCGCACACAATACTATCGGTTGTCTCCTGGGTTATCGACGGCAGATCCAGTACATGAAGCATAGCACTTAATGTAGTATCCGGTGGTGTACAAGATCCTGATACAATACACCTGTAAGCATAATTATTCATCGCAGGGGTACATGCTGAAATATATAGCGAAGCGGTAGTTGCTCCATTATATACAGTTCCGTTCGATAGGTTTACAAACCCCGTTCCTTTATCTACTTGCCATAAGTAAGCAGCATCAGTGCCTATGGCAGATATAGTAAATGAAGCATTATTTTTATCGCATACTGTAGTGTCAACAGGATTGGCAATGATCTGGGGCAGCACTTTAACGTTTAATACCGCAGCCATTGAAGTATCAGGAGGTGTACATATACCATTAATGATACAGCGGTACAGGTAACCGTTCATAGCTAGTGTACTGCTACTTATTCTTAACAAACTTTTTGTTGCGCCTGTGTACAAGGTATTATTGGTAATATTAGTATAACCGCTCCCTGTATTTATCTGCCACTGGTAGGCAATATTCGTGCCCACAGCTGTTATTTTGAAAGCTGAAACATTACCATCACAAACAGTACTGTCATTTGGTTGTACAGTTATATCCGGGCGTATATGAACGGTTAACATCGCCACATTGGAGGTATCTTTAGGTGTGCAGTAGCCAGATACAATACACCGGTATACATACTTATTCATACCGGCAACTGTAGTAGCCAATTGTAATGTATCCGCCTGTGCGCCACTATAAATAGCATTATTGACAATATCCGTAAACGTTGTTCCGGTCTTAACCTGCCATTGATACGTAAGATTTGAACCTGTTGCCGCAATAGCGAACATCGTAGCATCGCCTTCGCATAGAACAACCGAATTGGGATCGTTACCTATGACAGGTAAAGTCTTAACGGTTAGCGTTACTGCATCAGAAGTATCTCCATCACAGGTTCCATGAACAATACATCTGTATTCATTACTGTCCAGTAATGATGTAGCTGCTAATACTTTCAGCGAATTGGTGGTGCTGCCGGTATATTGTATACCATCGGCCAGGTCATTATACCCGGCACCATTGTTCACTTGCCATTGATAGGTAAGTGTGCCGCTGCCATATGCCTGTATGGAGAACGAGGCTGTGTCACCTTCGCAAACTATATTGCCAGCAGGTTGGTTCGATACTACCGGTATTGTATCTACAGTAAGTACTGCATTGGTAGACGTATCGTTGGGAAGACAGGCGCCCGATACAATACACCTGTATGTATAGCCGGTCATACTTGGTAAAGACGAGGAGATTTGCAGGGTGTTTGTATTACTTCCGTTGTATGTAGCATCGTTTGAAACGGGGGAAAATCCACTACCGGTATTTACCTGCCATTGATAGCCTATATTACCGGCTTCAGCACTTAGACTAAACGATGATGGCAGATCCGGGCAAACATGTATACTTACAGGGTCGGTATTTATCTTAGGTAACTTATGCACAACCAGCGTAGCATTAGGAGTAGTATCGTTAGGTGAACATAAACCACTTACTATACACCTGAATATTTGGCCACTCATAGATACCGTAGCCGCCGTTATTTTCATAGAATCTTTGAAAACCCCGGTATAAGGCCCTGTATTTATCAGGTCGCTAAAACCAAAACCATAGCTTATTTGCCATTGATAAGTAAGGTTGGTACCTGTTGCCTGTACTACGAACAGGGCATTACCTCCCTGGCAGATAGAGTCGTTTACCGGGTTGGCAGTAATATTAGGTTCGTCAGCAATATTCAGCGTGATAGGGGAAGTAGTATCGTTGGGTGTGCATTTCCCTGATACTATACATCTATAGTCATTTCCATCCCAACTAACACTAATACTTTTAAGTTTTAGCGTATCTTTTGTTACCCCATCATAGTCAACCCCATTACCTAAATCATTATATACGCCTCCCGATTTGATTTGCCATTTATATGTTAGGTCATCGCCTGTAGCTTTAATAGGTATGAGCACATCTGTACCAATACAACCATAAACATTCGTTACCTGGCTGGTAACGTTAGGCGATTGCGACATCATAATATTTATGACATCATGAACGGTATCGCAAGTAGAACCTGGTAATGAAGCTGTAAGATAATAGGAGACATTTGCAGACGCAGTAATTGATGGTGTTCTTAAAGTAGTATCATTTATCCCTGATTTTGGCAACCATGCAAACCGAAGGCTGGTATCTATAATTGTTTCTAATGTCAGCGAAGTTCCGGGACAAATACTAGTATCAGGTGTAATAATCCTTGCATATATTGAATCATATATTGTTACAAGACAACTATCAGCAATAATAGGGCTGGTACTACAAGCATAGGGAGAATATACCAATAACTTTATGGTCTTAGTGCCACTTGCAGTTGTTAGCGGTATAATAGTTTGGGCAATCACCGAATCACTGGCAGGTATAACAACCGAGTCCGCAATAGTAGCATAATCTACCCCGTTAGAGGCGTCACCTGCTATTTGATACTTTACCGTAAGCGGCAGACTAGTAACTTTTTGCCTTTTAAAAGTAACCACCCCATTTTTACAACCCCTTACACAGTATGGTACAGGCGCCTGGAGATTTTCAGAAGTAGAAACAGAGAGATCATTCGAACTGAAACTTCCAGCCTCGATAAAAACTCCGGAATCATATGACTGGTCATCTGCATCACCTATTGTTAGTTTTAAATGATAAGTAGAGCACGGGACAACAATTGCCGTAGCAGTTAACACGCTTGTAAAGCCGTTATAAGCTACGGTTGTACCAGCACTGTTATCCACGTAGTATTGGGAAAAGGGAGAACCAGTACCCATAGACTGGCACTTTACGGTATCATTAGGGTTAGTGGGTGGTACACCACTAGTACTGTTTATAGCAACAGGAATACTAGTGCCCGGAATCAATGCAATATTTTGAGGAACTGTATATCCGGGACCTGAAATAAAGAAACCGAATGCGTCATTATAGTCAGTGCAAGAGAAAGAAGTATATTCTTCCGAACCAAATACATATCTGAATTTCATCGTGTCACCTAATGGAACAAAGTCAAATTCCAGTATACATGCATCGTTGGTTGTTGTAGGGAAAATAAGAGCATCTAAACTAGTATCTCCGGGCCTGTAATATGCTGTAGATCTAAAGTTTGAGGCGCTGCCCACAGCATTAACAGATCGTCCCGTACTCAAAATTATTCCTTCCTCTAATCCAAGATTACTGACAGTAGTAACGAATGTACCATTTGCACTATCGGAGCAAGTTAAGGTGGCATTCGAAACTGAGACACCAGGGCCTGCTAAATTTTGAACAAGTTGTAATGCCGTCCTTGCATCAGTAACAGCAATTTGTGCCTCCACTGTACATCCTAGGCATATGCTTATCCATAACATAATGGCTTTGAGCCATACATTGTTCATAGGGTAATTATTATTGAACACCAGAATTTACCTGTGTTCATTGTTTACACAAAAGACACATCTCTTGTTATTAAAATATAGTTTGCAGTGACATAACTGCGCAGCGACAATCACATGATAGACAGAATGAATATTAAAACGGTTTGCTGTAATTAATAATATTTCGTTGGTTATTACCTGAATTCAGGATATTAATCGTAATTCTATAATTAGGATTCATATCGGTGCAACAAAATCTTGAACTTTCATAAACTGCTCGTACCATAATGGTCCAACTAATGCCTCCCATAGGTAGGTCTTCTGTAAATAATAATTATCTTCACTAAAATAAGCAAATTGTCAGCTGTTGTATATTATTTGGTTTTACCACTTATCTATTTAATATCTATACTACCCTTTGGTATATTATATAAGTTTTCAGATGGATTGTTCTTTTTATTGTACCATGCATTAGGATATCGTAAAGAGATAGTATTTATAAACTTGCGTAATTCGTTTCCTGAAAAAAGTGAAGGTGAAATAAAGAAGATTGCTAAAGCTTATTATGGATATCTGTGCGATCTTTTCCTGGAAACATTTAAGACCTTAACTATAAATAAAGAAACGATGCTGAAGCATTGTTATTTCAACCCCGAAGCCAAGGCTTTGTTCGACAAGCTTGCAGCTGAGAATAAAAGCATAGTGCTGGTATTGGGGCACCTTGGCAACTGGGAATGGGCTGGGAATACAGTCAGCCTTCAACTAAGACAACAGCTGTACGTAATATATCACCCTATCAGCAATAAATATTTCGATTGGCTGATGCATAAAATGCGTAGCCGTTTTGGCACTAAGTTAATAGCAATGCAAAATACGTTTCGTGAGATGCTGGAGAACAGGAACGAACTAAATGCAACGGCATTTATTGCAGACCAAACACCTGCGCCGGAAAGTGCATATTGGACAACCTTTTTAAATCAAGATACGCCTGTATTCAAAGGCACGGAGATAATATCACGAAAGATAAACTATCCTGTTGTTTACGCTACGGTAAAACGAGTGCGCAGAGGGTATTATGAACTATTTGCAGAAGTACTTTATGAAACACCTAAAGCAACGACTGATGGGGAAATATCTGAAATGCACACACGTATGCTTGAACGTGATATAATAGCTCAACCTGAAGTTTGGTTATGGTCGCATCGCCGTTGGAAACATAAACGTCCTATACAAAACCAATGACCGGCAGAGAACTGATATTAGCAACAAAACCTTTCGCAAACGAAGACCGGAACAAAAGCTGGATGTACTTATTATCCACCTTATTGTTGCTTGCATGCGCATTAGCCGGTAGCTTGTTCATGCCATTTCTTATACTAAAATTGATTTGCAGTATACTGGGCGGATTGTTGCTTGTGCGTATGTTCATTATTTATCACGATTTTCAGCATCACGCCATTTTGCACCGGTCTGTGTTAGCAGATGTGATCATGTCTATATATGGCTTGTATATATTGGCACCTGCAAGTATCTGGAAGCGTTCTCATGATCATCATCACAACCATAATTCAAAATTATTCAGCGCAAGTATCGGCTCTTACCCTATTACAACTAAAGCCAATTTCCTTTCCATGTCGCCTGGCGAACGAAGGATGTATTTATTTATACGCCATCCTCTTACTATTTTGACGGGTTATTTTACGATGTTCATTTTTGGCATGTGTATAAGTTCCTTTCTTAGTTCACCTAAAAAGCATTACGACTCGTTATTTGCTTTAATAGCACATGGACTACTTATTTACTTTGTTATTGCCTTGTTGGGCTGGCAGGCATGGTTGCTTGCTATTTTTATACCCATGTTCATTGCTTGTGCAATAGGTGCCTACTTGTTCTATGCCCAACATAATTTCCCTGGAACATCATTCAGTTGCAAAGAAGAATGGAAATATGAGGTGGCCGCACTTGAGTCGTCAAGCTATATGGTAATGAGTCCATTTATGAGGTTTATGACAGGTAATATTGGCTACCATCATATTCACCACCTGAATTCACGCATACCCTTTTACAGGTTACCGGAAGCAATGGCAGCAATACCTCAGCTACAGATGGCACGGAAAACATCTTTGGATATAAGAGAAATTGCAGCTTGCTTACGTTTAAAGGTCTGGGACCCTGAGGCAAATAGAATGATCGGCTTCAGGGAGCTAAACAAATAAGTCATGCTTCCATA
>CAMLFX010000049.1 GCA_946479435.1 uncultured Sphingobacteriales bacterium | reverse complement strand
TACCTGAAAGAAAAAATTACCAATAAGGGTTCTGTAAGTCAATACGATGCTTTTAACGGTGTTTCTGCAACAGACCAATATTATCGTACTTCAAGGATTATGAGCCGCCTTGCAATGGCAGGCAATTTGGGTAAAACAGGCAGATGGCAAAGCCAAAATGGATATTCAGTTTATTACCGAACTCGTAGCTCTGTAATAAAAAATTTAAATACCCTAACAGAATTACCTATCGCAAGTAAAGGGGCGCAAGATACTTCTACGTTTCACAATGTATATTTAAGAAGTAACTATAGTAATAGGGCTTGGAAGATTGACTATACTGTAGGTTATGATTTTAACCTTGAGTATGCCAGCAGCCTGAAGATAGAAGGTAAGAATAAGACTATTCAGGATTATGCTGTTTATGCAAGTGCATCAACACCGTTGATACAGGATAAGCTTACTTTACAAGTAGGTGGACGGGGCTCTTATAATACAACATACAACACGCCATTAATACCAAGTATCAATCTCTTATATACGCCCCTTGACAGAATACAAATACGTGCCTCATATACCAATGGCTTTCGTGTAGCATCGCTAAAAGAGTTATATCTGGATTTCAATGATGATAGTCACAATATATTGGGTAATCCTGATTTGCGGTCTGAAAAAAGCCAGCACATACAGTTATCCGGCTCTTACCAGGCATATGAAAAAGATGCGGATTATTTACAGTTTATAGTTACGGGATATTACAATGATGTAACGAACGGTATTGTATTGATAAAGGCAGATACCATTGCAAATAACATTAACTATACTTATGGCAATGTATTGCATCAAAGTAATATGATAGGAAACTTCCAGGTAGATGGACAATGGAAAGGTTTCCATGCCCAGCTTGGTTTTTCTAATAATCATACTTTTTCAGAACCCGGTGATAGCGCTAAGTTTGTACCGGGTTATGATGCTTTTAATGTACAGGAATTTACAGCCAGCCTTACTTATACCTGGAGAAAACCACAGCTAAGTGTTAGTGTTATTGAAAAATATAATAGCCCCAGCCCTTTCCAGCAACCTTCTGTAGAAGGCTATATAATTTACCAAGGCAAGCAGTCAGGCTATCACCTTTGTGATGCTTCTATCGATAAGAAGTTCTTTGATAAAAAGCTACAGCTAACGCTTGGTGTCAAGAACGTGTTTAATACACAGCAGTTGCAGCTTTCAGGCGTCAGCGCCTCAAGTGGTGGTGCACATGGTGGCGGCAGCCTTTCTGTGAATTTCCTGCCACGCAGCTTTTTTACCGCAGTTAGGCTGAATATTGATTAATGGAAGCGAGGGCCTAAACATCTATCTTCTCAACCCTGCGCTCATGCCTTCCGCCTTCAAAGGCTGTTGACAGGAATGTAGCTACCATTTTCTTAGCAAGCTCAATATCTACAAAGCGTGCAGGCAGGCATATAACATTTGCGTTGTTGTGCTGGCGCGCCAGCGATGCAAGTTCTTCATTCCAGCAAAGCGCTGCTCTGATACCGGCATGTTTATTGGCCGTCATGCAGATACCATTACCACTACCACAAATCAAAACACCTGCTGCGGCCTCATTGCCTGTTACCATATTAGCCACGGGATGTGCATAGTCGGCATAGTCGGTACTATCGGCGCTGTATGTGCCTTTGTCCTCAACTTTCCAGCCCATATCGGTCAGTTGCTGTTTTATCAGTTCTTTATATTCAAAGCCGGCATGGTCGCAGCCAATAGCTATGGGTAGTTCTTTATTGAAAGTAGTGTTCATAAGCTTAGTTGTTTTTCATTAGTTCCCTTTTCTTCCTTGCTTTCACAGCACGGTCGCTGATGGCTATTGCTGCTTCGTACAAAATTATCAAAGGAATGGCAACTAACCATATACTAAACCAATCGGGTGGAGTAATGACAGCCGCTAATATGAAAATGATAAGTACAGCGTAGTTACGTTTATCGCGCATAAGTTTTGGAGTAAGTAAGCCAATGCGCGAGAGAAAGAATACTACAACCGGCAATTCGAAAACAAGACCCATGCCTAAAATCAGATCACTCATAGTGTCGTAATAGTTAGACATAGTGATGATGTTCTTGAAAGAAGGGCTCAACTGGTAGTTGGCAAAGAAGTTGATAGTAAAAGGTGCAATTACATAATAAGCAAAGGCAACGCCGGTAAAGAATAATAGCGAGGTCCAGAAAACAATACCACGTGCATACCGTATTTCCTGTGGTGTAAGTGCAGGCTTTATAAAGCGCCAAAACTCCCAAAATATGTATGGAAAAGCAACAATAAAGCCTAACATGAAGGATACGGAAAAACTCATCATGAACTGGCCTGATAGTTCAGTATTCTGAAATTCCATTTTTATATCCTGCAGGCAAAGTGCATCTATGTGAATAAGATGTCCTAATTGGCACAATACCCGATAAGAAACAAAATATGAGTGGGCGGGGCCAAGTATTATATGATCAAATATCCATTCTATATTGAAGAACATAACTATGGCCGTAATAATTACAGCAACTAACGAGCGTACTATATGCCATCTTAATGCTTCAATATGATCGGTAAAAGCCATTTCGGCTCCCGTATCTGATTGTCTTTTATCCAGGAATTTATCTATAATGCTCACTTCGAGTATTTACGGGCGCAAAGTTATATAATAACTAACTGCTGAATTATATAATTAGTTTTCTACAGGTACAATCACACTATATACGCAAAAATAAGGGCAGTAGTTTGATGACTACTGCCCTGGTATGTTGATAACAGATAAAATTATTTCTTATAAACTTTGATAGAGCAAGTATAATTCTGCAGCTTTTCTATTTGCTGCTGGCGGTTCATGTAGCCCAGTTTATTGGTTTTTGCGAGGCGTACATTGTTTTCTTTAGGTATGTTGTGCAGCATGCGTAGCAGGGCATTGGAACTTACAGCATAAGTAGTGCCTTCTGTTTCGCTTTCTTTACCTGTAATAATGGCCACTACAGTGCCCTTATCATCAATAACCGGCGCACCGCTTTGGCCGGGGCTGGCAGGTATTTGCAGGCGGTATTGTAATGAATCGCCTTCATAACCATTTTTTGCGCTTATGTAGCCTTCACTATATACTATTTCATCTTGCGGATAGCCTAATGTGTACACACGGTCGCCAAGCGACCTTTTGGCGTTAGCGAAAGTGTATGGTATCTCTCCTTTCGCAAAGCGGAAGGTCTTATCTTCTACTTTCAGGAGCGATATATCTGATTGCTTATCGAAGCTCACAACATAAGCTTTATAATATCTGCCATCGCTGTTCTGAATATATACCGAATCAGCACCTTCGGTAACGTGATAGTTGGTAACAATATATCCATCGTTCGTTACAGCAAAGCCGGTGCCTGTATACCTGGCTTCGGCCTGCGGTGTGCTGTATTTACTATCTTTTATAGTACTTACTACCTGGTTGTTAGCACGTTTGTAGCTTTCCAGGTCGCGTTTCAGCAGGCTATATTGAGAGGCGATCTTTTTGTTGTTGTGCTGTATTGCCCAAAATGTAGTAAGCGAAGTAAGTAATGCAATGCTTGCTGCAATAGCGCCTGTGCGAAGGTAGTGCGTGCGCAGTGGTATGGTGCGTGTACCGTTGGACTTGGTTTTTACCGGTACGGCAACATTTGCGGTATGTATACTTTTAAGCATGGAGCGAAACCTGTTCTGCTCGCCGCTACCATTTAAAGAGCGCAGCATGTTGGCACATTCGTAAAACTCGGCCGCAAATGCAGCGTTGCTTGCCAGCCTGTCTTTTAGGATGGTAAGTTCAGCAGGCTGCATAGTACCATTTACGTAAGCCTCTGCCAGTTTCCAAATATTACTATCAGTAGCCATTGTTATATTTTCCTTTATCATTTTGCCTGTGCGCTGTAGAATAACTTCCTGAGGCGGTTAAGGCACTTATATTTTTGCGTTTTTGCATTATCGGGGTTAGTATACCCAAAATCTGCTGCTATCTCCTGCATGTTTTTATCATGCTGGTAAAAAGCTTTTAATAAAGATCTGCACGGTTCTCCCAGTTGGTCGAGTGCTGAATCTAACTGTTCATAGTGCAACTCTCTTTCCTGGTGGGCCTTAATATCATCTTCGTAAGCCCAATCGTTATTCTCATCAGCACCCGCATTTTCCGGAAGAAAGCCCGGTTGCTTTTGCAATTTTTGTATCTTTTTGTACCAAAGATTTTTACTGATAGCAAAAAGATAGGTACCCACTTTACATGCCAGCCTAAACTCCTCGTTTTGCGCTTTTTCGTATAAAACGATCATTGCTTCCTGATATATATCGGCAGCATCAGCTTCAGAACCACCATTTGTTTTTATCCAACCTATTATGATAGGATAATTATCAACATATATCTTTTCTGTGGCAGTACGGTTACCGTTTGCAAGTTCGTTTAGTAATTGCTGGTCTGTATGTACAAATCCGTTCACGTATTAATGCTCTTAATTGTAAAAGGTAACCCTTATAATAATGAAACTACCGTTAAAATTAGTTAAAGAATCACTCAAAAGGAGGCTAATTATATTACAATAAAAAAATTTTAAAAAAGATGGGTTACCTTTTTTCCATTAGGGTATAAATGTGAAACAATCTTAAAAAGAAAAAGTCATGAAATTTGTTAAAATGAGCATCTTCGCCCTGACTATGGGCCTTTTCGTAGCTTCTTGCGGTAACAGCGAAACTACTGAAACTGAAACTACTACTGATACTACTACTATGGTTACTCCAGAACCAGCTCCAGCTCCAGTTGATACAATGACTGCTGCTCCTGCTGATACAACAGTACAAGCAACCACTACAACTACAACTACTGAAACTAAATAAGTTTTAGTTACAGTTTAAGATAAAAGCCACTCATACGAGTGGCTTTTATTATTATATAATAGTGAGCAACGTTAGTCCCTGCCTTGTATCACCAGCACTATTTCACCTTTAGGTGCATGTTTTTCATAGTGTTGTGCAAGTTCTTCCAGTGTGCCTTTTCTTGTTTCTTCAAACATCTTGGTGAGTTCGCGGCAAACGGCTGCATTCCGCTCTTTACCAAATATCTCCGATAATTCAACCAGCGTTTTAGCCAGGCGGTGAGGAGATTCGTATAAAATAATTGCCCTTTCTTCTTCTGCCAGCAATTTTAGTACGGTTTGCCTGCCTTTTTTAGGCGGCAGAAACCCTTCAAATACAAAACGATTGCAGGGTATGCCCGATTGTACCAGAGCAGGCACAAAGGCCGTAGCACCAGGCAGGCATTCAACCGGGATATTGTTGCGCAGACATTCACGTACCAGTAAAAAGCCGGGATCGGAAATGCCGGGTGTTCCGGCATCGGTAAGCAGTGCATAAGTTTTCCCGCTTTGCAACTGCTCAACAATATGCGCCAGCATTTTGTGCTCATTGTGCTGGTGATGAGGAATAAGGGGTTTCTGAATATTATAATGGCGCAGCAGTACCGAGCTGGTACGCGTGTCCTCGCACAAAATACTATCAGCTTTATTCAATACCTCTACGGCCCGGTAAGTAATATCGCCCAGGTTGCCTATGGGTGAAGGCACGAGGTAAAGCTTCATATTAAAGTTCAGCTACATTAAAGTCAAAAGCTTCCATTACCTGGTTAGCCAAAAGCTTTTTGCACGCCTCGTGGGTAATTTTTTCAGCTTCTTCTTTAGTAGCAGCTTCTATATGCAGGTGTATGTGTTTGCCTATGCGTACATTTTGTACTTGTGTAAGGCCCAGGTTGTGCAGGCTGTTATTAACGGCTTTGCCCTGAGGGTCTAACAATTCTTTCAAAGGCATTATATTGATGTGTGCTATATATTTTTTCATACTAAGATATTTATGCTTCCTGTGGTTTGTAAACGAACGATAAGATAATGTAGAGTATAAAGGCAAGAGGTATGGCTGCTACATTGATAAAAGGGATAGCTATACCAGCAATTATTATTATTATAAGCTGTGGCCAGATGTTAGCCGGCCGGAAGCTTGAGGGAATGAACTTGAAAAAACGGATAGGTGATACCATAAGCCAGCAAAGCAGGGCTATAATGATATAAATGACCCATGCTTGCTGCATCCAATTGCCGAGGCCCATAGGGTTGTACCAGTTGATAAGCGGGAAAGATGCTACCAATAACCCTACCGCGGGTATGGGCATACCCTGGAAAGAGTTTTTTTGCTGGCTTGAGGTAACGTTGAACCGGGCTAATCTTAAAGCACCAAAACAAGCCACCAGAAATGCAGGTGACATAGCCAGCATACTTATATCTAACGCATTTGGGTTGCGCATATACGCTGCCCAAAGCATTTTAAACAATATCATTGAAGGGGCTACGCCAAAAGATACTACATCGGCCAGGGAATCCAGGTCTTTACCTATTGATGAAAACACGTTTAAAGCACGTGCTGTAAAGCCATCCAACATATCGCAAACAGCAGCTATAAAAATAAAAATGCTGCCGTAATAGGCTTGTTCCGTACCAGTTACCCAATATTGCTCCCCATTGAAGTTGGCAAAAAATGGCTGTGCATTCAGTATAAATGCGATAGCTATGCAGCCGCAAAACAGGTTAGCCAGTGTTAATATATTCGGCAAATGCTTCATGAGGCATCAAAAGTAGCAATCTTACTGCAATGTGTGAAATGCTTGGTAGCAATAAAAATAAAAATGCCGGACCTCTAAGCCCGGCATTTAAAAATATTTTAACAGTAAGCCTATTCAGGCACAACCAGCCTAAAACCATTTCCGTGTATATTAACAATTTCAACACTGCTATCTTCTTTCAGGTATTTGCGCAGTTTAGCTATATAAACATCCATGCTGCGGCCGTTGAAGTAGGTATCGCTACCCCATATACGTTTCAGTGCAGATTCGCGTGGCAATAGGTCGTTTTTATATTCGCTTAGCATCAGTAGCAGTTCATTTTCTTTAGGAGAAAGTGTTTGTGCCTGGCCATCATGCTCCAGTGTGCGCAGTTTGCTATTGAAATGATAAGAACCGATAGTGAATTCTATTTGAGAATGTTGCTTTTCCTGCAATTCCTGGTTGCGTTTCAGGATGGCTTTTATTTTATGCAGCAATACTTCGCTATCGAATGGCTTGGTGATATAATCATCCGCTCCCAGCTTGTAGCCATTCAGTATATCTTCTTTCATGCTTTTAGCAGAAAGGAAGAAAAGCGGTACTTCAGGATCTACATTACGTATTTCTTCCGCCAGTGTAAAGCCATCCATGTTCGGCATCATTACATCGAGCAGGCAGATATCAAATTTTTCTCTGCGGAAGGCTGCCAGGCCTAATATACCATCTCTTGCCAGTTCTACTACAAAATCGTTTAATTCGAGGTAGTTTTTCAGTACTTGACCGAAGTTTGTATCATCTTCAACGAGGAGTATCTTAAATTTTTCTTTTTCCATTTTTGCTTGTGTATGTAGTATCAAAAGTAATATTCAGATATTGTAATTAATAAGAATGTTTTGTTAAAAGCGGGGGCAGTTGATGGTTCTTCTGGAGCCGCCCATATCGCCATACATGCCCTGGTATATAAATGATAATTCAAGGCCACCCTTGTTATTGTTATCAACAGCCAACGTCGATATAGTATAATCGTAACTTACCATAAACTTCACGCCACTAAAGTTCATACCAAATGTACCTATCACTGCTTCGTTCCACCTATAGTAGGCACCCAATATTATATCGGTAGTGCCCCTGTTATCGCTACCATAGCTTTTATCGCTTATGTTTACCCAGCCCTGACCGCCAAAAATGAGCTCTGATGCTGATTTTTGAGTGGTGTAATAAATTGATGGATTAAGGGTAAATCTTTCGCTCATGCGCAGCAAGGCGTCTATATTACCTGTAGGCCTCACACCTACTTTATTAGCTGTATTGCCATCGTAAAAAGTTTCTTTAGGCTGGTTGATGTGCGCCAGGCCCGCACCAAACTTAATGTAAGTGGCCTCGTTGGGGAAATACGCATAATTGATACCGGCACCTACATCAAAAAAATTAGTATTCACTATACCGTCCTGTTCGCCATTGGCTGTTGCAAAATCAAATTTGAATCCATCCCATTGTTCATTGAATGAAAGTTTATTAAAATTAATGCTGCGTTGTGCATAGCCACCTACCATACCTACCGATAGCATACTTATGTCACCCATCATTACATGATAAGAAAGGTTGGCTTCAAAGCGTGTCATTGACAGATCTCCATTGCCGGCTTTATCATTAAAAAAAGCAAGGCCCAATCCCATCCAGTTGCTGTAATTTGAATTGCGCATCAGCTGACAGTCGCCAAAAGCCGATATAGTGGTATATGGTACCGGTATGCTGGCCCATTGCTTGCGATAGTTAACACCAACCCTGTAATCGTTATCGCTCATCAAGGCTGCATTGGCAGGGTTGAGCAAAAGCGGGGCATTATAGTACTGCGAAAAATGCATGCCCTGCGCCAACGCTTTACTGAACAAACCAGCTGTAAGCAATATAGTAAGCAGTATATATGAAGAAAGTTTTTTCATGTTATGGTCTTTAATCATGCAATTATTTTAGTAGGCTTACATTTCCTTTTTTGTAGAATGTAGTACCATCTACAAAAGTGCCGCTAAGTATAAAAGCGTAAGTTTCTATTTCCTGTTGTTTGCCTTTATAGCTACCATCCCAACCATATTTAGGCTCGTTAGCAGGTACATTATTTACTTCAAAAACTTTTTCACCCCACCTGTTGTACACCTTAAGATTAGCACTTTCAACTGCCCCGCCTCGTACATAAAAAACATCGTTAACGCCATCGCCGTTTGGTGTAAAGCCCGTAGGGACATCTACCAAAGGCAGTACATCGGCATCTACACTTTTGCATATAGTATCTGTGCAACCAAATTCATTGATGGCCGTGAGGCAGACAGTGTACGAGCCTGTTCGTTTATAAAAATGTTCAGGATTTACCTGGTCACTTCCTTCATTGTCGCCAAAGCTCCAATTGTACAAAATTGCCGCGCGCGACCTGTTTGTAAACTGAATAGGTTTGTTGGTTTCCGGTATTACGGGATCATATACAAAATCGGCTATGGGTGAAGGCTTTACAACCAGGGTATCAGTCATAGAATCGACAACATTGCAAGTAGTAGGGTTAAATGCAAATAGCCTGATAATGTATGTGCCTGCAGTATCATAAACATGTACGGGGTCAACCGCAGTATGGCCGGTAGTGTCGCCATCCCCAAAATCCCACAGATAAGTATCGCCATTCTCAGATTTGTTAGAGAAAGGTATCTCATTCCGTTCGCATGCAGAAGCTACATCGAAGCTTGCCTTAACGAATTTGGCATCGAAACCTATAAACTTTTCAACCGTATCCGGCGAATTGCAGGCCAGTGGATCGGTAAGGATCAGGGTAACTGTATATGTACCTGAAGAAGCGTAGGTATGCGGTGGTGGTGTGGGGCCTGTATCGGAACTGCCATCGCCCCACAGCCATAAGTAAGTTAATTGACCTCCTGAAGTAGTAGATGAAGAATCGGTAACTGTCACTTCATATATACTGCAATCGGGATTTTTGGTTATGCCAAATTTAGTGGTTAGCAATGCATCGCTTACAACTACTGTAAGTGTAGTAGTGTCTTTGTCTTTACATACAAGGGGGTTGTTTGCAATTAATGTGATCGTGTATGTACCCGGCGCCGTGTAAGTGTAAGGTGCAGGTGTTTGTAAACTACTAGTACCTACGCCATCGCCAAAATCCCATTGGAAACTGGTAGCATTAGATGAGTTGTTGACAAACTGAATTGCGTCGCCCAGGCAAATTGTTGTATCGGGTGCTGCACCCGCACCGGCAACTACCGCTGAAAAATTAAACTGAACCTTTAATGCTGCAAGATTGCAATTGGTACTACCACTAGCAGGCCCTACTGTAGTGGGAAATGGTGCACCGGGTTGATTACCTCCACAATTGGCGCATATTGCCTGATAAATGACACCGTTTTTATCGAAACGGCTGGTGCCACCATCTACATGTTCGCCCAGGCGTACATCGGTTGGTGTGCTGCGGCCATAAAATGCACCAAAGAGTAAGTTAGACGCATATTTGGATAATACTATGAAATAAAAGTCTGTACCATCAGTAGTGGCCTGTAAGGGGAAAGTAAGCGGAGTGGTAACAGGCAGGCCAACAGAAGAACTATTATTAGTTGCAATGCCCAAAGTGCCACCCCAACCTGAAATATATATATTCTCGCAAGTATCAACAAGGAACGCAACCGGCGAAATATTTACATGGCTACCACTACCAAATACCGTTGAAAAGATGTTTGTAGTAAGATCGTTATCCAGTTTAATGATATATTGACATCCACCTGTGTTGCTGTAAATTGTAGTTGCGGCAGGATCTTTAACTACAGGAAAGGTGCCACCCAGCGTTTGCCCCATGGCATATACATTATTATTCCTATCGACCTGAATGCCATAACATTGATCGTAATTGTTTTTGCCAATAAAGGTAGTGCGCTCTAAAGTGTAGGTGCCGCTATTTAAAAAGCGGCAAATGAAACCATCGGCACTGCCACCTTGATAGGTACTAGCGAACGTACCCGGTGTTGGTGAGGGGAAATTGGTACTAGAGGTACCGCCGGCAACATATACGTGAGTTTGCGTTACATCTAAAGCAAGTGCATATCCCGCATCATCGGCACTACCACCCAGATATGTACTCCATGCAAGAGTACCTACATTTGGATCCAGCTTGAAGGCCACTGCATCTTGCACAGAGCCTGAAGCTATGGTAGTTTGTGAAGCATTAACAGTTGGGAAATCGGAAGATTTTGTAGAGCCTGTAACGTAAATATTGTTGGCATTATCTATTAATACTTCGCTACGTGCATCATCGCCGTAGTTATACTTAAGATTTCCGATCGAGCTTTCATCCCAATCGAAATTTACACCATCGTCGCTGGCACCCCCCACATAACGGGAGCCTATAAGGCCCGAACCCGCGCTGTTGAATTTGGTAACCACTATGTCGTAGCTGCCAGCGTTGGTACTACCCCCCGTCACAGGATAATCGGTAGAGTTGCTGCGGCCGGCAATAATCAGGTCACCATTGTTGTCCACAATAAGGCTATGAGGTTGCTCGTTACCACTACCACCCAAATAGGTTGAGTAAATTATAGCTGTACCATTTGCATTAAATTTAGTGATACCCATATCGCATGGTATTGTTCCGTCAACATTGCCACCACCATAAGTGCTCTGAAAAGCACCTACTAAAGTATAACCTGAACCACCGAGATAATCGCTGGTAATACCTCCGGCATAAAAATCGCCATTGTGATCGTAGGTGGCAGTGAAACCCCAATTATCGTAACCAGAACCTGTAAAACGCGAGAAAATAACAGTTGGATCTATTATCAATATTTCTTTCGTGTCGTAGCCATCGGGGAAGGAATAAGTAACAGTGCTGTCTTTCAGTTTATATTTACAAGCAACCTGTTTGCGAAGACCATTGATATACTGATAAGCGTAAGGTTCCATTTCCTCTATTGGCCCTACGGAAGTATTTACAAATAATCGGTTGTTCTTTATTTTTAACCCCTGAGTGCCCTCATAACTTAGTACTATCTGGGTAGGGTCGGCACCGGGCTGCAATATGAAATCATATTTTAGTTGCTGATCTTGAGATGACACGTGCAGATCGATGCCATTGTACACGTTCTTATAGTCAACAGCAAGGTTAGGATGAATATTGGTTTTCCAGCGAGAACTATCTGCCCCAAGAAAATAGTTATAATAATTCTCTTGTGGTTTTAAAGCTTCAACAGTAACGTGTTCATTCATCCCCACCATAACTACTTTGTACACGTGATACTTTAACGTAATGCTTTCGTTCTGCTTGCTAACCTTATGCTGAATGATTTTTTGTGTATTGTCGAGGTCTCCTACAATATATCTGAAGCCATTCTTTTCCAAAAGGAAATCGCCACTACCGGTAACGGCTTTGAATAAAAATGGTCCGTCCCACTGGCCTCGGTTTTCTACGAATTCAATAGGTTTTCCTCCGGGATTTGCATAAGCAATATTTGCACATACTAACAGGTAGGTAAAAAGTAGGTACAAAGAGTAACGTATGTTCATTATTGGTACATATTTACAAGCTATGTAAATTATGATTTTTTAACCAATTTTTAGCACTCAAAAGAGGCGAAAGAAGCCTCAATACCTGCGGAGCAGGATATTAGCAGTATTAATAGGGAGCAGAATAAGATGAGCTTTAAAACTCAAAATAGTAGCAGGACGAGTGCAGATCAGTTCACTACTTTATCAGCACAACTGCTACTGGCAAATGCATCGGGCTTAGCTTTGAAGGCAAAACCCATACCTAAAATATAACCCATAGCCTCGCGCAGTGCTTCGTTGCTTTTAAACTGCGGGTTAGTATTTATGTCGGCATGCACCTCCATATCTACATCATATTTGTTAAAAAGGTCGCATAGCTCATAAGCTATTTCAATGCTTTTTGCTACTTCAACAAGCATACGCTCCTTTATAGAATATGCCTGGCGGGTTTTATCGTTGCATATAAACATGAAACCCCCATGCTTCTCCCGTAAAAAAACGATAACCGTTGCAAATTCTGTTTCGCCATTACGTACCTGTGAATCGGTACCTATACAAACTTTCAGATGATAGCCGGCACCGGTTTCACGCAGTATAACTTCTTCAACTGATTTTTTTACCGGCAGCTTTAGTGGCTGTCCGTTGAAAGTACGCCATAGCATAGGCTTAAATGTTAGTTCTTCTAAGTTACTACTTATGCTGTTAGTATAATATTACCTATGTGTTATGTAGCCGTTGCAATACACAGTTTATTAACATATATTAATATGTGACGTCAGAATGAACCATTCTCATTGAATTGCCGTATAATATGGTATATACTTTGCTATATTGTAAGGGAAATAATTATAAAAAATGAAACAAATCTTATCCTTCACATTACTACTGTTTTGCTTTTTAGGGGCATTGGCACAAGAACAAATGTTAAGTCCCAAAGCGACGGCCAAAGGCAATGATATTGAAATAACATACGGGCAGCCTTCAAAAAGGGGGCGTGTAATATTTGGTGAGCTAGTGCCCTATGGTGAAATATGGCGCGCCGGTGCCAATGAAGCCACAGAGATAACCTTTAAGAAGGATATGAGCTTTGCAGGTAAGCAAGTGAAGGCAGGTACCTATGCACTATTTACCATACCTAAAGAAAAGGAATGGAAAGTAATACTGAATGGTAAACTAGGCCAGTGGGGTGCATACGATTATGATAAGTATAAAAGCCTGAATGTGCTTGAAGCAACAGTGCCTGTATATCATACAGATGCTGTTGCAGATAAACTGACCTATACTGTGACTGATAAAGCAGTAATTATTGAATGGGACAAAACAGGTGTATCGATACCAGTAAAATAGTGCTTGTACAGGGGGTTACTTCTTCATCGCTATATCTTACCGCTTCATCTGTATTGGTTTGATAATAGTACTTTAACGAGCATAAATTTGTATTGCTTCTTAACTGAAGAGTGGAAGCTAACATAGGTAAACGGCAATCGCAATGTGTTTTTCAATACGTTGCGATTTTTTTTTGCACCTGTAATGAAATATACTACGTTATTTTTGTGGGTATGAGAATAGTTCCCGGAGAAATAAAAACAGCAGACTTACATGGATATTTATTAGGTTCTGTAGCGCCCAGGCCTATATGTTTTGCCAGCACGATAGATGAAGATGGCACCCCGAATTTATCCCCCTTTAGCTTTTTCAATGTTTTTGGCAGTAAGCCACCCATACTTATTTTTTCACCTGCAAGAAGGGTGCGCGATAATACTACAAAGCATACCCTGCAAAATGTACAGCTTAATAAAGAAGTAGTAATAAACATAGTTAACTACGCTATAGTGCAGCAGACCAACCTGGCAAGCTGTGAGTATCCGCAGGGAGTAAATGAATTTGAGAAAGCTGGCTTTACTGCTATAGCATCGGATATGGTGAAACCCTTTCGTGTAAAAGAATCGCCGGTACAGCTTGAGTGTAAGGTGTTGCAAGTAATAGAAACAGGGCATGAAGGTGGTGCCGGCAACCTGGTAATATGCGAAATGGTATGTATGCACGTAGATGATAACATATTGAATGAGCAGGGTAAAATAGATCCTCATAAGATAGACCTTGTGGCACGTATGGGCGGTGATTACTATTGCAGGGCCTCGGGTAGTGCTGTATTTGAAGTAGCTAAGCCCAATCAGCAATTGGGAATCGGCATTGATTCGTTACCTGAACATATACGCAACAGTAAGATACTGACCGGCAATAATCTGGGAATTTTGGGCAATAGCTCATCAATACCTGTAGTGTCAAAGCTGTTATATGATGACAGACTACAGCAAATATTGCGCGATTTTGAAGCGGATACGGAACAAAGACAGGACGCTTTACAGGCCTATGCTCAAAAGCTATTGGATATCAACGAAATAGATAAGGCTTGGCAAGTTCTATTAGCTGAATAATATTGGTTAATGACTGGTTAATCAATTGCAAATGAATAGTTAATTGGTGGTTTATATTTTGCGAAGGACATTAAGAATTTAATCTTTACAACAATATAACAACAACGCTCTCTCTTATCCCTTATATGTGAGAAGGGCCCTTTCAAGGGCCTTTTTTCTTTTATACTAGTTTGTGATATTATCGTCTTTACGAACGGCTTTTTGATCTTCAACACCCATTAACAAGGCCCAGGGTTTTAATGTGTCAACATTTTCAAAGATTATTTTGATCATTGCACTGATAGGTATAGACAAAAACATACCGGCAATACCCCAGAGCACCCCACCCATAAGTACAGCAATAATAGTTATCAAAGCGTTCATCTTCACTTTGTTGCCTACAACACGTGGTAATAAAATATTAGCGTCTAAAATATGAATAATGAAAATTAATCCCGTGGCCTGCAAGGCGAGTGCCAGGCTGCCATGTATTAGTGTAACTAACATAACAAGTGCACAGGAAACAATAAAACCCAGGTAAGGGATAAAATTGAGCGCGGCACAAACCAAACCTAGCAGAACAGCGTATTGGATGCCGAGTAGTATAAATGTAATGCAATATGCAATTGCTACTACTACAAATTCTATCAACAAGCCTATAATATAATTATTAGCAACACCCCTGGTTTCTGCTACAACGTTTTTTACCTTTTCGCTACTCTCTTCAGGGAAGATACCTACAACAAAATTTACCAGCAAACGACGATGGTGCAAAATGAAATAACTAAATATAAAGATGATAACAACCCAAAATATTATTTCGCTTACCTGTAAAAACAGATCGCCCAGGTAAGCTGCAGCCCCTGAAACAATGTTGTTAACTGCCTGGTTCATGTAGCTCATTTGCACTGCACTATCAACATGGTACTTAGCTGTAAGCCAGAGTTGCAGGTCGGCAAGTGTTTTATTCATCGCAGTCTGTATAGCAGGTATATCTTGCGAGAATAATAATATTTGATAAGTAAGTACATATAGAAATATTGCCAACAATATAACGAATAACAATACACTGATGAATGATGCGGCACTGCGGCTAAAATGAAATTTTTGCTCCAGGCGGCGGGCAAGCGGGTAAAGCAATAAAGAAACCTGTATGGCAAAAAACAGAGGTATCAATACACTCTGTGCTACATACATAAGAAATATAATGAGCACCAGGGAAAGTAATACTAAAGCCAGGCGCGCATAAAAAGGAAACTTTACTTCCATAGGTGTTTGTGTGTTTGCAAGTTATTAATATAACTATGCCAATATATCGGCCAATACAATATGTGTGGATTAAATAATTTGCTGAACGGGCAAGATTTTCATTATTTGCAGCGTGGGAAGTATGAAGCTGAAACTTTTTTTTCAAAAAGAATTGACTGAAGCAGGGTGCGATGAAGCGGGCAGGGGCTGCCTTGCCGGGCCTGTATTTGCAGCAGCTGTAATATTGCCTAAGCGATTTTCACACCCGTTACTGAACGATAGCAAACAGCTTACTGAAGCTGAACGGGACGAATTAAGACCTATAATAGAGAAAAAAGCTGTGGCATGGGCCGTAGCGATGGTAGATCATGAAGAGATAGACCAGATAAATATCCTAAAAGCATCTTTTAAAGCTATGCACCTGGCTGTGGACCAGTTGCAAACAAGGCCAGGATTGTTACTGATTGACGGCAACCGATTTACGCCCTATTTTGGTGTGCTGCACCAGTGTATTATTCAGGGAGATGGTAAATATGCATCGATTGCTGCAGCCAGTATATTAGCTAAAACTCACCGCGATGAATACATGCAATCGCTGCATTTGCTACACCCGCATTATGGCTGGGAACAAAACAAAGGTTATGGTACATCTTATCACCGCCAACAAATAAAGGAATATGGCTTGTCGCCATACCACCGTAAGACTTTTAGGTGGAATAAAGCGGAAGAAGAGATGGAAGCGGCAGAATTCACACAGCAGGAAGTTGTAGCTCAAAAATTGAGCCTGTAGGTGTATTATCTCTTACGGAGATTTTACCATAGTGCTGCTGCATGATCTTGGAAGTGAGGTATAGCCCTAAACCGGTACCCTTACTTTTACGTGTTTCTTCATTGCCTATGCGGTAAAATTTATTGAAGATCTTACGTTTTTCATTATCAGGTATACCTGTGCCTTCATCAATTATTTCAAGGCAAACATTTTTCTGTTCCTGATGCAAGCGAACTTTAATGATCTTGTTAGCGGGGGTGTACTTAATGGCGTTCTCCAGCAGGTTATTTACTGCCATTTGTATCAGTAGGTTATCGCCTATTATTTCAGCAGGTTGTATATCGGCCAGCAATCTGTCAGGGTAACGGATATTATAAGTGCGTACAGTATCTTCAATCATATCGGCAAAATCCAGCCGCTCACGGGCTGCCACATATTGCCTGCCTTCTATTTGAGAAGCAAGTAATATATTATTACACAGATCGTTTAGCCTATCTGATTCTTTTATACACCTGGTAAGTAATTGCTCTCTTTTATCAGCGTCTAAGGTGTGCCTTTCTAAAGTTTGAAGGTTTAGTTTCATAGCTGCTATAGGAGATTTCAGCTCATGTGTTACCGATAGCATAAAATTATTTTGCTGGCGCGATAGCCGGATACTACGCCTGAAAGAAGAATATACTACTGCGGCGCCAATAAATATGATAAGCAAAAATGTAGAGCCTTCGCCAATATACTGCTTGGTGCGCCGTTCGCGTTTGTCCTCAAGCTCCTGCATATGAGATGCGAACCAAAGCGGTTGTGTAGCGCTATCGGCTACAGTGCCCAGTAGTGCACGTTCGTGCTGAAAAATTATATGACTCTGCTTTTGGAGACTAAAGCCCCAGAATACAAGCGCTGCAATAATATAGCAGAGCAATAGTATATAAACAGTGTTAAACAATTTCATGCTTAAGAGACACTATTATTTTTTACTTTGTTTTTCAACACGCAAACCTATTTGTAATACTTCAGGCAAAGGGTTAACACGCATATTTTGTTCCATACGTATTTCGTACGTGCCGGTTTTTTTAAATATCATTGCCTTATCGCCAGCGGTAAGTGGCATGTGTTGTTCCCAAATTTCACCGGCTCCGCGGCCCATCCATTTGCCTGATGGTTCCGCCAACGGAATTTCTATTCTTGATTTTTGGAAAGTGCTATCGCCGGGCTGTTTAGTATATATCAAAACCCAAATGTTTGAAAAAGGGTATGCTTCAGTATGTCTTATATTGAAGAAAAGATCGTAAGAAGAAGTAGTATCGGTTATTTCGAATTTAAAAGATGGTTTGAATTGGTATCGCCAGGCATTTTGAGGAATAGCGTAGTCCTTTTGATAGTATGGCGACTTGATACAACTTGTAAAGCAAGTCAATAAAATAAAAACAAATAAGCCTATATATTGTTTTCCTGTTTTCATTTTTACTACAAAATATTTAATATCTGTTCTTTTGCTTTTTCAAGTTCGTCTTTCATGTTTATAACGATTTGCTGTATTGCAGCATCGTTAGCTTTAGAACCAAGTGTGTTTATCTCCCGGCCAATTTCCTGCATTATGAATCCCAGCACTTTACCTTTCGATATGCCTGTTTTTTCAACAGTAGTATGAAAATACTGGCAGTGTTGTTTCAGCCTGGTTTTTTCTTCAGTAAAATCTATGCGTTCTAAATAATAGATAAGTTCTTGTTCAAACCGGTTGCCATCTACGCTATCTTTACCTACCATTTCGTTCAGCGATTGGCTGATGCGGCTGCGTATTTTTTCGGTACGTAATGGCTCCAACGGCAATATTTTCTCCAACAGATTTTCTATGCTCTGTATACGGTTATGCAAGTCTTTATGCAAAGCATCACCTTCATGCTTACGATGTTCCATAAGATGACTTGCCGCTTCCTCAATGACTTTTTTTACTTCCATCCACTCCGCTTCGGGCAATACGTCTTGCTCGGGAGCAACAACTTCGGGCATACGCATAATAGTTGGCAACATGTTTTCTTCGGGTAACCCCAGCTGTTTAGCTATCTGCTGCATGCTTTGGTAATAAAAAACAGCAAGCCCTGTATTTACTGTCATGGGTTTTGATGCGCCTTCCTGTTTTATCATTACAGTCAAGTCGATAGTGCCGCGCATTAGTACGGCATTTAGCAGGCTGCGGATATCTAATTCATAAGAGCGCAAAATTGGCGGTAATTTCGTGATTATATCGAACTGTTTACCATTTAGCGATTTTATCTCTACAACCACCTGGCGCTTATTCACCACGGCCTCTGCGCGGCCAAACCCCGTCATTGAATAAAGCATGAAAATATCTTTGTAAACAAAGAAAGAACAATCAATCTGCATTAAAAAACGAAACATCTTTTTTGACCAAAAAAGGTCATAAAATCATCTTAAATACAAGTAAGAGTATAGCTTAAGGGCGATAAATGGTTATTTTTGTTGCTTAACGTTAGTATATCAATGCGCATAATTGCATCCTTTATATTTGTTTTACTGGTAGCCTCTGTTGTATATGCACAGCAACCAACACGGGCTGAATTGGAAAAAAGACGACAGGGAATATTGGAGTCGATCAAAGAAACCCAAGAGCAACTTGAAGCAACAAAAAAAGATAAAAGCGCTACCATGGGCCAATTGCGCGCTTTGCAAAACAAACTGAATGAGCGCCAAAAGCTGATTGGGAATATTAATGCAGAGATAGAACAGATCAACAATAATATCCGTACATCGGCTAATGAAGTAACAACACTTAAGCAGAACCTTGAACAACTAAAGGCAGGCTATGCGCAATCGGTACGCTATGCGTACAAAACCAGAAGTTCTTACGATATGCTGGCCTTCCTGTTCTCTTCCAACGATTTTAATGAAGCACTAAGAAGAATAAAGTATTTAAAGAAATACCGCGACTATCGCAAAGACCAGGCTGATAAAATAAGGGTGACCCAAGGGGAGATAGTGAAGAAACTGGATGTATTAAATTCTGCGAAATCGCAAAAGGACGTATTGCTGACTGCTGAGATGCAACAACGTACCGAACTGCAAAAAGAATCGGACGAAACGAACCGTGTAGTTAAAGACCTGAAAGGTAAAGAGAAACAACTACTGGCTAATATTGCAAAGGATAAGAAAGCTGCAAAGCAACTGGACAGGGCCGTAGGTGAAATAATACGACGGGAAATAGAGATAGCGCGGAAAAAAGCTGAAGAGGAAGAACGCAGGCGCCAGGAAGAAGAACGTAAAAAGGCGGCAGCGGCAGCCGCCGCTAATAATGCCAATAAAGGAAGCGGTATATCAGTCACTACAAACAATGGTAATAAGCCAATACCATCAGGTACGCCATCGCCTGCGGGTAGCAGCAAACCTGTAGCTGCTAATACCAACGAACCGGTAGCCAGCAATGTGTATGTAAAACCAAAGCCGAGGCCTAGCTACAATTTATCGCTAACACCCGAAGCTGAAGCACTTTCAAGCAATCTTGAAAACAACAGGGGGCGCTTACCATGGCCGGTAGAAAAAGGTTTTATATCGGAAAGTTTTGGCCGTCACCCGCACCCGGTAGCTGAGAAGGTTATGGTAGAAAATAATGGTATTGATATACGTACGAATGTAGGTGCTGGTGTACGTAGCATTTTCGATGGTACTATATCTAAAGTTTTTTCAATTGATGGTTCTACATGGAATGTGATCATTAACCATGGGCGATATTTCACGGTATATTCGGGCCTGGCTTCGGTATCGGTAAAGAAAGATCAGCAAGTGAAAACTAAACAAACTATTGGCACGGTGAGCGCTGATGATGACGGTGGCGCTGTGCTCAACTTCCAGATATGGAAGGATAGTAATAAAATGGACCCTGCGGGATGGATAGCCCGTTAAAAGAAAGGGGAAGCGATTGCTTCCCCTTTCTTTTAAACTATTAATGAGAGTTTAATTGATGAGTATTTCTCCTGTCATTTCTGTAGGGATTTTTATGCCCATATAGGCAAGTATGGTTGGTGCAATATCTGCTAATTTCCCGTGCTTTAAATTGCCTTTATAATCGTTAGAGATAAGGAATAACGGCACAGGGTTGAGGGTGTGTGCAGTGTTGGGCGTGCCATCTTCATTTATTAGATAATCGGAATTGCCATGATCGGCAGTGAGGAATACAGCATAACCTTTTGCTAACGCAAGAGGTACTATACGAGATACGCAGGTATCAACAGTTTCAACAGCTTTTATAGCTGCTTCCCAAACGCCGGTATGCCCTACCATATCGGCATTGGCGAAGTTCAGGCAAATAAAATCGGCAGACTGTTGTTCTATTTCTGGTAAAATAGCATCGGTTAATTCAACAGCGCTCATTTCAGGTTTCTGGTCGTACGTGGCAACAGTTTTAGGCGATGGGATCATGATTCTTTTCTCACCTTCAAAAGGTTGTTCGCGCCCGCCCGAGAAAAAGAAAGTTACGTGCGGGTATTTTTCAGTTTCAGCAATACGTATCTGGGTTTTACCATTTGCTGCCAAGACCTCACCAATGGTATTATTCAGGTTATCGTTGTGAAAGATGACACCAACATTCTTATATGTTTTATCATATTCAGTCATGGTTATATAGTGAAGATTCAGCGGATGCATGTTCTGTTCCGGGAAAGCCTGCTGTGTAAGCGCAATAGTTATTTCACGGCACCTGTCTGTACGGAAGTTGAATGCAATAACTATGTCGCCATCTTGTATAATAGCTTTCGGCTTGCCCGTTACATCGCAGATTATTACAGGTTTTATAAACTCGTCTGTTACATGCTCCTGGTAAGATTGTTGAATGGCTGCTAACGGATCGGTAGCTTTGGTGCCAATGCCTTGAGTTAGTGCATCGTATGCCAGTTTTACTCTTTCCCATCTTTTATCCCTATCCATAGCATAATAGCGTCCACAAATACTGGCTATATACCCCCTGCTATGGGCAAGATGTTCCTGCAGGTCTTTTATATATCCATATCCGCTTTTAGGATCTGTATCTCTGCCATCGGTAAAAGCATGTATTGCTACGTCAGGTACCTCATTTGTTTTTGCCAGGTCGCAGATAGCTTTCAGATGATTGATGTGAGAGTGTACACCGCCATCGCTAACCAAACCAATAAGATGTAGTTTTTTACCTGAAGCTTTTGCCTGGTTGAATGCGGCTATTAAAACGGGGTTATTCGCTAATTCCCCATCTCTTATTGCCACATTAATATGTTGTAGTTCCTGGTAAACTATACGGCCAGCACCCAGGTTTAGGTGTCCAACTTCTGAATTTCCCATTTGGCCATCGGGTAATCCAACGGCTTCGCCACAAGTCACTAATTCTGTATTAGGATAGGTGCTATATAATGAATGTACAAATGGAGTTCTGGCATTAGCAATAGCATCAGCGCTTTTAATGTGCCCGTGCCCCCAGCCATCCATAATGATGAGCATTGCTTTTTTCGACATGGATGCAAAGGTACATGGGTTATATGGCTAGTAAAATATAAATATTTGCTAATGCATTAAAGAAAGGGTGCAACTGTAAAAGTTGTTTAATGTATAATAATTAGAACCCAACTGATTTTTAACCGCTTAAATTGTGTAATTTGTTAAACTAACGTCATTTTTTTAACTTTTGGCAAGTTTTTT
>CAMLFX010000048.1 GCA_946479435.1 uncultured Sphingobacteriales bacterium | reverse complement strand
CATCCATTCAGTATTTTCCTTAAGTGACCGTCTCATTATCTCCTGCGCCCTGGCAAAACCCTCCTTCGCAAAGCGGTATTTTCCTATTTCCAGTATCTCGTTTTCAGGGGTGTTTTCATCCACTTCAAATTCATGATATTCGTTCCGCGCAATATCATATAACTGTCTTTTACCATCCTTGTCGGGTGTTAGTATCCCTGAAACCTGGTTATTTTTATTGCGCAGCCATTGCTGCAATTGGGTGGTTTTGCCACTATGTATCGCTTCGCAGAACAGGTATATTTTGTGCAAACTCATTTATCTATGGGGTGCAGTGTGAGTGCTATGAGGTTAGTGATGAATGTCGGGTATCGGGTAATTCCTTTGTGTTTTGCTTTGGCCATTTGCCAGCTGGGGCGCAGTAGTTTCTTCAGTTCGGGTTGCAATTGCAGCATTGCAGCAAGCTCCACTTGCCTTTCCGAGCGCTCTTTTGTCAGCCATTTGCCCAGTATCCATTTCAATAACGGGTTCAATATCAGGAATAAAAACAGTACCACTGCAATAGTGCGTACTATTATATAACCTGCTTTGCTGTAATTGCTTATATCATCAGAGAACAGGAATACGGCTATGATGAACAGGAACACCAATGGCAGCAACCATTTAATGCCTTTCTTTTTCTTATTGAGTTCAGGCATTACTTCCGTTTCTGTTATTGGCAATTGACTGTATTGTATTATTATATCCTGTGTTCTTGCTTTTAATCGCTTCGGCAAACCCGATAACCAGAACCCCAATATCAACCCCCAGGCGGCATAAAGCCCTACATAAATACTTATTATCCAATAGCTGAATGGCATTTCTTTAGGTAAGGAGAAGTCTTTGAGTATGCCGTTGAAAAAGGCATCGATAGCATCCCAAAGCGATTTACCGAAGATCAGCGTCATGATAATGAGCTTCTGCACGGCAGATTCCAGCATGGCTATGAAGGCAAATAATACCGATGCTACCGCATAGTTGCCAATAAGCCTGTAGAACACCGCACCGATCAATCCCTGGAAGGCTACAGCAACATAAGCGGGTATGGGCGACTGTGGGCTCACGGTAAACTTCACCAGTAAAACCAACAAAAGTGATTGCAGCAACACGCGCATATTGTTCCTGCTGTAATGAGCTATGAGTGCAATACAAGCTACAGCAAACCCACCTACAAATATACCGGTGAAGGGTAGCTTCAATGCATGCATCCAGCCACCCAGGCCGCTTTCACCCAATGCCCAAAGTGCTGTAAGGCGTTGTATGGCTATAGAATTCTGTTGTTTTTCAGTTTGCACTATATAAAGATAGGAATTGAAATAGGTTTACAATAATGATGATTATTTAACTAATGATTGTATATTTGCTATTATTGAATGTGCATAATTTAATTGCATTATGAAGATATAGATACGTTGTTCAATTTTGCTATAAAATGAAAAATAACACGTGCGACGATTCAAGGCTTAAAACCACAACCATAAATGGTTTCAGGGGACAAATGTCGCAAGAGAAATTTTTTTATTTTTCTCGTTTTTCAACAAAAATGAACAACAGATACATAAATTTTACAAGTGAATAATAAATACCCCTTCATGAATTCCCTATTATTCAGATATGACCCTAATTTAGTACTTCGAATCATACACGCATAATGTCTTCAATCTTCCGTCGCAAATCGCTGGAACAAATAGAAAAGGATGCCGCAGCCGGCATGTTGGATGGCCACGCCAACAACCTGAATAAAGTACTCACCGTACGCGACCTTACCTTTATGGGTATAGCCGCTATTGTGGGGGCGGGTATCTTCTCTACTATTGGCAAGGCCAGTTTCGAGGGTGGGCCAGGTATAGTGTTCCTGTTCCTGTTTGTATCGGTAGCCTGTGGTTTTGCTGCGGTTTGTTATGCCGAATTTGCCAGCATGGTGCCGGTAGCGGGTAGTGCATATACTTATTCTTATGTTGCCTTTGGCGAGATAGTGGCCTGGATAATTGGCTGGGACCTGCTGATGGAATATGCCATTGGTAATATAGCCGTAGCCATTTCCTGGAGCGACTACTTTACTTCTTTGCTCGATGGTCTGGGCTTGCATATACCTGCTTACCTCACTATGGACTACTGGACAGCCAAAGACGGGCTGACCGATGCAGCTAAGGCTGCCTGGAACAATGCACCGATGATCGGTAGCCTGCGTTTCATTTGCGATATACCTGCTTTCCTGGTCACAGTTCTTATCACAGCTATTATATATGTAGGTATCAAAGAATCGAAGCGTACAACCAATGCTATGGTAATACTAAAAATGGTAGTGATACTGGTAGTTATTGTAGCAGGTGCCTTCTATGTACAACCCGATAACTGGTCGCCATTTTTACCAAATGGTATTACAGGTGTACTGGGTGGCACCGCCGCTGTATTCTTTTCTTATATAGGTTTCGATGCGATATCGACGACTGCAGAAGAGTGCCGCAACCCACAACGCGATTTGCCTAAAGGAATGTTCAATTCTTTGATAATCTGTACGATAGTGTATGTACTTATAGCATTAGTTTTAACTGGTATGGTGAGCTATACTGAACTGAATGTAGGTGATCCTTTGGCTTATGTATTCCAGGCTAACAACCTTGGCTGGCTGGCAGGTGTCATTGCGGTAAGTGCAGTAATTGCTACCGCGAGTGTGTTACTGGTCTTCCAATTAGGTCAGCCACGTATATGGATGAGCATGAGTCGCGATGGTTTATTGCCACCGATATTCTCCCGCATACACCCCAAATTCAAAACACCTTCTTTTTCTACCATACTTACCGGGGTGTTGGTGGGTGTACCAGCTTTGTTCCTGAATCTGAATGTAGTGGTTGAGCTGACTAGTGTCGGAACCCTGTTTGCCTTTGTACTGGTTTGTGGTGGTATCTTAAGATTGAACGAACAACGCAAAAAGAAAATAGCCGATGGTACGGCATTGCCCATACCCGAAAGTCGTTTCAAAACACCTTATGTAAATGGCAAATGGATAGTGCCCATTCTATTCATTACAACAATAGCATTGTGTATTAAGTATTATCCCGGTGGTATTTCCGGTTTCTTCTCAACCGATGTGGCAGGTTGGGCAGGCATACGTGAGAAAGTACCTTATATATTATTCGGTATCGTCTTCCTTATCATCACCGTATTATCGTTCTTACGCAGCTATTCACTGATACCCGTATTGGGTTTCCTGTGTTGCAGCTATCTGCTTTGTGAATCAGGCACTACTAATTGGGAGCGGTTCCTGCTTTGGTTGCTCATTGGCCTTGTCATCTACTTCTTATATGGTAAACGAAAAAGTAAACTTAATATCAACAGATCATAAAACAACAAAGGCGCCGATTGGCGCCTTTGTCAGTAAATATTATTCACCATGTTCCAGGTCGTCATTGTTATCACCCCCTAAACTGTAGTAGTTGTTCTCTTCATCTTCTTCACCTATGGCTTCATCAGCATCATCAGCTTCACTACCGGGCACATCTAAGTCCTCACCGGGGTTCAGGGTAGTGTCCGTCCTTTCTTCCAGTGGTTCAAAGTCTTCGTCCACATCATCAAGGTCGGCATTAAAGCTATCGCCATCTAAAAGGCGTAGGTCTTCGTCGGTCACATCGGCTTCTGTACCCATTACTATCTTGATCTCTTCATCTTCATCAACCATCTCTTCTTTATCAAGGCTGGTACCATTCAATACATCTTCTTCATCGTCCGATGATATAGTAGTATCAGCCAGTTCGCCAAGTGGTGCGGGCTTGATGTTTTCTTGTCCCGGTATGTCTTTAACATCAGGCAGTAGTATCTCTTCTACATTACCTTCTATAATACCATTGTTGTTCTCAGGGCGTGTTACATCTTCGTTCGATGGGTAGTGTGGGTATCCCGGCAGGTCTTCATCCTTGTCTTCATTTCTATTATCCTTATTCTTATTCATGATATGCTTGTTTTAAAGAGATACATAAAAAACTTGTGCCGCTACAATGGCCCTAGCTTGCCATCCTTATATTGGTCCCAGTCAATGTCTTTGCCCAGCGTGCCACGCAGGCGTTGCATGAATGTTTCTGAATTAGTAATAGATTCAAACCCAGCTAAGCGAAGTGCTGGTTTTGGGTTGATATGTGGCGATAAACCCTGGTACACTTTCAATGTATCTGTAATAAAGGGTATATGATAAATAGGTGTGCTAAAACGTTTACGGGTATAGCCTTTCAGCAACAGCGATTGGAAAGGATCGGAAGCAAATGCCAGCGATTTGAAGCCCAGTTGTTTGGCCAGTTTGTACGAGTAGTAAACGTTCTCGGTACTGTGGCGGGCAAGGGTATCGTAGAAGATATGTTGTTTGGGTATACCCAATGCCTGTCCGTACAACCCCATTATATAAGCTTCTGTAAAAGGTGTATATACAGCACCACCGGAGTAGATGATGTTCTTTGCAATACGGTTCTTGTACAATACCCACGACCATATAACGCGGGCTTTCATAACGGAGTCCCAGCTACCGTTAGCAAAAGGTATTCCCGGAACTATGATGGCATCGAAAGTATAACCTTGCGCTACTGCATTTTGATAAGCTTTGGTTGGGCCTTTGCGTGGGGTAATGCAACCAACAGACTGAACGATAAGGAATATGATAAGTATAGCAGGTATGAAATATGGACGTCTCAAAAAATGAACAGTTTAAATATCCATATGTTGAAAAATCATGCCATATATTACTTGTATTGCTTGGCTATGTTCTTCAGCTCATTCAGTTTTAGTAAAGCCTCTACAGGAGTTAAGGTATTGATGTCTGTTACTTCAAGTAGTTGTTGTATACGTTTCAGGTCATCTGCAAGGCCTTCAAATATATTCAGCTGGAAGGTAGCTGCGGGTTGTATCTGCTTTACCTTTTGGTTGGTATCGCTGCTGCTGCCATGCTTTTCTTCAAGCAAAGCCAGTATGTCCTCGGCACGTGAGAGCAGGGTGGGTGGCATGCCCGCCATACGGGCTACTTGTATACCGAAGCTGTGCCTGCTGCCACCGGGTGCCAGCTTGCGCAGGAAGATGACCTTGTTGGCGGTTTCGTTGTGGGTGATGTGGTAGTTGCGTACCCGTTCCAGCTGGTGTTCCAGTTCATTCAGTTCGTGGTAGTGGGTAGCGAAGAGTGTCTTGGGTTTGGAAGGGGAGTTGTGCAGGTGTTCCACTATAGACCATGCAATAGAGATACCATCGTAAGTGCTGGTACCGCGACCTATCTCATCCAGTATCACCAGGCTGCGCTCGCTGAGGTTGTTGATGATGCTGGCGGTCTCGTTCATCTCTACCATGAAGGTACTCTCGCCACCACTCAGGTTGTCGGACGCGCCCACACGGGTGAAGATCTTATCGGTAAGGCCAATGTGCGCACTCTCGGCAGGCACAAAGCTACCCATATGTGCCATGAGCGTGATGAGCGCGGTCTGGCGTAGCAGTGCCGACTTACCACTCATGTTAGGGCCGGTAAGTATGATGACCTGTTGCTCCTGCTTATCGAGGTGGACATCATTAGCTACATAAGCCTCTCCGGGTGGTAGCTGCTGTTCGATGACCGGGTGGCGGCCTTGTTTAATATCGAGCACAGGTTCCTGTTCTACAACAGGCCTGCGGTAGTTGAACTGCTTGGCGTTAAAGGCAAAGCACAACAGGCAATCGAGTTGCGCAATGATGTGTGCATTAGTTTGTATCGGTGCAATGAAAGGCTCTATCTCTGCCAGTAACTGTTGGTAGAGGTTGGTCTCAATAGCCAGTATCTTATCCTCTGCGCCCAGTATCTTCTCCTCGTACTCTTTCAGTTCGGGGGTTATGTAGCGCTCGGCATTAGTGAGGGTCTGCTTGCGTATCCAGTCGGCAGGTACTTTGTCTTTGTGGGCATGTGTTACTTCCAGGTAGTAACCGAATACGTTGTTGTAAGCTACTTTGAGTGAGGTGATACCCGTACGTTGTGCTTCTGCCTGCTGTATCTGCAACAGGTAGTTCTTACCACTGCGCGATATGGTGCGCAGGTCATCCAGTTCGGCCGATACACCTTCGCGTATCATGCCGCCTTTGTTAGCTTGTGCCGGTGCATCATCAACCAATACACCTTTGATGCGTTCCTGCAATTCTGTAAGCGGCATAAGCTGTTGCACAATACGGCAAAGCGGATCGTGATCGGACTTGATACATTGTTCGCGCATATCCTGCATGTGTTGCAGACTGCGCGCCAGTTGCATTACCTCGCGCGGGTTGGCTTTCTTCAAAGGTATCTTACCTATCAGCCTTTCCACATCACCTACCTGCTTTACCAAAGTAGTGAGTGAATGGTTTAGGTCCTGATCGAGAATGAAATGGCTGACCAGGTCAAGGCGTTGTTCGATACGGTTGATATCGAACAAAGGGAAGATCAACCAACGCTTCAGCAGGCGTGCACCCATAGGCGTATAGGTATGATCGAGCGCTTGCAGCAGATTGGTACCTTTCTCATCGCCTGTATGTATCAGCTCGAGGTTGCGGATAGTGAACCTGTCCATCCAGAGGAACTCGTTGGCAACTATACGCTGTATGCTGTTGATGTGTTGCAGATTGGGGTGCTCGGTATCTTTCAGGTAGTGCAAAGCAGCACCTGCAGCTACACTTGCGGCCTTTGCATCTTCAATACCAAAGCCTTTCAGCGATTGGGTTTGGAAATGCTGCAACAATGTATCGTATGTGTATTGCTCCTGGAATATCCAGTCCTCCATCAGGAAGGTGTATACGCGGGAGTCGAACTGTTCTTTGAAGCGCTTGTTCTGCGATTTGGATAAGATAACCTCCGATGGGTTGAAGCTTTGCAGCAGCTTATCCATATACTCGGCATTGCCTTGTGCAGCGTAGAACTCGCCGGTGCTTATATCGATGAACGCAACACCACATACGTTATCGTTTAGGTGCAAGGCAGCCAGAAAGTTGTTCGTCTTGTTATCGAGCAACTTATCGTTGCTGGCTACGCCCGGTGTTACCAGTTCGGTAACGCCACGTTTCACAATGCCCTTTACTGTTTTCGGGTCTTCCAGCTGATCGCAGATAGCAACACGGTAGCCAGCTTTCACCAGCTTGTGCAGGTAAGTATCTAAGGCATGGTGCGGGAAGCCTGCCAGCTCAACCGAAGAGGCAGCACCGTTGGAGCGTTTGGTAAGTGTAATACCCAACACGCGCGATGCTATGATAGCATCTTCAGTAAAGGTTTCGTAGAAGTCGCCCACACGGAATAACAAGACGGCATCCGGATACTTTTGCTTGATCTCCCGGTGCTGTTTCATTAAGGGTGTTTCCGTCGCTACTTCTTTCTTTGCCATGCAGGCTGCAAGCTAATAAAATCAAGGCTTAAGTTGAACAAGGAAGTCCTTAGAGATACTGACATTGTATCCACCATTTTGCCAGTTGACGCTTTGTAATTTACCGGAGGCTTTGATGTTTGCTGATTTTTCCCCATCGGTAATGGTGAGTGGCAATGAAAAACCTTCAACAGTATTGGTAAAGTGGTAATACAGTTTATCCTTTTTGATATACCATTCCAATACAGGTATATCGCGCGTGCGCAGGTATTGATCGAAGAACTTCTGTAATGGTAAGTCAGTGAATTTTATAATATACTGTTCTACTTGGGCTGTGGTCACTATCTTATGGTAGAAGTCTTTGTTTAGACCGCGCAATAACTGACGAAACTTTTCATCATCGTTCATCATCATACGTATCATGTGCACTACGGCAGCGCCTTTGTCGTACTTATCGCCGGAACCGTCGTCGTTTACACCATAGTCGCCAATAACAGGCTTATCATTACGGATATTGGCCCATTCGCCGCGAATGTATTCGAATGCTTTCTCTTTACCCGCTATCCATTCGGCATAAAGGCCTTCCGTATAGGTGGTGAACCCTTCGTGTATCCAGTTATCCGCAATATCCTGCGCAGTGATATTGTTGCCAAACCATTCATGCCCACTTTCGTGAATGATGATGAAATCGAACAGTAAGCCCACACCTGTATTGCTTCTGTCGTTGCCACGATAGCCATTCTTGTATTCGTTGCCATACGCTATGGCGCTTTGATGCTCCATACCCAGATAAGGCGCTTCTACCAGTTTGTAGCCATCTTCGTAAAAAGGGTAGGCCCCCATCCAATACTCAAAGCAATGGATCATGTCTTTGGCTTGTGTAAATTGCTTACGTGCTTTTTGTTCGTTGTAACGCAGGCAGTAGAAGCTCATATCGAGTTGTCCTTTTTCACCCATTACGGTGTCTTTCCAGGAAACGTAATCGCCTATGTAAAAGGTAGTGTTGTAGGTATTTATGGGGTTGTTTATCTCCCAATAATAGGTGGTTGGAGTAGGTGGTATATTAGCACCATTTGCTCTGGCAGTGCCGCACCAGTCATTATATATTTGTTTCTTACCATTGCTAATTATTGAGCTAGAACTAGAAATATGCATACCTGCGTCAGGTTCATCTCCCTGGTAATCTTTACACGGCCACCATGCACTGGCACCTAATCCTTGGCAAGCTACAGCTACCCAAGGATTACCGACACTATCCTTGGTCCAGATAAAACCGCCTTCCCAAGGTGGGAGTTTAGCTATTCTTGGTACACCATGATAGTATATATCTATTTTGAATGATGTATTTCCTAACATACTAGTGTCACCTACAATGTTTTTATCAAAACCAGTTAGCCACCATATATCACCTTCTTTTTTAAAGGTGAGTTTGATATCATGTTTTTTAATGGAGGAATATTGAACAGAATCTATTATGAGTGGGTCTTGCAAATCAATTTGCATACTGTCTTTTACGTTACCATTTATATTCGCAAAAATGAAGCAGTTGCCCTCAATACTCCTTTTGGAAGTATCTATATTAAAAGTAAGATCATAATACTGCACATCCCACCAGCTCCTACCACGGCCATTACTGCCGCGCAGGGTATCCTGGTGCGTATAAGCAAATAGGGTATTTGCCAACAGCAAATACCCTATGCATAATATAATAGCCTTACAACTAAGTTTCATTATTCTACACCTGTTACTTCAATATCAAAAACTAATACTGAATTCGCAGGTATTTTAGGGCTGGGAGAGCGTTCGCCATAAGCAAGGCCTGAAGGTATATATAAGGTACCTTTTGAACCTTTCTTCATCAGTTGTACACCTTCATCCCAACCTGCAATAACCTGGTGGCCTGCAAGATTGAAGGTAAAAGGAGAAACGTGGCTGAAAGCAGGATCAACGTTCGAATCAAATTTCTCACCATTCAATGTCATACCCGTATAGTTAACCGTTACTTTTTGTCCTGCCTTAGCGTTTTCGCCAGTGCCGGGTTTATCAATTTTGTAGTATAAACCGCTGGCAGTTTTTGTTGCTTTGATATTGTTTTTCTTCAGGTAATCCTGTATCAGCTTATCATCAGTTGCTTTTTGCTGGCCTGTATTTGCTTCGCGCTCTTTTTGCATTTTAGCTTGTTCGGCCATTATTTGCTCCTGTGTTTTCACATCAGTTACCTCAATATCGAATACCAGTACAGAGTTAGCTGGTATTTTAGGGCTTGGTGAACGTTCGCCATAAGCCAGCGTAGATGGTATGAAGAATGTAGCTTTTGTGCCTTTTTTCAGTAACTGAACACCTTCATCCCAACCCGGTATTACCTGGTGGCCGGCTACATTGAAACTGAAAGGTTGTACGTGCTGGAAAGCAGGATCTACATTCGAATCGAAAGTGCTATCATTCAGCGTACGGCCGCTATAATTAACTGTAGCCTGTTCGCCTGCCTTTACTGTAGCCCCGGTGCCTTCCCGATCGATTTTATAGTACAGGCCGCTTGCAGTTTTCATTGCCTTGATGCCTTTCTTTTTCAGGTATTCCTGTATCAGTTTATCATCGATACCCGTTTGCACAGCAGCATTGGCTTTCTTTTCCTTTTCTACCTGCTCCTGAGTTTTTACAGATACCAATTGTATGATATACACCAGTTTCTGTCCTTCGCCCAGTTTAGCGTTGGGTATCTGCTGGCCGACTTTAGCCAGCGAATCGATAGAAAGCAGGAACATAGCGCTATCGCCGGGGGTCATTTTCATTACCCCTTCAATAACGTCGCCTTTAAACTGAGGTGCCTGTACCTGGAACTGTACAGGTTTATTATCGTTCATGGTACGGCTATCGAAAAGTATAGTGCCGTCTTCTCCTAAACGTGTCAGCAGGTTTGCTTCGATGAAATTTCCCGCTGCAGGGTATTGTGTACCCGGCGCATCTTTCAAAAATTTATACTCGATGCCGGAAGGTAATTTTTGCATGGTTTGCGCACCGGCAGTAGCGCTGATAGCCAGTAAACCAAGGGCTGATAAGAAATACTTCATAGTAACTGTTGTGTGAATTTTAAGGTTTATCGTTTATTGTACGGGCATTTGTTGCTGGCCTTTACCACCTTCTTTAACATCCAGCACTTCCACATCGAAAGTCAACACTGAATTTGCTGCGATACCAGGGCCGGGGCTTTGCGGGCCGTAAGCCAATGGTGAAGGAATAAATAATTTTGCTTTGCTACCTTTTTTCAGCAGAAGGATACCTTCATCCCAGCCGCGGATAACCTGACCCTGACCTGCAGGAAATTCTAAAGGTTCGGTATGAGAGAAAGCAGGATCAACATTTGAATCGAAAGATTTACCATCTAAAGTTTTACCTGTATAATTTACAGATACCAGCTGGCCTGGCTGAACTGTGTTTCCTGAACCTTCTTTTTCTATTATATAATACAGACCAGAATTTGTTTTTTGCGGTTGCAATTTGTTAGCAGTGAAGTAGTCTTGCAACAATTTATCGTCGACATCAACTTGTTTGGCAGACTGCTCTTGCATTGCTTTTTCAGCTTCTGCTTTCGATTTTACAGATACAAGAACAACATCGTAAGTTACTTTTTCACCTTTCTTCATGAATGGCGGTAAAGTACCCTGTCCCATTTTCATGATAGAATCAATAGACACTTTGAAAGTAGCACTATCGCCAGGTGTTAAAAGGCTAATACCTTCGGGCCAATCGCCTTTGAATGCCGCAGGCATTACAGGAAACTCAACCGGTTGATTGTTGTTCATTTTCCTTGAATCGAACAGCACGGTATCTTTTGTTTTAGCATCGCTATAGTGTATATGCAGGTGCATTTGCACTATATCGCCAACGGCAGGTTTTTGCGTGCCTTTTTCATCTTTAATGATCTTATACTCAAGACCATCTTTTGTTTTTTGGAAGCTATTATTGCTGCAAGAGCTAAGCGCCAATACTGAAATGCCTAAAAAGGCAACCGGAATAACGTTCTTTATCATGTTTTGTTTAATTGCGGGGGTGAATATCGGACAAAATTTGTTTAAAATGTGTTACCGTATCGAGAAAACTTTGGGTGGAACGGCCCCCTGCGGCATTAAAATGACCGCCACCGTTAAAATACTGCCTGGAAAAGCTGCTGACATCAAAATCGCCTTTGCTGCGGAAAGACATTTTTACTTCGTCGTTTCTTTCGGTGATGAGCACCGCAAAACGCACGCTGGCAATGCTAAGCGGGTAGTTGACCAAGCCTTCCATATCGCCGGTATTTACATCGAACAATTTGATGTCTTTTTTAGATAACGCTATGAGCCCTGTGTGGAATTCAGGGAATATTTCCATTTTCTCCAGCAGCACATAGCCAAGGAATTGCATGCGGCGCAAAGTCCAGGAATCATATACTTCCTCATGTATCTTAGTATGGTCGAGGCCTTTTTGTTTCAGGTCGGCTATCATCAAATGAACACTGGCGGTAGTGGCGGGGAAGCGGAAAGACCCTGTATCGGTCATAACACCCGTGTACAGGCAAGCGGCAATATCTTTATCTATCAAATCATTATCGCCGGATAGATTAATAAAGTCGTACACCATTTCCGCAGTACTGCTTTTACCGGGTTCACTCATACCATAATCCCATATGGGCTTGGGTAGCAGATGATGGTCGATCATTATCTTTGGTTTCGGGCTGCCGGACAAAAGATGTGTAAGGTGCTTGGTACGGCTGAAATCGTTGAAATCAAGACAGAATACTAAATCGCTGTCAGCCAGTGCTTTTTCGCAGAGTTTCGGCTCTGATTCATAATTATATACATTATCAATACCGGGCAGCCACATCAGAAAGTCGGGCACTTCACTGGGGGATACAGGGAAAACGGTATGTCCCTTTTTTACCAGGTAAAGGTATAAACCCAACATACTGCCCAAAGCATCGCCATCGGGTTTGTGGTGGGTAGTTATAAATATCTTTTTAGGTGTTTGTAATAATGGGAGCGCTTCTTGTATTCCTTGCATGAAACTGATAGAAAATGAACGGTGAAATTAATCAATTAGCCTTACCTTTGCGCCGTCAAATAATAATAAAAGAACATAAAATGTCTAATCGTACGTTTACAATGATTAAGCCTGATGCGGTGCGCGCAGGCAATATTGGTAACATTTTGCAAATGATCAACAAAGCGGGTTTCCGTATTGTTGCTATGAAATATACCCAGATAAGCCTTGACCAGGCAGGCGCTTTTTATGAAGTGCATAAAGAACGCCCTTTTTACGGCGAGCTGACCCAGTTCATGAGCAGCGGGCCGATAGTAGCAGCTATACTTGAAAAAGAGAATGCCGTTGCGGATTTCCGTAAACTGATAGGCGCAACTAACCCGGCACAGGCTGAAGAAGGTACCATACGTAAAATGTATGCTGCTTCAATAGGCGAAAACGCAGTACATGGCTCTGACAGTGACGAAAACGCTAAAATAGAAGGCGATTTCTTCTTTAATGGTTTAGAGCGTTTCTAAGATATAATGATAATAGATAATGAAAGGAGGCTTATGCCTCCTTTTTTAGTTTATTTTTTGTTTGATGTGGTTAACCGTGAAAGTATGTAACCATATATACGATTAACTATTAGTTTATGATTTGTGCAGATAGCAATTATTAGTGACCTGATGTGAAAAACACCCACCCAACCAATGGTAGCGAAGTGCTTTCTATTCTGTTATTAAATAATTCTAAAAGCCATAATCTATGAAAAAAGTTCTTCTCTCTTTTGCATGCCTGCTGTTAGGGCATCAAATGTATGCATCGCATGTAGAAGGTGCACAAATCAAATATCAATTCAACGGAGCAGGTTACACCATTTACCTGGAAAACTACAGGCTTTGTGGTGGGTTGCCTTTTTCTTCAAGCGCAATTGTAAGTGTATCTTCAGCATCATTAGGAAGTACTGTACTAGTGACGCTACCTATGGTGCAGATTGATACAGTAGATTATGCATGCCCGGTAAACATTAACCGCTGTAATACACCGTCATCAACCGAGCCCGGAAAAGTTATAGGGTTGTATGCCGATAATGTAAGTCTGCCACCAGCCAGCGACTGGGTAATAAGCTACACAGAAAGTGCAAGAAACTTTACCAATAATATAGGGGGAGGTGCATTGTATGTAGAGGCTAAGCTTGATAATAGCAATGGTGTAAATAGCAGCCCTATATGGCCAATTAAAGAGAATTATTACCTGGAAAGCGGAACTGCTTTTTCTTATCCTATGCAACTTATTGATATCGATGGCGATAGCCTTGATGTGAAGCTGGCTTATCCATTACAATCGGCAGGTTTTGCAATTACACCTAATGTAGGCTATACACTTACAAGTCCTTTTGGTGCGGGTAGCAGTATCAGTATTAATAACACAACGCATACCATTGATATGCTGAGTACTATGCCAGGCAATACAACATTGGCAATGAGAGTGGATGAATACCGGGGTGGAAGTTTAATTGGCAGCTACATGCGTGACTTTATGGTTTTTACAAGTTCAGCGCCTTTACCTCACGATGCTTTTACCTTCCCGGCACCAGCGAGTGGCAGTGTATTTGAAGGCACTATATGCGCGGGCCAATCGGGTAGTATCAATGTTAATTTTGATGATATTATTACTGATTCAGTTTATGTTGATATAACAGCACCCTCATTATCGGGCTGGACATTTACTGCGAGCTCAGGTAACGGGCTTGGTATTGGTGTAGCCAGTATTGCATACACAGCACCTGTTACCATGAATCCGGCTACTACGCCACCTATTCTAATACCGGTACATGTAAGAGATAATGCCTGCCCACGTGCTCAGATAAATTATACTCTTATTATAAGACCAGGCAATTGCGCAGTAGATAGCGTATGGCCGGGAGATGCGAACAGCGATAATGTGGTAAACTTATACGATCCTTTATATGTGGCACTGGCATACGGGCAAACAGGGCCAGTAAGGCCAGGGGCTACTAATACATGGAACGGGCAATATTGCAACGATTGGGTGACCTCTTTCCCAATTAGCGGTGTAAACCATAAGCATGCTGACTGCAACGGTGATGGTAGTATTGACATAGCGGACCTGACACCAATTATCAGCAATTACGGACTTATGCATACAAGGCCTGCAGAAAGAACGACAGCTGGAGCACCCTTGAAATTTGACCTGACAGGTATTGAATTTGTACCCGGCAGAACAGTTACGATACCTATAATATTGGGTGACGCAATGAACAATGTACACATGTTATTTGGTATGGCTACGCGGGTAAACATCAGTGGCGTAACACTAACGGCTCCTGCAACTATTTATAATTATGTAACATGGATGGGGTCAAGTAGTGATCTTTTCAACTTCAACAAGAACTTGGGTAATAATACTGTTGATTGGGTACAGGCACATACAGATCATAATTATAATAATGGTTTAGGTGAAGTTGGTACACTTCAATTTACTGTACCTGATGATGCTGCAATAGGCAGCGAAATAAATCTTGATTTCAGCTCAACACTTTTAATAAATATTGATGGAGTAGAGATACCTGAATTTACTGAAGAGAGCGCTGTAGGAACAGTACAATGGCCAACCAGTGTTGCTAATGTAAATGCGCAACTGCAGAATGTTGCCGTAATACCTAACCCATCGCATAACGATGCTCATCTTGTATTCAATTTACAAAGTAAGAGTAATGTAAATATTGATATAATAGATGTAACAGGCAAACATGTATGGCACCATGCAGGTGAATATAGTATGGGCCAACAATCAATATCATTGCCATCAAACGATCTTGTTACAGGCTTATACCTGATAAAGGTGAGCAGTGATGATCAGAAAATTGCAAAGCAATTGAAATGGAATAAGCAATAAGCTAATAACTGTATACTAAATAAGCCCCATGGAGAATTTCCACGGGGCTTATTTATTTTATTATATATAAATTAAATAATTATTTTTATACTAAAACATACGCTATGCAACCAAACTTATTGATTATTTTATTAGCTGCACTGGTGCCACTTGTAATGGGTTTTATTTGGTACAACCCTAAAGTAATGGGGGCTGCATGGATGAAGAGCACGGGCCTGGCAGAAGAGGAATTAAGGAAAGCGAATATGGCACTGGTGTTTTTCCTGAGTTTTGTCTTCAGTATTATGTTATCGCTTGCCTTGAGTGTTTTAGTTATACATCAGCTTCATTTGTATTCAATTGTTCAAAGCGAACCTAATGCATTCGAAAAAGGCTCAGCAGCTTATAACGATGTTGCTGCATTTATGGGAAAGTATGGTAGTAACTTTCGTACATTCAAGCATGGGGCACTTCACGGCACAATGGCTGCTATTTTCATAGCATTACCCATAATTGGTATTAATGCTTTATTTGAGCGTAAGAGTGCCAAGTATGTGCTTATACATTTAGGCTACTGGGCAATAAGTATGGGAGTGATGGGTGGTATCTTGTGTGCTTTTACTTAAAGTATTAAAACTGCACACGTTCTGCAAGCCAGCTGTCCTTTATTGGTATCAGCCAGTTGGTAAACAGTTCTTTTTTAGTAGCAGCTATATTATTGAATAGCGGAGTTTCTTTATTGATATAGCCCTTTTCTAAAGCGTATTGTATTTGATTGTAAGGTAGCATTTGTGCTTTACCATCTACAAGGAAAGTAAGCATCATCCGGTCGAACATATTAACGCTGTACTGGCGCTCAATACTTTTTACAATGCGAACAGAAGAATCGGTACTGCAACCACTAACCTGTACATCGGTTTCATCGGCTATAAAAACTATGAACTGTTTGAAAAGAAGTTTTGCCCAGCCTTTTACGGGTATGCCATGCGATTGCCAATGTGCGTAGAACTGGTGGAGCTGCTCATTTATTTCCAACTCTTCTTTTTCAATAAAAGCACGGCTGCTTTGGTATATCCAAACACGTGCATTCTCAGAAAATTCTTTGGGTAATAATTCTTCCAGTTCCTTAGTAAACATATTGCAAAGTTACATCAGAAATTTTGATGCAGCAGTAAAGCTAAATTCAATAGCTATCAGCAAAATCTATTAATCGGCAAGTGAGCGGGCAACCATTTCGGCGACATCCATTACCAATACACTATCTTCTTTTTCTTTATTTTTCACACCATCGGTAAGCATGGTAGTACAGAAAGGACAGTTGGCGGCAATAATGGTTGCCCCGGTATCAATAGCTTCTGCAGAACGTTCGAAATTGATACGGGTAGCGCCAGGTTCTTCCTCTTTGAACATTTGCGCACCACCAGCACCACAACACAGGCCTTTGGTACGGCAACGTTTCATTTCTACCAGTTCTACATCCAGCGCTTGCAGTACTTCGCGCGGGGCTTCGTATATATTGTTGCCACGGCCAAGGTAGCAGCTATCATGATAAGTAATTTTCCGGCCTTTAAATTCGCCGCCATCTTTCAGGCGCACGCGGCCATCGTTTATAAGTTGTTGCAGATAAGTGGTGTGGTGTATCACTTCATAGTTGCCACCCAATTCCGAATATTCGTTTTTTATGATATTGAAGCAATGAGGGCAGGTAGTAACGATCTTTTTCACATTGTACATATTCAGCAACTGAATATTGTTGTACGCCATCATTTGGAACAGAAACTCATTGCCCGCACGGCGTGCAGGATCGCCCGTACAACTTTCTTCTTTGCCCAGTATAGCAAACTGCACACCTACTTTATCTAATATCTGCGCAAAAGCTTTGGTTATTTTTTGCGCTCTTTGGTCGAAGCTACCCGCACAACCCACCCAAAATAACACTTCGGGTGTTTCGCCATTCGCCGCATATTCCGCCATTGATTTTATCTGCATCGTACTCAATTCAAAAAATTAAATTAGAAATTATAAGCGTCACAATTACGATTGTGCTGACATTTCCTCAGCCCAACGGTCTCTTTCATCGGGGCTGAACTTCCACGGTGCCATATTGTTCTCTATATTGCTAAACATAAGGTTCCACTCCTGCGGGCTATTACTTTCTTCCATAACCAGATAGCGCCTTAATTGCTGAATAATATCTAAAGGATTTATACTTACCGGGCAAGCTTCCACACAAGCCTGGCAAGTAGTGCAGGCACGCAGCTCTTCAACAGATATATAATCGTGCACCAGCGATTTACCATCTTCCTGGAAGGTTTTATTGGTATTTATATTTTTACCTACTTCCTCCATACGGTCGCGCGTGTCCATCATTATTTTACGCGGCGACAGTTTTTTGCCGGTAATGTTTGCGGGGCATGAGGCTGTACAACGTCCGCACTCTGTGCATGAATAAGCATCCAGCAAATTCTTCCAGCTTAGGTCCATGATATCCTTAGCGCCAAAACGTTGATGTGCTGGTTGCTCGTCTGTTGCTGGTGGTGCCAGTTCCGGTTGCATCATGTACAGCACTTCGTTTTGTATCTCCTTCATATTAGTTATTTCACCTTGTGGTTGCAAACGCATATAGTATGCATTGGGGAAGGCTAGTATGATATGAAAGTGCTTGGAATACGGCAGATAATTAAGAAAAGCGAAAATACCTGCTATATGCAACCACCAGGCAGTACGCTCAATACCCATAAGTGTACTTGTTGACAAGCCTGAAAATAATGGCATCAATTGGCTGGATACCAGGAATGGGGTAGTGGCGGTATAATGCTCAACACCACGGGTTTGAAGGATCAGATCTGTGCTATTCATCGTTAATAGCAGGCTCATCAACACTATTTCAGTGATAAGAATGAGGTTGGCATCGCTCTTTGGCCAGCCATCCAGCTCGTGCTGGTTAAGACGGGCTACTTTTAAAATATTACGACGGATAAGGAATATGACACATGATATTAATACAAGTGCAGCCAGTACTTCGAAGAAACCAATTAAAAAAGTATAAAGCCCGCCAATGAACGGGGCAAACAGCCGATGGGTGCCAATAATGCCATCGAGGATGATTTCAAGTATCTCAACATTTATGATGATAAACCCAACATATACCAGTAAGTGCAATATAGCCGGGGTGGGCCTTTTAAACATTTTTTGCTGACCAAGGGCCAGGAGTGTCATGTTTTTCCAGCGTTGGCCACTATTATCAGTTAGGTCTTCGTTTCTACCCAAATTAATGTTTCGGCGTATTTCTATCACTTTTTTAGCGAATAAAAATATGGCTGTACCGGCAAGTAATATGAAAAGTATCTGTTGTATCAGATGCATGCGCTCTGTATTTAAGCCCGAAAATAAATGCTTTTACGTTAAAAACATAGTTTAACAATACTATGCCATAGGCTTTTAAGGAAAAATGTTTAGGTTTGGAGTAAATGTTTACAGGCCGTGTTCAATAAGAGTTTAATACTAATTGTTTTATTATTATTGGTAGTGAGTAAGGCGTCTTTTGCGCAAGATGCACAGCTAAAAGTGATGGAAGACTCGCTGGTGGTTACTGCCGATTCTATGTACAATGCTTTTATACCTGATGAACGCTCATTGTACAATGAAAAATTTGTAAAGCAGCTTGTGAGAGCACTGAAATTGCAAGGTTCTTATAGCTATCCATTCGATGAACTGCAAAAGAAAATAAACATATTGTACCCTGAAGATAAAACGTTCAGGATATTTAACTGGTCGATAGCGCCAACAGATATAACACGCAGGTATTATGGCGCTATACAAATGAACAGTGCAGAGTTAAAACTTTATCCTCTATTCGATTATAGCGGTAGCCTAAGCAAAGGTGCAGAAGATAGTGTATTGACCGGAGGTAAATGGTATGGTGCACTATACTACCGTATAATGCCCAATGAGGTGGATGGACAGACGATATATACGCTATTTGGTCTTAATGCATCCAGCGCCATAAGCAATAAAAAAGTGATGGACCCTATGACCATAACGGCTAAGGGCCCTGTATTTGGTGCGCCTATTTTCAATGTTCGTTCACAGGGCAGGCCTACAGAAAGGATAAACCGTTTTATAATAGAATATAAAAAGGAAGTACAGGCATCGATGAACTGGGATGCCGACCTGAACGCTGTATATTTCGATAAGCTGGTATCGCAGGTGAACGACCCCAACCGCAAATACACGTATGTGCCCAGTGGCGAATATGATGGTTTTAAATGGGATAACGGATATTGGAACTATGTGCAGAACCTGATACCCATAGACGCATTGAAAGATGGACAGGCGCCTACGCCCATACCTGTAAAAGGTAAAGAATAGACTTCCCCCCCGATTATTTGAAGTTTTTAATTAGCTTTGCCACCGCAAATTGGTCCGGTAGCTCAGTTGGATAGAGCATCAGCCTTCTAAGCTGAGGGTCATTGGTTCGAATCCAATCCGGATCACAAGAAAATTAAAAGCCTTCAAAATCAATGACTTTGAAGGCTTTTTGATTCGATGTGTTTTTCTGTCGAATCCGATGCATTTAGTTGTTTGTCCATCGGTTCGAGTCTTATTACGTCTGACTGCGCGGTGACATATTTCTGTACTGTTTAGTTTCTAATTTTCTTCTCCTCCGCCGAAAAACTGTAGCGTGTTGATACTGCCAATGGCTAAAGTAACGGATTGACTAAGTTAAACCGTAAATAGCTTGCACGCTATTTATTACCCCTCTAACATTCTTAGCAAGGCGAATGTTACTCTTACCGGAGTTTGGCTACGAAATGCCCCGATTTCACTACGCCGGTGAGCTGAAGACTGATGAACTTTGCCTATATCAAAAATTGATTAATAATAAAATGAAACAGTCACAAGCTCCAATTATCGCCTTTAGTCCGGTTGTATTATCAGTTCCCGGCCGCCACGTAGACATGGAAATAAAAGTTTCTGCTCCTGCCAGCGGAAACGACCTGCCGGTCATCCTTCTTTCGCACGGGCATGGCGCCTCTAACTTTCTCTCTTCCTACAGAGGTTATGGACCTCTTGCTGATTTTTTTGCTTCACACGGGTTTGTCGTCATTCAACCGACACACCAGGATTCCAAAACACTGACGCTTGACCCATCCATTCCCGAAGCACCCTTATTTTGGAATTCGCGAGCAGAGGACATGAAATACATCCTCGATCATCTGCACGAAATTATTTTCACAGTACCAGGTTTGAGCGAAAGGGTTGATAAAACCAAAGTTGCTGCGATTGGCCATTCCATGGGCGGCCAGACGGTAGCTATGCTGGCTGGTATGGAAGTAACGGATCCCGTAACTGGTAAAATAGTGAATGCCGCAGAACCAAGATTAAAAGCCCGGGTACTGATTGGCGTGTCTGGTGGACCCGAAGGATTTAACGGAGCCGCGAGACAGCATTACCCTGTATTGGCCGAATCTAATTTCCACACCATGGTTTTACCCGCACTTATCGTGAATGGCGACAAAGATAAAAACCTCATGTTTTCCGATGTGGACAATTGGCGTGCAGACGCATATTACCAAAGTCCCGGTCCTAAGGACCTGCTTACGATATTTGGCGCTGAGCATATCTTTGGCGGTATATCAGGCTATGATGCCCTGGAGACAAGTGATGAAAACCCAGAGCGTGTTGCCTTTGTATGCAAAAGCATTCTTGCGTATATTCGGAGTGCATTTGATCCAAACGATTTAAGTTGGGAAGATGCAAAGAAAGCCCTTAACGGAGTACAGGGTGCATTGGGTAGCATTGAAAGCAAACAATAAGCAGGCAATATGAAGGATGAAATATCTAACCATAGATTCAATTCTTTATCAAGGTTGCATAAGGTGCTGGACATACCGGCACCTATGCACCCATTGGTAAGTCTGATAAATAATGCCACAGGCACCATTTCGCTAGAAAGACTTCCCACTCCCCACATCTTAAGCTTCTACAAAATTTCTTATAAGATGAACTTCCAGGGAAAGTTCAGATATGGGCAACACTACTACGATTTCAAAGAGGGGGGAATGTTTTTTGTTTCGCCGAATCAAATCACAGGGGCGCACGGATCACTAAGTGATCAATCTGGTTATACTTTACTTTTCCACCCGGATTTTTTACTGGGTTACGAACTCGCCAGAAAAATTAAAGAGTATGGTTTTTTTTTCTATTCTATCAATGAAGCGTTGCACTTATCAGAGAAAGAAAAAACCACGATCATTTCTGTTTTTCAAAGTATTGAAGAAGAATTAAAAGGCAGAATTGATAATTTCAGCCAGGATGTTATTATCTCTCAGATTGAATTACTGCTGAATTATGCCAACAGGTTCTACAGCCGGCAATTCATCACCCGTAAGGCGGTAAGCAGCGATTTGCTTCAAAGGGTAGAAGACATTTTACACACGTACTTCAAGTTACCAGGCGCACAAAAGCAGGGGCTTCCAACTGTCCAATTTCTTTCTGCGCAATTAAACGTCAGTGCCAATTATTTAAGTGATATGCTGCGATCACTTACCGGGCAAAATGCACAACAGCACATTCATAACCACCTGATTGAAAAAGCAAAGGAGCAGTTGTCGACAAGTCAGGCTTCGATCAGCGAGATAGCCTATGAATTAGGATTTGAACATCCCCAGTCCTTTAGCAAACTATTTAAACTTAAAACCAGTGTGTCGCCCTTGGATTTCAGACGTTCTTTCAATTAGAACATATTCAAGTCTTGAATGTTTTTAAAATCGGTGAGTTAGGTTGTTAATAGCTTTAGGTCATTATGGATTTGGTGCGATGTAAGTCCAATCCGGGTCATAAAGTATGAAAGCCACTACTATAGCAGCTTTCATCGTAATGCCCTTATGAATATCGAGCCGATGATAGCATTTGATGCAATAACTAAATATTATGGCTGTCATATCAAATAATATTCTTTCAGTGCATCCCTCCAAATATGTTCAGAATTTAGTGATATAGCTTTCTTTATTATTGTACCGAGTGTTTTTTGATCTTTAATATTATCCTGAATGATGTTCTTAAAAGTTTTAGAGTCGTCAAGAGTCAAAGGCAAAGAAAGATTTCCCAAATCGCAACAACCATATCCATCAAAGGATATTCGTTTCAGGCATATTTCCCCATTGTCACCATTGTCAAAGTCTATAAAGACACACCCGTCCATATATCCAATATAGTAATCTGCTGGGCGGGTATCTGGCATACTCGCTATAAAAAAAATGCTATCGTCCATTATTCAATATACGAAACAAACAATTTAATGTATTGCTAGAGCTTTAAGTTCATCAATATTCCGGTTCAATAAACGTCCAAAGAGATTCACAATAGTAAACCCGCTACTATAGCGGCTTTTATATTCAATTGGATAAATAGAAATGTCGAACCATTAAATTTTAGGTTCCCTACAAAATATATCTCCAGCCATACTTGGTTGTTATTACATGGCACGATGTTACTACATACAAGTAAACGTTCTCTTTTTATGAATATGTGGTTAATATTAGCGGTTTCAGTCTTAGTGGTATTTGTGCTATTCAGAACCGGTCACAAGATATATTACGGCAGGAAAAATGGGAGCAAGTTTAGCA